>DHGL01000040.1:0-14341 GCA_002402725.1 Anaerolineaceae bacterium UBA4799
TGTATAATTTATCCACTATATATTTTATAGTAAGGAATGATATGAAAAATTCCTGCCCAATTTCTAAAGCCGCGAATTTCCTTGGATCCAAGTGGACTTTTGAATTAATCTATTACCTTCAGAAACGGCGCCGGTTTTGTGAACTCCAGGAAATAATGAACGGTCTAAATCCCTCCACGTTGACTCAAAGACTTATACAGCTAGAGAGGGAACAAATCGTCCAACGGGAAGTTATTCCAGATAGCCATCCGCACGTAGAATACTATCTGACAACCAAAGGATATGATCTTCTGTCTGTGTTCTGCGAACTGGCGAATTGGGTTTCACGCTGGTATCCTGAGGAGGTTTATTAGAATGCAACCTATTAATTTGAGAAAAAATAATTTCGATGGTTCTGGAAACTACTGTGACCCAGTCACCGGGGAATGTTATTCAGATCTTCAAAAGGAGAATCAAGTGGCTACTAAAATTGACCCTGTCTGCAAAATGGAAGTTGAAGTTGAAACCGCAAAGTTCATAAGCGAATACAGGGGTGAAAAGTATTACTTTTGCGCTGCAGGCTGCCAGCAAGAATTTGAGGAAAATCCAGCCAATTTTGTGAGAGAGACGGTTCATGAATAACTGGCCGGAAATTCATATTATCAAGGAATTTTACTGATATGGACTCTCCTGCCATTTCACCTGTCTTTGGGATTAATATCGATCCCTCCATCACTGGTTTGGATACCGCGCAAACCCTTTCCCGGCTTGCGGACACGAGCAGTGTTGACCTTTTGACAATTCAGGATCATCCATATAACCCCGATTTCTTGGATACCTGGACGTTGCTGACCACTCTGGCTTCTCGTACCGAACGCGTCCGCCTGATGACGAATGTGTTGAACACCCCATTGCGACCGCCAGCCATGATGGCCAAAATGGCGGCCACCCTGGATGTGATCAGTGCTGGAAGATTGGAGCTTGGTTTGGGTGCTGGGGGATACGAGGAAGGAATGCAAGCGTGGGATGGAATTGTTGGCGATACACCTGGCGAAAGATACCAGGCTTTTTCTGAATATCTGACAATTTTACGGGGAATGCTTGAAAATTCAGGGAGGGAGTTTTCATTCCGAGGAAAATTCCATCAGGTAAAACAGGTCATAAATGGACCGGTCCCTGCCCACAGAATTCCTTTGTGGGTTGGAGCTGGCAAACCCCGTATGCTGCGCCTGGCTGGCAGTAAGGGAGATGGTTGGATAATTGGCACCATCTATATTTTGCCTGACCAGTTGGAAATGGTAAACAGGCTGCTGGATGAAGGGGCGGCCAGTTCCGGCCGCAAGCCGGAAGAAATTCACCGGGGGTACAACTTGTTTGGTGCAATCCAAACTAATCCTTCAGAACGGTTCTCATTCCACCGCCCCGGCATTCTCCAGGGATCAGTGTCGGAATGGATAGAAACCCTTCTGCACTATCATCAACGCTACCGCCATGACGTATTTGTTTTTTGGCCGGTAGCGGGAGATGCTGTAGAGCAGGCAAAAATTTTTCTTACCGAAATTATGCCGGAGGTGCGCCGTTTAATTCTGTCCACCTCCAAGAACTAAATCCCACGAAGAGGGTTTGCAGGTTAACAACCACTAAGAACATGATTGAATATAAAGATAAGAACTGGAGTATAAAACACAAATGGAACCCTTAAAACTTACGATTTACTCCGATTACGTCTGCCCCTGGTGCTATGTCGGGCAGGGAGTTGTAGAAAAGCTGGAGCAAAATTTCACGCTCGATATCACCTGGCGTCCTTATTACCTCCGCCCGGATACTCCTCCCGAAGGAATGGAATTGCCTCCTCACGTTAAAGCTCACATGGCACAAACAAATTCTAAACTTAAACAGATGGCGGACGATGTTGGTTTACCCATGGTTTTTCCAGATCGTCTACCCAATACCCGGCTGGCACATGAAGCCACCGAATATGCAAATCGAAAAGGGAAAGGACTGGAGTTTCACCGTGCCGTCTTTGACCGATATTACGGCCGCGGCGAAGATATCAGCCAGTGGAACGTTTTAATGACAGTAGCATCAGAAATCGGATTGGATGGTGCGGACATGCGACGCGAAGTTGAAAGTGGCAAGTTCAGTGAAGTTGTCGGCATACATTTGGAAGAAGCGCGTGAGCTTGGAATTGAGGCGGTTCCCACCTATATTCTTAATGACGAATACGCTGTTGTAGGTGCTCATCCCTACGAACACTTTGTCAAGAGTCTGGAAGAAATCGAACGAGAGACAGGTGTTCACTTTCAGCGAAAACAGTAATTTGACATGTTAATTATGTTCAGACAAGTCGATCCTTAAAGGAGGACCTTAATGACAGAGCAAAATTCAAATAATCGAGCCGCGCAGATTGTGTATTTTTCCCATGGAGGTGGCCCATTGCCTATTCTTGGCGATCCCGGACACAAGACGATGGTGGAGTTTATGAAAAAATTACCATCTCAGCTTCGCCGTCCGGAATCTATCCTCGTGATCAGTGCTCACTGGGAAGAACGGGAGCCTACCCTGTTGGGAGCAGAAAAACCCTCCCTTTTTTATGACTATTATGGGTTTCCTGATGAAGCTTACAACATCACTTATCCAGCACCCGGCAATTTAAAATTGGTCGGAAGGGTCAAAGAGATGTTGCAAAAAAACAACTTCTCAATAAGAATCGATAATGAAAGAGGATATGACCACGGCGTGTTCATCCCCTTAAAGTTGATGTACCCAGAAGCAGATATCCCCGTTGCCCAGCTCTCCCTGGTTCGAGGACTTAACCCTGCGACCCATATGGCTTTAGGGAATGCACTCCGCGGTTTGCTTTCTGAAAACGTGCTGGTCATTGGCTCAGGGTTTTCATTCCATAATCAGAATGCCTTTTTTGGTAATCCAACGGGGGGTGCTGATGCACGAAATGAGGCATTCCAGAACTGGCTGATAGAAACTGTTACCAGTCCCCTCACCCAGGGCGAAAGAGAGCAGCGCCTGATTCACTGGGAATCAGCGCCAAACGCACGTTACTGCCATCCGCGCGAAGAGCATTTGTTACCCATCCATGTTTGCCAGGGAATGGCCAATGAGAGCGGTAAACTAATTTTTAATGATGAGATTCTGGGGAAACGCGGAGTTGGCTTCCTGTGGGATTAATGATATAGCGGCACCTGTTTGAACCCTCTCTCCTTGTTTTTACTCGGCAACAGTTCGAAAGGGAAACAAGGAGAGGAGAGTTCTCGCAATCAAGCAGATTGATTCTGTTACAGACGGAATCTTTTCTGTATTACTCGAATTATGAAGTCCATAACTCCCATTTTTCCGCTTTGGGTCAGTAGAATTTAAGGTTTGGCAGGTTGAAAGATGCAGCCTGGATGTTTTCAACAGGATAAAAAAATAATGTCAAAAATGACCATTGATTTCTACCATGATGTTCTTTGTGTGTGGTGCTTCCTTACTTCAGCAAGGCTGCGGCGAATCAGCCTCGATTTCCCGCAAATTGAAATCGTTCACCACGCGTTCGCACTTGCGCCAAATTCAAATTCAATCTCTCAGATGTTCGGGGATGCGGTCAATGGTAAAGAAGAAATCCTCGGGCACTGGTCTGCCGCTGCTGCAAATCCTGATGGTGAAAAGATAAACGTCAGCCTGATGCGTCAGCGCAAATTTCCTTATCCTTATTCAATGCCGGGGTTGTTGGCGTGTAAAGCAGCTCAATTCCAGGGGGGAATGGCTGCCCATTGGAATATGTTTGACCGCGTGCAGCGAGCTCACGCTGTAGAGGCAAACAATATAACAGATACCGAAATATTGAAAGGTTGTGCCATCGACATTGGGCTGGATGCCACCCGTTGGGAGATTGACTTTAAGAGCCCGGCCGTGAGGCAGGCAGTCGAAGCAGATATTAGAGAGGCGCAGCAGTTGGGCGTTTACGCAGTCCCCACGTTGATATTCAACCAGCATTGGCTGCTGCCTGGAGCGGTCTCCGAAAAAGTCTTGCGGCAGGTGATAGAGCACCTGCTTGCTGACCAAGACCTATCTACGTTATCAATAGATTCTTTATCGGATTGATCAGCGGATTCGCGACACAACGAAATTCTGAAACAATCAAAATAAGAAGGACTCTCTTTTTGAAGAACCCGCATTAGACAGATACTTAACGGGCATCGATCAACTATTTTTTCACTTGTAGGCAGCATGATTCCTTGCAAGCATAAAGCAAGGTTCGTCAGTTCAACTGACACCCGCAACTTGCCTCAAGTGCGAGTGTTAGCGGAGCTTGTCGTACAAACGGCACAACATCAGGATTAAGGCTCATATCACCCCAATGCGGTTCTTTGATATCAGGATTTGTAGTTAGTTCAAATCCATCATCCGCTTCGGTTTCCGAGACGACCAGCAATGGCAGTTTAAGGAGTAAACGGTCTGAATACCTTGGTCTAAAGGTTTGCAAAGGATAACTGATTGCCAATTAACCTACAGTCAATTAATTTCGATAGCATGATAGGTGAAATTAACCATACCTGGAATAAAACTTATTGAACAACATTTACCCCAACGCCGTGATCGAAGACCATACTTCCGCCATACATTCCAGTAATAATCAGGCAGACCATGCCGATAATGGAAATAATAATAAAAAGAGGTTGATGCATAACTTCGATTTTCTTTCGTTGGGCACTCCATTTCCAAATAGACAATCCGGTAAAAATAAGCGTTGTTACAATTGCCATAATTTGATGAGGCGGTACAAGTTGTCTATATGTGGAAGACAAGTTTTCTGCCGTGGCATCACCAGTTATGAAGGCCAAGATTGCTCCTCCCGTCCCTACCAGCATTGTAATCCAGGCAGATTGCCGAAGATTTGGCCATTTTCCTGAAAGGAGATTTAAAACAACGCTGAGAGGTAAGAAAGCTGCCGGAAAATCAGTCATCAATGGGTGAAGATGACGAATAGTACTGGTTACTGCGAGCCAAAAGTCCATATGAGTTCCTCCAATTAAACATAATATGCTAAATTTTTCATTGAATTTTTTATCATGAAGAAAAAGGTGCTCTTTCTTTCTTTCCACCTTCTTTCCACTTCATTTTTTAAATATTCAGTGTCGAACTATACTCTGAAGGATTTCTCAATCAAAGAAGAGCATTCCTGATCTTTCCGCTAACTTTTCACCTAAACATGCGCCTCACTGCCGATTTGATGCCTAATCGCAATCGCTATATTGTTAATTTCCATACTTACTTCGCGTTGCATAATCTGCCTGACCTGTACTCCTTGAAGCTTAGTCATGCAGCGTTCAAATCTTGGGGGGAATTGACTATCGTTTTTGTAAATAACATAAAAAGCGATTTGTTCTCCGTAGCTTTATCTAATGTGCTGGCGATTGCTGGGGCAATTTTTATTTTATTGGCTTTTATTGACAGCCATTTTTATTTTACTTCATTTGTTCATCGTCGTTTTGATGATGAGGCTTATTGATCAACCTTTCATTTTCGATTTTTCTCAATGATCCTGCACTGTTTATAGAAATAATGAGGAACATTGAATACAAAATGAGCGCAACAACCACAACAGCAATATCTAAGAATGTAAGGGATAAAATATTCCCAATATTAAATTTATCAAGAGGATCTCGATAGAAATAGATCGCAACATTAAGCATGATTGCCAAAACGCGAATTTCAGTTGGTCCTAATCCGCCAAAAGAAATTTGAAAAACATTATTCGTATAAGTAGATAAATAAGTATAAATTGAAAGAAGTAAATATCCGATCAATGCTATCAAAGCCAATTCCATATTTAGAAAGGGAGAGAACCCCAATCCCAAAAATATCAATAAAGTACTGATGGCGTCAATGATATGGTCGATAAAGAACCCATATAAAGGTCGCTCGATCTTGCGTTTGCGAGCCAGGGTTCCATCCAGGCTATCTCCAAACCAGTTCAGCAAAAACCCGAAACTCGCGAGCCAAAGAAAATTTATATTTATATTCGTTGCACAATAGGATATAAAAATTAGAAAGGATGCAAACAATCCCAGACCAGTCAGATGGTCGGGGGTGACCCAGGCAGGTAAATGTTCCGCAAGCCAATTTAGTGCGGGGCGTTCCAAAGGTCCAAGGATTGTGTTGTTAATGCGGATGTGATTCTTCTTTTCCATTTTTTCTCCGATTTAGTAAGGATCAAGAATCTTAAAGCGTAAAAGAAATCTAGAAGGCAGATTCCTTTTGTTTATGCAGAAGGGTACGAAAAGCGACCATTCCCAAAAAAAATGGGGTCCAAAAAGTGATCGCTCGAAATGCAAGAGTGAGAAGAGCAGCGCTTTCCAGGTCAACTCCCAAAGAATTTAATGCCAGGGTCATCATGCCTTCCACAACTCCTATCCCAGAAGGTGTAGGTGAAATAATTGTAAAAAGATAACCCAGCGTAAAGCCACCAATTACAACCCCCGGATCAAATGCGAGTCCAAATGCCAGAAAAAGTGAAGATAATATAGCAATCAACAACGCTTTATTCACAAAAGCAAGACCGATAGGCAGAAACAAGAGCCGAATATTATTATGGATCGTTTGGGCTCCTATATGAATTTCTTCTGAAAAATGGATGACCTGTTCATCGCTTATGCTTTTCTTTTTTGAAAAAATACGAATAATGCGGTTGAGTATTTGAAAAATGACACCCAGGATTTTTTTCAACAAATCAAGGTGTGTGCTACTTAAGAATAGTATTAAAACCAACCCACCAATAATTCCTCCCAACAGGCAGGTGGCAGCAATTTCGAGCCAGGTTAGCTGTTGGTGTGACTGCAAAATGAGCAGACCGAGCAGCGAGGCAACAAAGAGCGCAAAATAATCAAGCAGGATATAAAGCATGCAGGCGAAAGTAACCCGCGCGCTTGAAATCTCCTTTTCTCTAGCGTCTGATATGAACAGCATCAGCGAAGCAATTCCTGCTGAAGGGGTAACAATACCTAAGAAGTTAACCGCCGCTGAACTTAGTACAATCATATGTAAAAATGTTTCTTTGATTCCAACTAGCCGATAAATCACAAGATAGGAAAATCCCATTGTGGTAATCCACAAAAGTACAAGAATCAATGCCAGGAGAACGAAGCAAGGTTGCGCATGACCCAGAATGCTTACAATCTCCGAAACTTCTGAGATTTGAGTCAGGACAAAGACTAAAGCAATAAAAAGAATCAGCGAGAAAAGAAATTTTTTTATGGCATCTTTTCCTTCGGCATAGTCATAATCCCCAAACCTTTTTCATCAGTAATTCGAGGTAAAAATCATCAGTACACCCAGGCAAACAAATACACCGCTGACTATTTTTTCGAGCGTTTTCTCACTTACCCTGTTCGCAAGTCTGGATGTTAGCAGGCCACCAATAATCGAGCCGATCGCCACGACTATTCCTGATAAGAAATTTACATTCCCATGAAGAGCATACCCAATCGTTCCCGAAGCAGCGGTTAAGGACATGATCAATGATGAAGTACCAATCGCCTTATGAATGGGAAATTTAAGGACGAGAACGAGGACTAGCAAAAATGCCATTCCTCCTCCAGCCCCGACCAATCCGCTCATTCCTCCAAGCAATAACCCAATCCCGAGTGAAACCAATACCGTTTTAGGAGTAAGCGGTTGGGTATTTTCAGTTTCTATCCGGGGTTTTGAAGGAAGTATCGATTTTCTCCACATGGCAATGGCCATGATGAAAATCATGACGATAAACCCTACCCCCATCTGTCCGCCGGTTAAGGCCTGATTTGCAAACAGGGAACCGACCTGGGCGCCAACGATGGCTCCAAGAGCAAGCCAGAGCCCTGATTTAATATTTACATTCCCGTTTTTATAGTAAGACCAGGCGACGAATAGGGGGGTAATGACATCAACAAATAAACTCGTCCCAATCGCTGAATGCATTGAAAAACCGAGTAAAACAGATAAAAGAGGTACAACAACCACCACTCCGCTTGCGCCGGTTAAACCAACAACACTTCCCGTCAGTAAGCCAATGCCAATCAAACTAACCATTTGTACGTCCAAGGACATGACCAGGCGATCCTTTCCTTTGTTATGCTGCTGTGTAAAAAACTAATCCCAATGTCCCTGGCCCTGCATGAACGCCAATGACTGGTCCCATGTCAGATGTGATTAATTCAATACAATTGAATTGATCCCTGATTGAATGCTCAAATTGTGTGGCTTCTTGGGGAGTATTTCCGTGCAAGACCGCTATGTGGACAGGTTGATCACCAACTTTTTCCTTCATTAACTCTAACAACCGTGAAAGCGAACGATTTCGAGTGCGTTGTTTTTCTAAAGGTTCTATCCTTCCGTTACTAATGTATAAAATTGGCTTGATATCAAGGGCTGAACCTAAAAATGCCGTACCTCCCCCAATTCTTCCGCCTTTATGTAAATATTCCAGCGTTTTTACCGTGAAAATTACATTTAGACGCTTTTTAATGTCGTCAACCAACTTTAAAATGCTTTGGGCATCCTGACCCTGTCCCGCCGCTCTGGCAGCAGCGAGCGACATCATCCCAAGGCCGAGAGAAACTGATTCAGAATCGACAATATGAACAGGAATTTTAGTAAAATGTTCATTGGCCATTTCAGCGGATTGAATAGTCGCACTCATGTGATGCGAAATCACAATCGTAATAATTTCATCAACCTCATCAGCGAGTTTATTATAAATATTGACAAAATCATCCACAGTCGGCTGCGCAGTCGTCGGTAATTTTTTACTGGCAGCGAGAAGTTTATAAAATTCCGCATCATTCAAATCTATGCCAGCACGGTAGGTCTTATCACCAAACGTAACATAAATAGGTGCGATATGAATTCCCAACTCCTCCCCTCGTGCTGGGGATAACGAACATGTCCCATCTGTAACAATGGCTACTTTTCGGTTTTTCATCGTCTAGTCCTTCCTCAATTAGATGTGCTTAGAATTCTTGCTTGATCGCCAGTGCATGCTGCGTTCCGTAACATGCTTTGATTGGAGCAAGTCCGCACGCTGAAGTCATCAGCAGACAGGCCGGAGTGAATATTCTCAGCACTGACCCGCGTGTGGTCGTGTCTCCCGTTCTTGCACTGCTCATTTTCCGGATATCCACGCCTTTTACCAGTACTAAAAGTATCCAACCAAAAGGGATGGCTGCCAGGAAACATGAGAATAATAGACTGAGAAATATTTTTCAATTTTCCAGTAACTCCTTTTCTTCAAACGTGAACCAGTTTTCTCCTTGTAGGATGACTGAATCAATTCGGGAGATTAATTCATGCGGATTCGCTTCAGACCCATGCAGATCGTAATGAATTGGGAGGATATAGGGTACTGTCATTCTCTTGGCCATTTCAATAACAACGGATTTATATTTATCAGGTCCTATCGGCGAAGTGCGCCAGGGCAGGCATAAAATATCCGGGTGAATTTCTGGAGGAAATTGATGAGCATCACCGATATGCAATAAATCTGCATCATCATGGATTAAAAATGAAAGTGGTGTTCCTCCTGGATCGGGGATCTTAAAGCGAAAGAGCAAACTGATGATGAAATAAACCGGGTCTTTCACCACACTAAAACCTGGCATAATCTCGATGTTTTCAATACGCTCTCCAACGGTCACTGGTTGAAGACGGGAAGAAGGCACCCCAATTTTTGATGCAATCTCGCACACGTCTTGAGAAGCCAATACAATGCCGGTGGGAATCTGAGCCACCTTCCCGAGATGGTCCTTGTGGGCATGCGAAACACAAATATACTCAACTTCCGGTAAAGGACTCCGTGTAAAGTCCGGATCGATCAGGAGATGATGCCTGCCAATAATTTCCACACATGAGTGTCCAAGGTAACGAATTTTCATNNTGATCAATATTTGCAGGACTGAAACGAAAGCCAGACCCAAACCAATTAAATACACTGGCCAATTAAATTGGGATGGTTTTAAATTGTTTAGTGTAGCAGCGGATGCAGGTAAAATCCGAATTGCATCCGCCATGAAAGAATAAAGCATCAACAAGATGCCCAAGATGAGTGGAATCCAAAATGAAAGCGGAAAATGGACGAAGGCTTTGTTGACGTTTTCCTTAAGCACCGCTATTCCTCCTGTGATCATCAATATCGAAATTAGCACAGGAGAGAGTACTGGACCCCACCATGGAAGAGGGATTAAGAATAATAGATCGGGATCTAAAAAACTTTTTGGCCAACCGATGAATACGTTTAACCAAAGGTAATAGAAAATATCCCAAACACCAAAAGTGATCAGTGTATAGCTCAACCGCGACTGAATATTATGCCCCGCGATCCATCCAATCGCCAGGAGCATAATTAAGGTTGCCAGCTCTCTTCCCAATTCAATGACCGCGATTTGCTGATCAAAAGGTGGAACCTGAAGAATCAAGTCGCCAATACCGAATAATCGTCGCAGATATACTACGATGGCGGCTTCCAAGTACGCCATGGCGATTGAAAAAATGGAGATCCAGATTATCTTTGAAATCAATCGCTTCATTTTTGTGGCTCCAAAAATTGATCCATCACCTTGTCGAAAAAATGATTTACTTCTGCGTAAATTCCCTTTGCAGAAACAGCCACAGAACCATCCGGGAATAAGATCTCACCCAGAGCGAGGATACGCCTCTCGGTTTTACCGCTCATTACAGCCTGGATTGTCATCGGTTGCCCCAATGGTATTGGTTTGCGATAATCAATCGACAGATTCGCAGTGACAACCCTGTAACCGGAATAGAAAACAGCCAATCCCATGGCTTCGTCCAGCACAGCTGCTGAAGCACCTCCGTGTACAAACCCTGGAGGGCCTTGTTGAAAATCACCAAACGCGAAGGAAGCAAAAATTTGATTTCCCGCTATTAGTTGCCAGGCAATCCCAATACTCCTGGGATTTGACTTCCCACAAACAAAACAGGACCCATGCTCGGGTAAGAATTCCATAAAAGGTTCCTTTATTAATTTCGTGGCTCTCTGCGAATCCATGCCTGGTGGTCCGGGATATCACGATCCAAGAAAATTCGCCGGAGGATAACTTTGCGCCGTTCGGTTTGATCGGTCGGCAGAGGCCGTTGATTGGCTTCTACCCTTTTTATCAAAGTGATTAACGTCATGAGAATACAACACCAAAAAACGATGGGAGGTCCGCCTATCCAGGTGGCAAAAATTGGCAGGAGAATTACAGTAAACAACGGTATGGCAGCAGAATGAAAAAGGTTACCCAATCCGAGACCAGCCAAAACAATTAAAGCTCCCCAAGGGAAAATAATCAGCAATTCGCCCATAAATGGGCTAAAACCACGCCCACCGTGAAATTTCAGGTAAATCGGCCAGTTGTGACCGATCAAGGCAAAAATACCAGCCAGCATAGCCACCACCTCCCCCATCCCCAGGTGTAAACCAAGCCAGGTGGGAATTGCACCTTTGAATATATCGAAAAGCCCGACCGGAATTATCGCCCATTTTGCGACATGCTCCCAGACCATGGAGCCGCTGACTGTTCCGCTGCCATATTGCCTTAAATCGATTCCTTTGATCCATTTTCCAGCCAGATAACCGCTCGGTATAGAACCCAGTAGATATCCAAATAGAATCAATAAAAAATACATAACTATCGATGTGAATAGATGCTGACTATTGATCATGCTACCCCGTAATTGATTTTCCTTCATTCATAATAATAACCCAAGCCATACAACCCGGGTCCGGTATGAACCCCCATGACTGGAGTAAAGGGTTCAATCGGAATGTCCTTTGTGACCTCAAGACCGGTCAATGCTTTCTGCAAGCTCTTCGCCTCTTCCATTTTATCCGCATGCATCACCGACAGGCGGACTTTTTTTGATCCTTTTAAATGTGGCATGAAGATTGATAAAATACTTGGAACGATGGTTTCTTTTTTACGTACTTTTGCAACAGGAGAAACAATCCCTTCCTTATTGACGGTTAAGATGGGCATGATCTTGAGTGTATTCCCTACCAGATAGGAAGCTTTTCCGATCCGGCCACCTTGCGCCAGGTATTTCAATGACTCAACTGCAGCGATCAAACCAGTTCGCTGCCTGGCCATAGTTAAGAATTGGATTACTGCGTCTAGTGATTTACCTAATAACAAATGATTTGCGGCTTCTATGGCTAAAAATCCCTGTGCTACTGCTGCAGTAAGGCTGTTAAATACAACGACCTTTTTCTCAACGAATTTGGTTGAAATCATATTGGCTGCAATTAAAGCAGAGTTGTACGTGGAACTCAATTTATCGGAAAGGGTAATGCAAAGAATTTCATCGCTTCCCTGTTTAAATATCTCCAAAAAAGTTTGGTAGAATCTGCCAACACTGGGCGCTGAAGTCTTGACTTCGATTTTTTCAGCCCTCATTTTTGTGTAAAGGTCATCAGGGTTGATATCCACGCCGTCGAGATATACTTTGCCATTAATCGATATCTCCAGAGGAATTACTTTTATGTTCAAATGATTAACTTCATTTTGAACTAATTGCGAAGCACTATCAGTGACAACAACAGGAAGATTTAGTTGGTTCATAAGGCTCCTTTAACACTTTCTTTTTTAACGAATCCTTTTTTAATGTGAAACCAAAGTGCTCAAATGCCAGGTATTCCGGCTATTTACATTTCAGGCGTAGAATAATTGGTCAATTTCGCTCCAAAAGAATAATAGAATTTACTTATCAAAAAGATATCCTAAGCCGATCAAACCTGGTCCAGCGTGCGCTCCCATGACTGGCGTAAACTCGCTGATAGGAATATCCACCGTTGGGAAAAGATTTTTTAACGATTGCCGTAAAGTTTCAGCTTTTTCTACGGCATCGGCATGCATCACTGTTATATCCAGTTTCGTAAAACCAGACGTTTGTTTAACCAGGACAGAAAGAATCGTAGGGATTAAGTTTTCCTTCTTACGATTAATCGTGGAGGGAACAACGATTCCTTCATTGTTGATTGTAAGGATTGGAGTGATATGAAGTGTGCTGCCAACCAAATACGCCGCTTTACCAATCCGACCGCCTTGGGCAAGAGTTTCCAATGAGTCCAACGCGGCGATCAACCCCGACCGGTTTCTGGCATCCATTAAATATTGAACTACGCGTTCAATCGTTTCACCCGCTTGCAACCGTTTTGCCGCTTCAATAGCCAGCAACCCTTGTGGAGCCGCAGCCCTCAAGCTGTCAAAAACCGTCACCTTATTCCTGGGGTTTTGACCCGATATCATATTTGCTGCATCAACAGCAGCGTTGTAATCAGAACTTAATTTTCCCGAAAGGGAAATACAAAGCACGTCGCTTTCTTGCTGGTTTATGATCTTCTTAAAACACTCATAGTATTGCCCAATACTCGGTGCGGCAGTCTTTACTTCTATTTTTTGAATGCGCATTTTTTGGTAGAGCTCGCCTGGAAAAATATCTATTCCATCCAGGTATTCTTTTCCTTCAACAATTATGGTTAAGGGGAGCACTACAATACCCAATTGATTGGCCATTTCTGGTGGCACCTGAGCCGCGCTGCCGGTAACTACGATAGGAGAATTCTTAGTTTTTATTTCCATATGAAAATAACATCCGCGGGCATACCAGGTTTCAGTTCAAGATTCGTATTGGGTACAGTGATCTTCACTGCAAAAACAGTTGTTTTACGACCATCAACAGTTTGAACATTCCGGGGAGTAAATTCAGCCTGGTCGGATATATAGGTTACGGTTCCGCTGAAACTTTCCCCAGGGAATGAATCAACCGAAATCGAAACGCTATCACCCAGCTTGATTTTTCCATATTCCGTTTCAGGGATATATACTGTGAGGCTCACTTCTTGAAGTTGTCCAATAATTAACGCAACACTTCCTGGAGCAAGCATTTCGCCTTCGTCCAAATTGCGGGTTAGAACAATTCCATCGGTCGGAGATTTGATTATCGTCTTTTCCAGCTGGATATCAATCAGCGCCAGGGCAGCCTGTGCCTGCGCCAAGGCTGCTTCTGCTTGCTGTACGCCCGCATCCGCCGCCTGGACCATTAAAGATTGTTCGCCACTTTCCAATGAGTTTAAATAATCCACTGCCCGGTCCAATCGTTCTTGAGCAACTCGCACACGCGCTCGCGCGTCTAGAACTTCTGTCGCTGCTTGAGTTGTCAGAAGGCGCTTGTAATCGGCTTGTGCAGAACTCAATTCTGTTTCTGCTGTTTCATAAAGATCATTCGCATAACTGGAAATATCTTCTTTGTCCTGTGCATCATTCGCCTGAGTCAGCACCTGGTCAGCAATAAAAAATGCGGCCTGTGCCTCTGCTAATCTTTTCTC
>DHGL01000040.1:14503-52237 GCA_002402725.1 Anaerolineaceae bacterium UBA4799
GCACCATTAACCGCAATGTCAAATTGAATTCTGGCTGAATTTACAGCCTTTTCCGCTACGGTTACCGCGGCAGAAGCCTGGTCGCGTTGCGCTTGAAGTAAGGCATCATCCAACTGGAAAAGGACATCGCCTTTTTTAACCTGGGAGCCTTCATTCACTTTAACAGCAACGATCGTGCCGCCAACCTGAGAAGCAATGTTGATCTCGGTAGCTGAAATAATCCCTGACGCTTTTAGTTCATTGGCAGCATTTCCATTGATGCCCTGGCATCCGCTCAATGAAATTGCGAGGGCAAGAAAGCAAGAGGTGAAGATTAGAACGTGTTTTTTCATCTATTACTCCTTCATGAGTTTATAAGTTTAAGTTTGAAAACTCAAAGTCGTTTTCGGAACATTAAAACGCTGGCAAAGAAGACAATAATGCTAAAAACTGCCATGGGCCAAATCCATACCCATAACGTGGCAAACTCAGCGCCTTTTAATATAATCCCGCGAACGATTTCAAGAAAATAAGTCACAGGTAACAGGTAACCGGCATAATAAGCCAACCAGGGCATATTTTCCCTGGGGAAAAGTAGACCTGCCAATATGAACGATGGCATCATGATAAAGGATGCCATATACATGGCTTGCATTTGAGTTTTCGAAATGTTCGATATAAAAACACCCAAACCCAGCGATCCTAACACAAAGATCAAACTCAAAATTCCCAGGAGTGTGATACTGCCTGCGACTTCCACGCCGAACCAGATGGCCCCAACCGTAACAGTCATGACCACATTGACAAAGGCAACCACAACAAAAGGCAGAATCTTGCCGAGCATCAATTCCCATGAGCGAACAGGAGTTACGATAAGCTGTTCTAGGGTTCCCTGCTCACGTTCACGCACGATGGCAAAAGCGGTGAGCAACAGGGTTTGTATTTGCAGGATAATGGCAACCAGACCGGGGATCATGAAGTTCATACGCTTCATATCCGGATTATATAAATATCGCAAACGGGCATCGACCGGCAGATTCAATTGCATTCCAGAACCACTGCGCTCAAGACGTTTAATCAGTATTTCTTGAGACATCGATTGACTGATGGTTTCAGCAGCCAATTGCGCGGTTTGGGCAACCGTTGGATTTGATCCGTCAATATAGAATTGTATGGTTCCTGTTCCGCCGGTGTTGAGATTTCTACCGAAATTTTCCGGAATGTACAGGCCAACTTTTACATTTCCTTCATCGAGTAGTTTAAGAATTTCATTTTCGCTTTGGGCGGAATATGTGTATTTGAAAAATCCGCTCACAGTCAACTTATCAACCAGGGTGCGGCTGTTTTCTGTTTGAGATAAGTCAGCAACCACCATTGGTATATCTGTTACATCGTTTGCTACGGCATAACCCAATAAAAAAAGCATTATAACGGGCATGATAATTACGAGCCCAAGCGTTCGAGGATCTCGGAGAATATGAAGCCATTCTTTGCGGACTATCGTGAACATACGCCGGAAACTCTGTTTCACATGAACCTCCTTATGCAATATCCGTCCGTACCTGCTGGCGATTCTCTTGATCAACCAAAGAAACAAACACATCTTCCAGTGATGGCAGGACCTTTTCAATTCGGGAAACCTGGATTTGATTTTCAGATAATTTCTTGAGGATCAGTTTCTGATCGTTATCATTCGATAACAGCACATGCATGAGCACACCATGAGCCGCGACATCCTCCACCTCTACCAAAGATTTCAAGATTTGTTCAGCCTTTCCCGGAGCATTACAATCCACTTCATATAAGTATCCTCGCATATTAGTTTTAAGCGTGTCAGGATCATTTAAGGCAATCAGTCGCGAGCGATACATCATACCAATCACATTACAGAACTCGGCCTCATCCATATAATGAGTGGTAGCCAACACACTCACTCCCTGACCCGCCATGGTGTATATCATTTCCCAGAATTCACGTCGGGAAACAGGGTCAACACCGGCAGTGGGCTCATCTAAAAACAACATGGGAGGTTCATGGACGATGGCGCAGGCTAAGGCCAACCGCTGTCGCCAGGCACCTGAAAGGTTATGAGTCAATTGTTTTTCATGACCGCGCAATCCGGCCATCTCAATCAATTCGTCAATTCGTATTTTGATGCGCTTATTTTGAATGTTGTACAAGTTCGCATAAAACCAAAGGTTTTCGTACACCGTCAGGTCGTTGTATAAGGAAAATTTTTGCGACATATAGCCAATATTGCGTTTAACTTGTTCTGTCTGGTCAGATATATCATATCCAAGCACTCTGGCCTCTCCTCCGGTCGGTTTTAACAAACCACAAAGCATCCGGATGGTCGTTGTCTTTCCTGCCCCGTTCGGACCCAGCAGGCCAAAAATTTCACCCTTCGGAATATCAAAACTGATGTGGTTTACAGCAATAAAATCACCAAAATGACGCGTTAGCTGGTGAACTTCGACAGCATTTTCACGGCTCATGCAGGATGCTCCTGTTTTTCGACCAGGTAGATAAATACGTCTTCCATTGTGATTCGTGCTTCACGTAGAATTGTGATTTCAGCTCCTGACTTGTTTAATGCAGCTTTCATATTTTTTTGGACGACCATTGAATTGTTTACAGAAAGACGTAAACGATCACCAACCGCCCGCCATTGGATTACGCCATCGATGCTGTCTGCCACCTGGCGCAGAGTTCCTCTCGGTCTTGCTTTGACCTCAACAATCTTGAAGGGCATCTGTTGTTCCATATTCACTGGCGACCCCGAAATTAGACTTTTTCCCTGGTAGATGACGCTGACAACATCACAACGCTCTGCTTCATCCATATAGGGTGTGCTAACAACGATCGTGACTCCTCTTTCGATAACTTTTGCTAAAAGTTGCCATAATTCCCGACGTGAAACCGGATCTACCCCTGTTGTTGGCTCATCCAGAAGTAGAATTTCGGGTTCATGAATCATAGCGCAAGCCAGAGCCAATTTTTTGCGCATACCGCCGGAAAGATTTTCACTTCGCCGGGAGGTAAATTCTGTCAATCGGGCTAACTCTAATAATTCTAAAATCCTTTGTTTTTGTTTTTCGCGCGGCACGCCATTCATGTCCGCAAAAAAATGAAGGTTTTCTAGAACACTTAGATCGGGATATAAACTGTAAGCCTGAGGCATATATCCCATTCGCGAGCGTACTTGCTCGGATTGCTTGAGTACATCAAAGCCTGCTACTTTGGCAGTTCCTGAGGTAGGGGTTAACACAGTTGATAAAATACGAAGCAGGGTGGTTTTACCGGCTCCATCCGGTCCAACAAGGCCATACAGTTGACCGGCTTCTACATGCAGGTCGTAATTTTCCAAAGCACAAGGGCTCTCTTTTGACTGGGAGGGATATCGCTTGGTTAGATTAAAGGTTTCAATTGAGGTAGTCATCGGAAATTTTCCAAAAAGACCAAAATATTATCCACAAGAAATTATGCCGCAAGCACCGAAGTAAACATATCATGGATGTTGATGGCTAAACGGTTTGCCAATCGAGGTTCCATTTCCGAGACCAGAGATTGGTACCTTTGGACGTACTCAAGAATTGGCTGGTCACTTTCCAAAAACAACGGGTTGTCTGTTGCCAGCAGGCCTAAAATAAAACCTCCTAGAATAATGAGTCCTGATTTTGAGAGGGATTCTCCCCATTCAAGCATTTGGGGCATTCTCTCAACGAGAACTTTTCGTCCCGTATTTTTGCCGAGACGTAAAAATAGCAGCGTAATCACTTCAAAGCAATACCGAAGTGTCTCAGGCGCATCTGGCGGTATCCTTGCAATTAATGCTTCGGCTAGTTCGAGGTCACGAATATCGCCTGCGAGAATTCTCTTCATAAAATGGGATTTTACGTTCTCCCAGTTGTTCAGATCGACACCTTTTGTTAATTCTGCAAACCGGTTATAGGTTAATTGTGTTGGAAGAAACACAATTTCAGATCTACCAACCGTACTTTTACCAACCTCAATACGATATTCAGAAGTCACAAACCCCTTATCTTCAAGGAGACGAAGCATGTCATAAGCAGTAAAAGGACTTACTCCAACTCTCTCGGCCAGGGTTGAATAATGAATTGGACCCTTATACTCACGGCACAAGTCTAGTAGACGGAGGATAAAAGTTTCTTGACGGTGTGTAAGCTTCATAAATTTCCAAAATAACCAAAGAATGGTTATATGTTATTGTTAAATTTGGGTTCTGTCAAGACACCTATCAAGAAACCTATCAAGAAACCAGCTAGCGTTTCTCACCAGCCAGGGTTGACAAATAGCTTATGTAAAAAAATCCTGACGAACCCATGTAAAACAGATCCTACACAAACAAATATTAGCGATGTCATCCCCTTGCGGGGCCGCAGCGTGCCCGGCATCGCGTAGCATCCCCTTGGGGGAGTGTGAACCAGAGTTCGTCAGGTCNNCCGCCGCACAAATGGCACGGATTCAGGATTTTGCCTTATACCGCACTGAATGTGGTACGGCGTAACCCGGAGGTCACAAAGTGCCCGCAAGGGTAGTGGTCCTCCTACGGGGGATTTCATTCGAATACCCTAACGGGTGCATGTCAACGCCCCGTTACTAAAGTGATTTGAATCCCATTGGCAACTTCCCATTACTCAGGGGACGTTTACGAAGTGATGAAATCGAAAATCCCTTCGGGATATATGTCCATCCCTCGCTGCCCGAACAGCGGCACCCGAAAGACCATAAATAAACCTAAACGAGTTTTGATTCTTTAATCGCGATTGGAATTCTAAATTCCAGCGTCAGGTGTGTTTTCGCATATCTTTTTCATTTCATTTTTGCTATAGTATTTACACAAATATTCCCATTATTTTAGTAAGGAGGACTCGATGCATCTTTCTCAAGTGGTGTGGTGGATCTACACAGCGCTGATTGCGCTGGCCGCTGTATTTTTCCTCATCTTCGCGTACCTGGTGAAGGAGAAGGAGAAATAATATGGAAAAGGCAGAAAAAAGATGGTTGTACGTTTTGATCGTCGTTTTTGTCATCGTTAATGTCGTCACCCTTTCCTCCCTCATCCCGTGGCAATCCTGGCAGATCTGGCAGGACCCTGAACCCGCGCAGGTAGTAAATGTTGCGTATGAGAACTATGTCATTACCATGGATACGCCGGTGCAGATCAAAGCCGGTGAGTTCGTGCAGTTTTCGGCGACTTCAGCGGATGTGACCTACGGTTTTGGCGTGTTCCGCGAGGATAACAGCATGGTCTTCCAGATGCAGGTGCTGCCAGGCAGGGAGAACCATATCACCTGGAAGTTCGATGAAACCGGTACCTTCGATGTCCGTTCCACCGAATATTCCGGCCCAAAACATTCCGACATGGTCGTGCGCGACGCCATCGTGGTGAAATAAAGAGGAGACACAATGACCACTCTAGGAAACACAGAAAAATGGACACTGCGTTTTGCCGTGGTTGCCCTCCTCTTCCTGGCGCTTTCAGGGTTCGAGGGTATGCTGATGCGCTCGCAGCAATACAACATTGATTCACTGCACGGCATGGAAGCGTTGCTCAACCAGATCAGACCAGGGAATGCAGAACCCTCAACAACCGAGCTGTATTACGCCATGCTCACCGCTCACCCCATCGTGGGCATCTACGGGTTCGTGTACATGGCGGTTTTTGGGGCATTTTACTTCCTCGTGCCGTACCTCATTAATAAACCGGTCAAGCACCCCAAACTGGTGGTAGTCAACTTCTGGCTGCAGATCATCGGTGTGATGACCTGCTGGGCGGCGGGTTTCTTTGGCCTGTTCAATGCCATGTACACACTTTACTGGCCGCTGCCGGTGGCGTTTGATCGGGTACCGGTCATCGGCAGCATCTTCTTCATGCTCGGGGCAGCCGCCATCATGGTGAACATCCTGCTCTTCTCGTACAACATCTTCAAGACCGTGCTGAGCAAGAACGGAGAAGGCTCCTACACCATGGGGCAATTCCTGCGCGCTGCTTTCGGCATCCCCCGCCTGATGAAGTTATTCGGCAAGGAGGACAAGACCGCGGTCAACCTGGATTACAACGGTCTTCCTCCCTTCATTGTCGCGGTGGCACGCGGGTCCATTGATACCGTGATCAACGCCATTGTGCTGCTCACCGCCGGGGTGCTCATCCTGGTGTACGGTCTGTTCGCCCTCTTCGGCAATCCCCTCAACCCACTAGCGATAGATGCGCTTATCTACAAAAACATCTACTGGTGGGGGTTGGATATGGTCGCTGATGGCAACGCGCTCATCTATACCGCCGGGGTGTGGTACCTGCTGGTGCCGCTGCTCACCGGCCGCAAGCTCTTCGGCGCGAACGTCGTCAAGACGGTCATCATGGTGGACCTGCTCGTCTCAATGGGCGTGTGGAGTCACCACCTGCTTGGAGACACCTCACAGCCGATGTGGATGAAGATCCTCTCCGGTCAGCTTATCACCTGGGGCGAGTATTTCACCATGGGTTTGACCATCTTCGTGTCGCTCATGACCATCTGGAAGGCGCGCCCGGTGAAGATGAGCCCACCGCTGAAATTTGTACTGGGGTCCATGTTCGGTTTCGTGATGGGGGGCATCGCCGGGTTGATACAGGCGAACGTCGGCTTGAACATGATCTTTCACAACACGCAGTGGGTGGTGGCGCTACACGCGCACACCTTCCTGCTAACCGGTGTGGGAACGATGCTCTTCTCGGTGATCTACACGCTGGTGCCTCTGCTCACCGGGCAGGAATTCAAACACCAAAAGTTGGTGAACTGGCACCTGTGGTTATGGCTTATCGGTACTGTTTCAATGGCTTACGCCATGGGCATGGCAGGATCAAATGGCATGGTACGGCGCACCCTTTATAGCGGCGGTGAATTCAGCGCCAACACGCTGGCGGCGTTCGTTGGCGGTACGATCGCCAGCATTGGGTTCGTGCTTTTCCTGGTGAACCTGGTGAGCACCATCGGGATAAAGAACGTGCTATCCCTGGTCGTTCCAGACGGCAAAGGGAGGAAAGTTGAATTACAGAATGAAGCGGTTCAATAATTAAAGCCCGGTAGATATAACTTCTCCGACCGCCGATCACTCACCCGGCGGTCTGTTAACATCATAATTAATCTAAACGACGCTTACCCAGCAGGATGATGCGTGCACTATAAATATTTGCTTACGGTCCCTTTTTAGGATCGGAAAAGGATCAGGAATCCTGATATAATACATTCAATAAAATGAATATTTCACTCTACCCCGAAGCGCGATTGTCTCATCTGCTTTCACAGATTCGCCAGCCGGCGCGCATCCAGATCGTGCTCATCTGCGGCACTACTGAGACCTGCGTTTGCCACATCAAAGCCATCCTCAACCTGCGCCAGGCTGCCATCTCTCAGCACCTGATGGCGCTGCGCAAAGCTGGTCTACTCGCCACCCGGCGCGACGGCAGGCATATCTACTACCGCCTGGCAAATCCAGAAGTGCTCGACCTGCTGCATCACACAGCCGCGCTGGTGGGTATACCTTCTGAAACGCTCGACCGTTATTCCTTGCGCCCCTACCCCGGCTGCGCCTGTCCGCAGTGCAATGCTGAACCCGAAACAAAACCGCGATGTTGATTTCTATTCGCTCACCAAGGAGATGAAGGACATGGGAAACAAAAATGTCTCAAACCGGCTTTCTGTTTTGGAGCGCTTTTTAACCCTGTGGATATTCCTGGCGATGGTGGTGGGGGTGGGTTTGGGTTACCTGTTCCCCAGAGTCGTTGAAAGCTTTAACAAAGCAGTATCAGTCGGCACAACCAATATTCCCATCGCCGTCGGACTCATCCTGATGATGTACCCGCCACTGGCCAAGGTACACTACGATGAATTGGGCAAAGTTTTCAAGAACTGGAAAGTGCTGGGTCTGTCGCTCTTCCAGAACTGGATCGTCGGACCGGTGCTGATGTTCGCGCTGGCAATCATCTTCCTGCGCGGCTATCCGGAGTACATGGCGGGACTCATCATGATCGGCCTGGCGCGCTGTATCGCCATGGTGATCGTCTGGAACGAACTTGCTCAAGGCGACACCGACTACGCCGCCGGGCTGGTGGCGTTCAACAGTATCTTCCAGGTCTTGTTCTACAGTGTTTACGCCTATGTCTTCATCACCGTGCTGCCCACCTGGTTCGGTTTGGAAGGTCTGACCGTGCGCATCACCATCAGCGAAATTGCCAAATCGGTGTTCATCTACCTCGGCATCCCCTTCATCGCTGGTTTCATCACCAACCAGTTACTCACGCGCCTCAAAGGTAAGGATTGGTTTTACAGGGTTTTTATCCCCAGGATCAGTCCGGTCACGCTCATAGCGCTGCTCTTTACCATCCTGGTGATGTTCAGCCTCAAAGGTAACCTCATCGTCACCATCCCGCTGGACGTGGTGCGCATCGCCATCCCGCTGCTCCTATACTTCGTCGTTATGTTCCTGGTCAGCTTCTTGATGGGTAAGGCGGTCGGCGCCAATTACAAACAAACCACCACCCTCTCCTTCACCGCGGCCTCGAACAATTTTGAATTGGCCATCGCGGTGGCGGTGGCAGTGTTCGGGCTGAATTCTGGAGAAGCCTTCGCGGCGGTCATCGGCCCGCTGGTGGAGGTGCCAGTGATGATCGGGCTTGTCAATGTAGCCTTCTGGCTGAAAAAAAAGTTGTTCAAGGGTGGATTGACCGCGGGTACATCAAAGCCCGGTGTGAGCTAGCCATTCAAATGGAAAATCGTTGGTAGGTGCTTAAAGAGCCCTGTCAGCACCAACTAATGAAGTTAAATTTTAAGAGATTGGGAAAAGATTATGCTGAACATCAAAATTCTGGGGTCGGGTTGCGCCAACTGCAAGCGGCTTGAACAAATGGCGCGAAAAGCGGTTGAAAACCTTGGTCTTGAAGCGGAATTCGAGAAGGTCACCGATTTCGATGAGATCATGAAATGGCCGATCATTTCCACCCCGGGGCTTGTCATCAATAACAGGGTTGTTTCATCCGGGCGCATCCCCAGCGAAGCCGAGGTCATTGACTGGCTCAAGCTGGCTTAGTACCACCTGGTGGCAATTGGCTACTTTCGAAATGTACGCCCGGTTCTGTATCGACCCAGAGCCTGCAGCGGAGGTATAACGCAGTAAATGGAATCCATCCTTGTTTACATCGGCACGCTGCTCTGGTCAGGCTGGACGGGGCTGCTGGATTACCTGGCAGCCCATGTGCTGCTGTGCCTGGTGCCGGCTTTCATCATCGCCGGCTTCATGAGCTCCATGATCCCCAAGGAAGCCATTACCCGTTACCTGGGTCCAAAAGCGTCAAGATGGATTAGTTACCCGGCGGCGGCATTGGGCGGTTTCATCCTGGCAGTGTGCTCTTGTACCATATTGCCGCTGTTCGCCGGCATCTGGAAGCGCGGCGCGGGATTGGGACCAGCCATTACCTTCCTTTTTGTCGGTCCGGCCATCAATATCCTGGCCATCACCTACACCGGCGCGGCGATAGGCTTCGAAATCGCGCTGGCGCGGCTGGTTCTATCCATCGCCTTCGGCATCATCATCGGCTTGCTCATTGCCTGGTTCTTCCGTAAAGAGGAAAAATCGCGTGCAGCAGAAATGGAAGCAAACGGAGCGTTTTACCAGTCAGTTCGTGTGAAACCGGCAGTGTGGGTGCTCTTCCTCCTGCTCATCGCTGTACTGATCGTGGGCACGCTTCAAGTCGACCTGCTGACAGGGGTATACGCATCGGTCGATCTGCCAATAAGCGCTGATGGAGGGTTGGGGCAGTTCCTGGCGTCCCTCAACCTCACGCTCCAGGGCGCGCTGCTCATCGTGATGCTGGTGGTCATCGGTATCGCCGCCTGGAAAGGTTTCGACAAAATCCTTGATGGTTTCTCCAAATGGACTTACGCGGCTTTTACCTTCATCGCCCTTACCATTCTCATTGCCGCGCCGAAAGAAGAAGCTGGCTCGATGGTGATCGGCTTCAACGGACGTTTCATCGGCGAGATCATCCTGCTCCTCACCATAGTGTTGGTCGCAAGGTGTTCATTCACCAGAGATGAGATTAGCGGCTGGGTGTGGGAAACCTGGAAGTTCGTGAAACAAATCTTCCCGCTGCTCATTCTCGGCGTTTTCGCTGCTGGTGTGATCAAAGTCATCATCCCTGAATCCTGGGTGCGCACTATCGCCGGTCAGAATACCATCTGGGCTAACGCAGTGGGAGTATTATTCGGCGTGTTCATGTACTTCCCCACCCTGGTGGAAGTACCCGTCGCTAAAATGTTCCTTGACCTGGGCATGGCGCGTGGACCGCTGCTGGCTTACCTGCTCTCAGACCCCGAATTATCGCTGCAATCCATGCTGGTGTTGAACAAGGTCATGGGTAAGAAGAAAACAACGATCTATGTCGCACTGGTGACAGTAATGAGCACGCTCGCCGGCTACATTTTCGGGTTGGTCATCGCCGGAGCTTAAAATCCGAATCGCATAAACAGTAAATTGATGTCACTTTTTCGAACCACGCGCATCTGTATAATGATTGCAAACAACATCTTTACTTATGGAAAAGCACATGGCAGATGAAGAATTTAATTACGAGGTTTTGATCATCGGCGGCGGACCCGCGGGAGCGACCGCTGCCATCTATACCGCCCGCGCCGGCCTGAAGACTCTGGTCATCGATAAAGGATTGACTGCCGGCGCACTGGGCATCACCGGTAAGATCGCCAATTACCCGGGTCTGAACACCGAAGTGAGTGGCGCGCAGCTTCTCGAGAACATGCGCGATCAGGCGCGTTCATTCGGCGCCGAATTCATCACCGACAAGGTCATCGGAGTGAACCTGCTCGCAGAGCAGAAAAGCGTTTATGGCAACATTGGCACCTACACAGGTAAGGCGGTGATCATCGCCACCGGCTCCATGGGGCGCGGTACGCGCGTGAAAGGCGAGGATGAACTGCTCGGACGCGGTGTTTCTTACTGCGCCACCTGTGACGCGGCTTTCTTCCGCGGTCAGGACGTGGTGGTGGCAGGCAACAGCGACGAAGCCATCGAAGAGGGGCTTTTCCTCACCCGTTTCGTCAACACGGTGTACTTTTTAAGCCCCACGACTGAACTCAAAGCGCCGCAGCAGCTGATTGATGAAATCACCGCGAGCCCGAAGGTCAAGCTTTACAAAGGCGCGAGCCTTAAAGAAGTCATCGGGGAGGGTAAAGTGCAAGCCGTGAGATTCGCTGAGAGAGGACTTCCTGAGCAAGAGCTCACTGTAAGCGGTGCCTTCATCTACTTACAAGGCGGTAAGCCGATCACGGATTTCCTGGTTGGACAGTTGGAACTCAGTGACAGCGGCTGCCTGCGGGTGAACGAGGAATATCAAACCAGTATTCCCGGCGTGTTCGCCGTCGGTGATATCCTGTGCAATCATATCAAGCAGGCCGTGGTGGCCGCGGCTGATGGCGCGATCGCCGGCATGGCAGTTGAAAAAACCTTGCGCGGTCGCAAACAAATTTCTGTTGATTGGTCAAAATAGCAAATAAATAATCCTTAAGGAGAAAAGAAAATGAACGAACCCGTACATGTAACTGATACTGCATTTGAGAAGACCGTTTTACAGTCCACCCTGCCGGTCATTGTGGATTTTTGGGCGCCCTGGTGCGGTCCCTGCCGCATGGTCGCCCCCATCCTGGATAAGATCGCCAGGGAATATGAAGGCAAAGTGGTTGTCGCCAAAGTCAACACGGATGAGAATAACCAGTGGGCGATGCAATACGGCGTACAGGGTATTCCGACCATGCTCTTCGTCGCCCACGGCAAAGTGGTGCACCAGCAGGTAGGCGCGCTGCCCGAACAAATGCTGCGAAACGTGCTGGATCAGTTCCTCGAAATTGTGGCTGAAACGGAAAAAGCTGGATAATCACCCATCAAAGCACCGGTTCATCCAAACCCAAAAAAGACCACCTCACGGTGGTTTTTTTATACCCACAACAAACATCATAGAATACACCAGAAAGAGTATCTGCGTAGCGACAAGGCTTCCGACCGCGTTTTCAGCAATTACCTGATTGAACCTCGCTAAGTTGGCGCCGTGGACCACACCGGGGCTCTATGTGGTCAAGGCGTGGCCGGACAACCCAGGCCCCAATGGTAGCCTGCTTACCAATAAGTTCGTGAAAATAATTCGCAATGACGGTAGCACCATCAAGTGTCTGTAAGCCGCTGGGGATACTTCCGCCTCTCTCATGGGTCACATTGACCCGGCCGGGTTTCACCATCAGCCCGGCCATGGTATTCGGCATACCCGCCGGAAGGCACGCTGCGGCATTAGCGTAGTCTCTCATAGAGATATAAAACATGGTCACACACTGAAGTATGCACACGCCAACTCCAGTTTTGTATTCTTGACTTGACCGGATTACCCAATATAATCAGGGGAATAATAAAGGAAACCCATTATGCCCATCCTGACCCCCGGCCGCCGCTGGCAGCCGATTTATTATCCGTTCAAGAAAGACAAATTTGGCAACCGCCTGCTCATCCGCCTGGAGATGCTGTACAAAGGTCCCCTGTGGGGATGCCGCCAGTGCGGTAACTGCGTATTGCAGGAGACCGCCTTCATCTGCCCGATGGAATGTCCCAAGGGGCTGCGCAACGGCCCGTGCGGCGGCTCAACGCCTGAACACTGCTATGTGGATGAAACCCGCCCCTGCATCTGGTACAAAATCTACGAACGCGCTTTCGAGATGGGGCGTGAAGAGACGCTTATGGAAGTATTACCTCCCTTGGACTGGGAACTGGTAGGCGGTGAGCAAATGGGACGCCTCGCCAGCCAGGTAAAGAAGAATGGAGTGAAGCGGGTGGTCACAGGTCTGGTTTCGACCGATAAAGCCAAACGTCTGCGCACCTGGGACGGCATCTTTCAGCCAGTGCGTCAACCCCCCTGGTGGCGCGGTGATTCGGTTTACCACGCGCCAAAATACAAGGGTGCCGCTTCAGAGCTGGAACGCAGGCTGAAAGCCGGTGAATTTGTAGTCACCGCCGAGGTACAGCCGCCACAGACGGCATCAACCAACAAGCTCAAGCAAAACATCGAACTGGTCAGTAAATATACGTCCGCGCTGAACTTTACCGACGGCGCTTCGGCAACCCCGCGCATGTCCTCCTGGGCCTGCTCGGCCATCGCGGCACAAATGGGCGTTGACGCGGTGCTGCAAATCGCCGCCCGCGATATTACCCGCGTGAGCCTGCAGGGAGAAGCCCTCGGCGCGGCTGCGCTGGGCATCAAGAACATCCTGTGCGTCACCGGAGACAGCAACCGCCTGGCGCCTGCTCCACGGGGCAGAATGGACATCTACGACCTGGACGCGATCCAGATGTTGTGGATCCTGCGCGAAATGCGTGACGAGGGCAAGTACCTGGACGAACGCAACATCAAGTACCCGCCGCAATACTTCCTCGGCGCTGTGGCGTCGCCTTCGGCGTCTGAGGTCAAATTCCAGGCGCTGCGGGAACATAAGAAGATCAACGCCGGCGCGCAGTTCTTTCAGACCAATATCCTTTTTGACCTGGAGCGTTTTGAGGAATGGCTGAACGCCATGGCTGCCCGCAACATCCTTGACAAGGTTTACATCCTGGCGGGAATCTCCCCGTTGCGCTCGCTGCGCAGCGCCCTCTTCTTGAACAAAGAGGTTCCCGGTGTGCGTGTACCTGAAAGCATCCTGAAACGCATGGAAAAAGCGGATGAAAGCGGTAACGCTCAGGAAGAAGGCATACAGATTGCCCTCGAAATGATCGAGGGAATTCGTAAATACGAAGGGGTTAACGGTTTACACATCATGACCGTGGGCTGGGAGGAAATTATTCCCAGGCTGGTCAGCGAAGCCGGGCTTTTAAACAACACCGCTGTCTGAAAAAGCTCATCACACCCACCTCTCCACTACAAGTCGGGTGATATGAATTTGATATGTAAACTCACTGACACTACAACCGCGTTATTATCGACGACAATTGGATTCAGATAATGGGTGAGAACAACACCGGCAGCCCGTTCTTCCCCGGCAGGTTGGTGAACCTGGTATGACAGAAAATAACCATCAGCAAAGAATCCCGTGATTGATTCATGGGATTTTTTATTATCCGAGTCAATTATAAAATTTCCAGGATGCGCGCGCCGAAATATATCTGCGGAAGCTTGCGTTTGACGCGCAGTTCGGCGTTGTAGGCCACGCGCAGCAGCAGGTGTTCCTCCCAGTGGCGGCCCATGGCCTGCATGCTCACCGGCATGCCGTTGGTATCGTAACCCACCGGGAAGGTAATGGCCGGTAAACCGGTGAGATTGCCCGGGTAAACAAAGCGCATCATCTCGGTATCTGTGCCCAGGTCTGACCAGCCCGCGCTCAACGCCTGCGGCGGGATAATGGGCGCGGTCATGGCCGTGCCAGGGGTGAGAATGACGTCTACTTCACGGTAGATTTCGGCGAAGATGTTCAGGGCGCGGGTGCGCATGCGCTGCGCCTGGATGTAATCGTACGCGGTCATCTCCTGACCCAATACGAGGTTTAGCCTGGTGCTGGCGGCAAAATCCTTCCAATTCCGCGGATAATTCTTCATGCACGCCGCCATTTCACTTAATATGGTAATGACGTGCGCCACCCGCATCGCGTCAAGTTCCGGGATGGTCACCTTTACCAGCTGCGCGCCGGCCTTCTCGAACTCGGATACTATGGCGTTGTTCAACCCCACGACCTCGGGGTTGGCGTGGTTGAACCAGTCAGCGTACAGGCCAACACGCACCCCTTTCAAGTCGGGAGTGTCCCACCCGCGCACGGTCACCGGGGGCTGCTGCAAAGTAACCGGTTCCGCCGGGTCCGGCCCGGCGATGACCTGGTAGACCAGCGCCACATCCTCCACCGAGGTACCCAGGGGACCAATGTGCGCCACGCTCCAGCACAGCGGCGCCGCGCCGGCTTCGCTCACCCGTCCGAAGGTGGGTTTCAGCCCCACCACACCGTTGAGGCTCGCAGGTACGCGGATAGAACCGCCGCCATCAGCGCCTAGCGCGGCAGGCACAATACCTGCGGCCACCGCCGCGCCTGAACCGCTGGAGGAACCACCGGTGTCGCGCTGCAAGTCGTAGGGGTTGGCGATGCGCCCGAAGTGCACATTCTCACCATTGGTGGCGATGCCGATCTCGTGCATGTTGGTTTTGCCCACCAGCACTGCGCCGGCTGCGCGCAGGCGGATGGCCACATGAGAATCCTTCGCGGCGGGTTGCGCGCCGAGAAATTTCGTCCCAACGGTAGTGGGATAGGGCACCTGGTCGATCTCGTCCTTTATCGCCAGAGGCACACCTTCCAGCAGGCTACGCGCCTGGCCGATCTTGAGCCTTGAGGTAGACTCTTCCGCCTGCTTGCGAATGTCCTCAGCAGAACTGGCAGAGAAAGCGTTCAGCGCTGGGGTGGTTTGTTGGCTGCCGGCGATGGCCTTAATCACCTCCTCAGCCACCTGTAAAGGGGTCAGCGCGCCTTCCTGGTAGGCGGAGGCAAAATCGCGAATCATGTTATGGGGCAGTTGTTCGCGAGAATGGCGGCTCACCGGGGGGACCTGTTGCGGCAGGTCCATATGCGCGGCGGCGTGCTCAGCCGGGATGACCAACGGGAAATTGGTCGGCTCTTCTGCAAATTTTATTGCACGTAATTTGGGGATGCCGCCGTTCTCCAGCAGGCTGCCGATGAGCAGCGGGCGCGTTAGTTTACTGCCGGTGACCGCGGCAAAAATGTTGAGCATGCTGCCATAAAGCTTGGGGAGATCTAATGATTTCAGGTCGTAGTCTGACATGACAATAACTCCAGAATGGTGGTGTGGTTTAATCTATATTATGACATCATTTCAGGATTCACGTCGTGAATCATTGTGAATCATTGTGAATCATGCGCATATGGACGCGCACATGGTCACGCATATGGAGTTTTGATGAAATCATGTGCTTGTTATCCATGAAATGCAAGAACCTATGGCTATCCAGTTATTGTTCGATGCCCGGCAGATTATTCGAACGTTTTCTTGCTACCAGCGCGCCAAAAGAATCCCCAGTAAAGCGAAATCGAAAGCACATACAGGATCATGGTGAGTATAAACGCCGGACCGAAACCGTACTTGACCTGGATGTAACCGCTGATGGTGGGACTGAAAGCCCAACCGAAATGGTTGGCCATGCTCACCAGGCTGGCAACAGTGGCACGTGCTGAGGGCTCGACCTTTTCCATTACAAAGGTTTGGTACACCGGTCCACTCATGTTCATCAATGCCACGCGGATGTAGTATGCCGAAGCGGCGATCCAATATAACGGAGAGAAACCCAGTAACGCGAGAAAAGGAATGGAGAGCGCCTGGGTGATAACCACAAACTGGATCTTGCCATATTTTTCCGCCAGCGGAGGCGCAATGAGCAGCCCCACCCCCATGGCGAGCGAACCAAAGGCGAACAGTGTGCCGATGGCACTATCGGATTGTCCATGCACCTGCCGGAAAAACACATTCATAAAAGGCATGATCATACCCGCGCCAATGGAAGTCACCAGCATCGGCAGGATCAGTTTACCCAACAAAGAAGGGTGATTCTTGAAATACGTGAACGGCGCGAACAAAGAACGGTCCGCGGCTTTACCCTTTTTGATGACCATCAAGAAGAGCGGGATGACCGCCACGCTGGCAGCCGCGGCTACGATGGTAAGCGAGAGCCGGTAAGCGCTGGCGCTGGTGGCGCTCCCCCCGGCGTATGCTGCCAGCCAGGTCGGCAGCAAGCCGCCAATCCAGTTGCCCACAGAAGACGCGGCCATTGAAATCCCTGAGCTGAAACTAAAAAGGTAGGTGCGTTCCTTTTCACCGCTGTTTTCCATCAGGAAAGGTCCCATGGTCACGCCGGAGATGCTCTGGCCTAACCCCATCAGAATGTTCATTAGAATGAATGTCGTAGGTGAAGGGAACAACAGCATCCCGCTGATGGCAATTACAGTCACCACCGCACCGCCAATCAGTGAGACCTTACGCCCCAGCAGGTCGGCCAGGTAGCCCATGGGGATGGCAGCGATGAGTGCGGTCATGCTGCTGGCAGCCACCAGGTTGCCTACCAGGGCTTGGTCATACCCCAGGCTCAACACATAAAAATTGAAGAGCAAACGGAACACGCCGAATGCTGATGAACTGATGATGGTGCTCAACAGGTACAATGAAGCGTTACGTGAAAAAGCGCTCACATTGCTGGCATAATCCTGCAAGCCTCGAAGTACACGTTGATGGAATGGATGGGCTGGTGTCATGCGTATTCGCAGTAAGTGGAAATATTTTGCGGTTTTAAGAAAACCCGTTGAAGTTTACCATAGTTGCTTACAAACACGCCTGAACCATTCACTTTACCAGAAAGCCAAAGAAACACACAGTCACACAATAAGCAAAGTCAGATTACAATAAATAACCGATAAAACAAACAGGAGTAATGATGATGCTTGATCAAATAAAGCAGCAAATTAATCGGATCAAAGCCCGCGGCGCAAGCTATGTGGACACGCGCTGGTACCCGGTTGAAGAATCCAATTCTCTGTTGATGTGGAATGGCAACCTGAAGGACGCGAGTTCTACATTTGAAAGCGGCCTGGGCGTACGCGTGCTTTATAACGGCGCCTGGGGGTTTTCAGCCTCCTCGGATACCAGCAACCTCACCGCGCTTTACGACAGGGCTTTTGATAACGCGCGCATTGCCTCCGAAAGGCTCTCCCTGCCGGTAAGGTTGGCGGAAAAAGACGCCATTCAGGCGAAATTCGTGAGCCCGAACAAGGTCAATCCATTTGAAATCCCGTTATCTGAGAAAGTCGCCTTCTTGAGCGAAATGGATAAAAAACTGGACCAACCCGGGGTGACACAACGGGTAAGCGAATTGACCTTCATTCGTAAACAGATTTTATTCGTCGACTCCGAGGGAAGTGAGATTGAAAAGGTCATCACCGAGGTGTTCGCCGCGCTCGAGGTGAACGGTAGCGACAGCGAAGGCGGTATGCACGAACGCAAATTCAAGCCCTTCCGGAGGGGGGACACCCGCGGATGGGAGACCATTGACCTGCAGCACTTCAGTGAGAATGCAGAGCGCATCGTGCGCGAACTGAACGACACGCTCAACGCCGGGCAGTGCCCTGTTGATGATCGCTCGGTCATACTCCTGCCCGGAATCATGTACCTGCAAACCCACGAAACCATTGGGCATGCCTTGGAACTGGACCGCATTCTGGGTTACGAGCTGGCCTTCGCTGGTGGGTCCTTCGTCACGTTGGAGGATTTTGGCAAACTGCGTTACGGTTCCGATAAGTTGACCGCCAGGGCAGACGCCACCCTCCCCAACACGCCGGGAAGTTTTGGATATGACGATGACGGCATACCCGCGCAAAATAACCTGCTCATTGAGCGGGGCATCCTGGTAGGCGCAATCAGCGGGCGCCAGATGGTGGAGGAAGCCAATGCCAGAGCCCGCCGGCAGATCTTCAACGGTAGCAGCGGGGCAAATCGCGCCACTTCCTTTTACAGGGTGCCTATTGAGCGCATGACCAATATCAACATCGACCCCGGCAGCGATGGCACGCTGCAAGATATCATCAGCAATACTGAAAAGGGAATTGTGTTGGATGGAGACCGGAGCTGGTCCATCGGTTCCAATCGGGAACAGTTCCACTTTGGAACGGAAGCCGGCTGGCTGGTGGAGGATGGACGTATCACCAAAGCGGTAAAGAACGCCACCTATAAAGGAGCCACGCTCCCATTCTGGAATTCACTCACCGCGGTGGGCGACCCTTCCACCTGGGAAGTTCACTATGTCGCCAACTGCGGTAAAGGGCAACCCAACCAGATCATGCAGCTGGGTCATGGCGTGCCAGTATGCCGCTTTGACAACGTCAGAATTGGAGAATGACAATGAAGGATAAGATCCTCAACACCCTCGAGCAGTTGCGCCTGTACGCGCTTTCAAAGGGTTACACCATTTCAATCTACTATCAGGAAGAAGACAGTTCCCTGATGCGCTTTGCCAACTCTGCTATTTCATTGAATACCAATGAACACCTGATCCGCATTGATATCACCGCTTACGATGGCAGGAAACGTGCCAGTTACGGCATGATCACCGATCTTTCGAAGCTCGAGGATATGAAAAAGGGTATTGAGATTGCCGCAGAAATGGTGAAGCACAGTATGCCGCTCACCTACGAGCCGACCGTCCCTGTTTACCACGAAACCTTCATCGATGAAAACGGTTACGACCCCGCCCTGGCAGAAATGAACAACGATGAGAAACTGGCCTTCTTCAACCAGGTCGTTGCAGGCATGGAGAGCGCCGATATTAAGCTCTCGGGGATTTTCTCAAACGGGGCAAACACCATCGCCATGGTCAGCACCACCTCCGCGCACCCTCTTTACATCAAGACCTCTGATGCCCAGGTGAGTATTGTGCTGGCACATAGTATTCTCAAATGGGAAATTCAATCAGAACAATCCGCGCAGAAAAAGGCAGAACTCTCCTCAGAAACCATGCGGCACGAGTTGGCATTCCTGATGGAGCACTACCTGCATGACACGCCTCAGCAGATTCCATTGGGCACGTACGATATCGTCTTCGGCAGCGCCGCCATCGCGGAAATGCTGGGGTTTATGCGTTACATCGGGATAAACGGCGGCTTGATGAAACGCGGTTATTCCTGCCTGGGTAAGGAAGATATCGGGAGAAAAGTCTTCTCTGAGCAGTTCACGCTTACCGATGACCCCACCCGATTGGAAACCTTTCCCTTCCGCTGTGACCTGTATGGAATTCCGCGCCAGCCCTTCACACTGGTGGAAAAAGGCATATTCAAAGGCTTCATCTGGATGCAGGACGACGCGGATGAATTCGATGAACAGGCCACCGGGCACACAGTGCCGCATTTGAGCCTGAGCATGGCGGGGGGTGCAAAGTCAGTGCATTCGCTGGCAGACCTTATCAGCCTGCCACGCGACGCTGACCTGCTTTACATCCCCTTCCTCCATTACATGAACATTGTCAACCCGTCCAAAGGCATCCTCACCAGCAGTTCACGCTTTGGCGCGCTGCTGCTCAAAAAGGATGGCTCGACTATTATCCCTTACAATGTCCGTCTTACCCAGAGCCTGCTGGAAGTGTTTGGAGACAGAGTGGCCTGGCTTTCGGCTGAAACGCTTGCCTACAACACCTCATCGAGTTATGGCGCCCGTAATCCCACGGCCTACATCGTTCCTAAGTTCACCAGGGTGAATGGATTGGAAATTTCGCACTCCAATTCTTCATACTAAAAAGGATTATGGAGCAGTGAGAGAGCACATCTTCTCACTGCTCTTCATTAAGGTTACAAGAGACAGCGTCTAGAAAAACCAGTGTGACTTCACAATTTTCTTCTATAGGATATTCTTCTTATGCTATCATTATCCGCAAGGAGAGGATACGATGCGGCCTGAATGGGATTCCTACTTCATGAAAATCGCCTACGCGGTATCAGAACGCAGCACCTGTGACCGCGCCTTTGTGGGTTGCGTGCTGGTATTGGAGAAGCGCATTCTCACCACGGGTTTTAACGGCTCTCCTATGGGCCAGCCCCATTGTGATGAAATTGGCCATCTGCTGGTGGATGGGCACTGCGTGCGCACCATCCACGCGGAAACCAACGCCATCATCCAGGCGGCGCTGCACGGGGTTTCAACCCGCGGCAGTACCTGCTACGTCACCCATTTCCCGTGCATCAATTGCACAAAAGCGCTCATCAACGCTGGTATCACCCGCCTTGTCTATGATGTGGCTTACCGTATCGATGAAAATGCGCTGGAATTTCTGCGCGCTGCTGATGTCGAAGTCGTGCAGCATCAATTTGATCCCAATAATCAGGACTGAGCGCTTGTTGTTCGGTAAAAAATCACCTGTTCTGCAGCATCATGGGTGGGGTTGATATAGTGATTCTCAAGTAGATTGATAACAGCCAATAGCTGGCTGTAGATAAGTGGATTCTGGCGCTTGAAAAAACCTGCCACCAAGGTGGCAGCCCGCCAGCCATCAGCTTCCGACCCACATCCTGCCGTTCATCAATTCTTCCTTCCCTTTCCCGGTTTTTGTTGGAAACATGGATAACACCGTATAATAAACCTGTCACGATTTCACGAATCAAGGGAAGGACCCGAAATGAACACACAGAAAGTATATGTCGAATGGGAGCCATTGAAATCGCTCCCGGGATTGCGCTTCAGGCACTTCGCTGGCGAAGAAGACCACCAGATACGCCTCGATATTTTCAACGCCTGCAAAGAAATCAGCGGCATTGAATATGTCAGCACACTGGAGGATATCAGAAACGACGCAAAATGGACCAAAAACTATGATATCTACCAGAACTTGCTGTATGTCGAAGTAGAGGATAAGCCAGTGGCTTATTTCGGTTATTCCTGGGATAGCGAACCAGATGGCAAGGTTATCTACAATCCGTTCGGCATGCTGCTGCAGGAGTATTGGGGACGCGGGATTGCTTCGCTGATGTTGCAGTTTGCCGAGGAAAAATGCCGGGAGATTGCTTCTGAAAAACACAGCGGCATGGATCGACGCTTCCGCATCTGGAGAAAAAAGAAGGCCGTTGAAGCCGTGAAATTCCTGCAAAATAAGGGATATGCCATTGAACGCTACTTTTTTGGAATGAACCGCCCCATCGACCTGCCACTGGACGAACACCTCCTCCCTCCTGGTTTGGAGATACGTCCGGTAGAACCCGCTCATTACCGCGCAATCTGGAACGCTGACAACGAATCTTTCAAAGACCACTGGGGGTACACTGAACCCACCGAAGAAATGTATGAAGCCTGGCAGAATGACCGCATGTTCCAGCCGCAACTTTGGAAGATCGCCTGGGATGGTGACCAGGTTGTGGGAATTGTCCAGAACATGCTGGACGATGAAGAAAACCGCACCTACAACCGCAAACGCGGCTACACTGAAAACATCTCGGTACGCCGCCCATGGCGCGGGAAAGGTGTAGCCGGCGCCCTCATCGCCGAAAGCATCCGCATGTTCCGCGCGATGGGCATGGACCACACCCATCTATCAGTGGACGCGGAAAACCTCAGCGGCGCGCTGAAACTCTATCAAAACCTGGGGTATGCAGTAGATGAATCCCAAACCAGCTATAACCTTTTCAAGCCTTTTTGATGTATAGCGAACACAATGAATGAATAACCTGCCAACCCAATACCTTGATCTGCCAACCCTGAGGGTAGCCTATTGCGAAACCGGCAGCGGGAACAACCTGATGCTGCTGCACGGCAACTCAGAAAGTAAAAGCATCTTCAAGCAATACCAAACGGAGTGTTTCGCCGACTTCCATACATACGCGCTTGATAGCCGCGGGCACGGTCAAAGCCGGTCAGTCGATACTGAATATACTATCCCGCAGTTCTGTCAGGATGTGATCAATTTCTGTCAGGAGAAAGGCATCCGTAAAACCCACCTGGTGGGGTACAGCGACGGCGGCAACATCACGTTGCTGCTGGCGAAAACCGCCCCGCACCTTTTTGACCGCGTTATCGCCATTTCTCCGAATTATCTGGCAAGCGGCAGCGAAGAGAGATTTTTACAGGCGCTCACACGCCAGTATGACCGCATGAAACGTTGGAACCGCCTGGGGTGGCCAAACCGCAAGAAGATGATGCGTTACGATTTGATGCTAAACGACATCGGCATCAGCGCTGAGGAATTGAAGTCCATCCGCACAGGCATGCTGATCCTCTATGCTGAGCGGGAAATGATCAAGGAAGCACATATCAAGCAGATCGCGGAACTGATCCCGAACAGCAAGCTGCAAAGGATCGACGGCTGTCATCACATGAACATACTTAACCAGCCTGGAACGATTGCTGCCATCAGAAAATATCTTGATGGAAATCCCAGAGAGGTGAATCAACAGACACCCTGACAACCCAAAACCTGCATGGACTTTGTTTCCCATGGTATCACCATCCATTCACGATTGTTTTTATACTGGTTAGCGCGGGAAACTTGCCTGTTCTTTAAGTTGCCCTATTTTTAAACACCTGTATAATGAACCTGTAATTAAAGAGGAATTCAGATCGAAAGGACCATCCGGTGAGAGTATTCGATCGCAGACCTCTCAACATCGATACCATCAACATCCCCCACGGACAGGTTTACCTCATACCGGACCGCTGTAAAGGCTGTGAACTGTGCGTCCACTTTTGCCCGCAGCACGTGCTCGAAACCTCCAGTGAAATGAACGCCAAGGGGTACCATTATCCCGCGATCGTTAAGGGAAAAGAAAACGACTGCGTTCATTGTGAATTCTGTACTCTGATTTGTTCGGAATTCGCCATCTTCACCCTCCCCTTCCCGCAGGAGACGGTCAATGACTGATACTGTGCTAAGTGGGCGGCATTTTATGAACGGCGATGAAGCCTGCGCTGAAGGCGCGCTGGCAGCCGGATGCCGTTTCTTTGCCGGCTATCCCATTACGCCATCAACCGAGGTGGCGGAACATTTATCGCGCAGGCTGCCTCAAGTGGGGGGTGTCTTCATCCAGATGGAGGATGAACTGGGCAGCATGGCGGCCATTCTAGGAGCCTCAGCCGCCGGGATGCGCGCCATGACCGCCACCTCCGGCCCGGGTTTCAGCCTGATGATGGAGAATATCGGCCTGGGCATCATGATGGAGATCCCCTGCGTGGTCATCGATGTGATGCGCGGCGCGCCCTCCACCGGATTGCCAACCATGCCCGGGCAATCTGACGTGATGCAGGCGCGCTGGGGCAGCCACGGTGATTACGAGTCGGTGGCTTATGCACCCTGGTCTCCGCAGGAGATGTTTGACCTCACCATTCACTGCTTTAATGTGGCTGACCGCTACCGCCTGCCGGTCTTTTTACTTGCAGACGAGGTGGTGGGGCACATGGTGGAGCGCGTGGTAATTCCCACACCTGATCAGGTTTCCCTCTGGGAGCGTAAGCGTCCCTCCGTGCCACCCGGAGAACCTTTCAGACCCTATGCAGTGAAAGACGATGACCTTGTACCGCCAATGGCTCTGGCCGGGGATGGATACAAGGTCCACCTCACCGGGTTGACGCATGATGAACGCGGTTACCCAGAGATGACCGCGGAAGCACATCACGAGCTGGTTACCCGCCTGGTGAACAAGGTGCGCGTCAACCGCTCAGACCTGCTCCTCAGCGAAGGGTTCGACCTGGAAGGCGCGGAAATCCTTGTCATTTCCTATGGCTGCACCGCGCGCTCAGCGCGCCGGGCTGTGCGTGACGCGCGCGCTCAGGGTGTACATGCTGGCTTACTGCGCCTCGTTTCACTGTGGCCTTTCGCTGAAGAAGCGGTGAAACAAGCCGCAGCCGGGGCCAAACACATCATCGTTGCAGAAATGAACCTGGGGCAGATGAGCCGCGAGGTTGAACGCTGTCTTGGCCGACCGGTCAATGGCGTTTTTCACGCCGGCGGCGCCATGATCCCACCGGACCCGATCCTGCAGGCGATAATGGAGACGGCAAAATGACCGCCCTGCAGTTCGTGGAAAATCACCCGCTGGATAAATTAATTCGCGCGGACCGCATGCCGCACATCTGGTGCCCGGGCTGCGGCATTGGCATCGCCATGCGCTGCTACGCCCAGTCCATCCTGGATTCCGGCTTTCCAGTTGAACGGCACGTGGTGGTTTCGGGCATTGGCTGTTCAGGCAGGGTGGCGGGGTATATGAACCTCGATTCCTACCATACCACGCATGGCCGTGCCATTCCCTTTGCCACCGGGATTATACTGGCAAGACCGGAACTGATGGTGACTGTTTTCAGCGGCGATGGCGACCTGGTAGCCATTGGCGGTAATCACCTCATCCACGCAGCCAGGCGCAATATTAATCTGAAGATCATGTGCATCAATAATTTCAACTTTGGCATGACCGGCGGGCAGTTTGGCCCCACCACCCCCAAAGGCGCGCACGCGACCACCGCGCCTTATGGCAACCCCGAAATGCCCTTCAACCTGCCTTACCTGCTGGCAGCGGCGGGAGCAAATTATGTTGCCCGCTGGACCACGCTGCACGCCCGCCAGTTGAAAAGCGCCATCCTTGAGGCCTTTGCAAAACCGGGGTTCACTTTCATTGAAGTGCTGGCTCCCTGCCCTATCGGTTTTGGTAAATCCAATAATATCAATGACGGACTGGAAGAGATGGAATTATATCGAAATCGCTGTGAGCTGGTGCGGGATGGTGACGTGCGCACAGACGACCTGGTGATTGACCTGCGGGAAGATAAGCCAATCATGATCGGAAAACTACTGGAACGCAACCGTCCGCCTTACCAGCCGGCTCAGGTAACCGGGAGTTAGGGTTTCAAGCCAATTATGAGAGATTGTTGAGATGAAGAAAGAGATACGCATTTCTGGTTTCGGCGGACAGGGGGTTGCCCTGGCAGGGTACATCCTGGGCAAAGCGCTGAGCATTTACAGCGATTACGAGGCTGTGATGACCCAGTCTTACGGTCCAGAAGCGCGCGGAGGGGCTTCAAGTGTCAACCTGGTCATCTCTGATGAACCCATAGATTATCCTTTCGTGCAGCAACCTGACATTCTGGTGGCACTTTCAACGGAAGGATACACGCATTTCCGGCACACTGCCAAAGATGGCGCGACCATTATTGTTGAACGTGACCTGGTCACCCCGGCTGATGGTGACAATCCTTACTGCATCCCCGCCACGCGCCTGGCGGAGGACCTGGGCAGACGCGTGGTGACCAACGTGGTAATGGTTGGTTACTTCACTGCCGTCACCGCGCTGGTCACTCCCGAAGCCGTTGAGAAGGCTATCAGCGATTCTGTAAAACCGAAGACCTTGCCGCTGAACCTGAAAGCCTTCGCGGCCGGGTTTAATGCACCGCTCGTGAAATTCAATAGCCGGGGAGAAAAATGAGCGGCGCTGTCATGGTCATCGGTGGGGGTATCGCCGGCATCCAGGCTTCGCTTGACCTGGCCAAAGGGGGAGCCAAAGTCGTGCTGGTGGAACGCGCGCCGACCATCGGCGGGGTGATGGCGGTGCTGGATAAGAACTTCCCCACCCTCGACTGCTCCATCTGCATTGAAGCCCCGAAAATGTCAGAGGTCGGGCTGCACCCGAACATCGAAATCCTTTCTCCGGCTGAGGTATTACACATAGAAGGAGAAACCGGCGCCTTCAGGGTGCAGGTGCGCCAGCAAACCCGCTATGTCACCAACGCCTGCACGCGATGCGGTGAATGTACCACCGTCTGCCCGGTGGTGCTGCCCAACGAGTACGATTCGGGCATGGCGGCACGCAAGGCCATCTACACGCCCATCCCTCAATCAGTTCCCGGCGCATACCTCATTGACATGGCACACTGTCTGAACGACCCGCCAAATTACATCCCCTGCAATCACTGCCAGCAGGTGTGTCCACCAGGCGCCATCGACTTTTTGCTCCCGCCTGAAACCGTAAGCGAGCGCGAAGTAAGCGCCATCATTCTGGCTACCGGTTATGACATGCTCGACCCGCGGGCGCTTAAGGAATATGGCTACGGAACCCACACCGATATCCTCACCGCGTTGGAATTTGAGAGGCTTATCAACTCAGCCGGGCCGACCGGCGGGGAGATCATCCGCCCATCCGACGGCAAACACCCTGAGAACATCCTGTTTGTTCTATGCATCGGTTCCCGCGACCAGCGTCACGCGCAGCATTGCTCACGCTTTTGCTGCATGTACTCCATCAAGCACGCCTACCAGGCGCTGGACCACGGCATCACGGATGTGAGCGTACTATACATGGATATCCGCGCGTACGGTAAAGGCTTTGACGGCTTCTGGCAGCGTACGCAGGCGCAAGGCGCCAGGTTTATTCACGGCCGTCCATCGCGCATCGCTGATAATGAAGACGGGCGCATCAAAGTTATCTACGAGGATATCGAAGCCGCTGCCAGGCGTGAATCGCAATTCGATATGGTCGTGCTGGCAAACGCCGTCATCCCGCCGCCAGGGTTGGATGAACTGGCAGCGCGATTGGGCATTGAAATGAATGCCGACGGGTTCATCCTTTCCAACGAGTGCGCCGGAGGACTGGTGATGACCACCCGACCCGGCATCTACGCAGCGGGCTGCGTCTCAGGTCCCAAAGACATCCCCGATAGCGTCGCCGAGGGCAGCGGTGCTGCCGCGCTCGCCATGCGCCACCTCAGCGAGCGCAACTGGCCCGAACCACCGGAGGTTGAACCCGTGCCGGATATTGAGACACCGCGCGTCGGGGTATTCGTGTGTCACTGCGGCAGCAACATCGCCGGCGTGGTGGATGTGGAACGCGTAGCCGCGTACGCGCGGACACTACCGGACGTGGTTTACGCCAGCAACCAGATGTTTTCCTGCGCCGGCAATACCCAGCAGGAAATCGAGGAGACCATCCGCCGTGAAGGCATTACCCGCGTGGTCATCGCCGCCTGCTCGCCCAAAACCCACGAATCCATCTTCCGGGATGTGCTCAACCGTGCCGGGTTGAATCCTTACCTGCTGGAAATGTCCAACATCCGCAACATGGATTCATGGGTGCATAAACAGGACAAGGAAAATGCCACCATCAAAGCCATGGATATGGTGGAGATGGCGGTAGCCAAAGCGCGTTTGCTGACCCCGCTTTCGGTCTCACACCTCGAGGTCAAACAAACCGCTCTGGTGATTGGTGGAGGCATCGCCGGCATGACCGCCGCCGCGGCGCTGGCGCAGCAGGGGTTCACCACTCACCTGGTCGAAAAAAGCGCCCGCCTGGGCGGCTTGCTCAACCATCTGGATACCATCGCCCCCAGCGGCATCCGCGCCGCCGATATGGTAGCCGCCAAGGAACGGGAACTGAAGAAAAGCCATGTCCATATCCATTTGAACACGACCATCGAAATGATCAGCGGCCTGGTGGGAGATTTCTCCGCCCGGTTAAGCAGCGGCGAGACGCTGCGCGCCGGCGCGGTAGTGGTCTCCACAGGTTCAGGTACTTACCAGCCGCATGAGTTTAATAACGAAAACGACCCGTGCGTTATCACCAACCTCGACCTCGAGCGGATGATGCAGAGCGGAACGCCTTCAGCCAAAAAAATCACATTCATCTCCTGCGTGGGCTCACGCCAGGGCAGCGCCGGTTGTTCGCGCTACTGCTGCACCTCGATGATCCACCAGGCCTTAAGACTACGCGAGACGGGAGCCCAGGTGCGGGTGCTCAGCAAAGACATCCGCACCTACAGCCGCAACGCCGAAGAGCCTTACCAGCAGGCCATGCGCGCGGGTGTGCAGTTTTTCAGGTACGCAGACCTGCCCCCGCAGAAAGCCCTCAGCTGGCAGGATGGGCAGGTGATATTTACTGATGAACTGCTCCATCAGAAAATCAGCATAGACACTGACTTGCTGGTGCTGGTAAGCGGGCTGACGCCGCTCGAAGACAACCTGGCTGACCAGTTGAAGTTATCGCGCAGTGAGGATGGGTTTTACATGGAGTTGCACCCCAAACTGGGGCCGGCGGAAACTGCCATCCAGGGAGTGTACCTGGCGGGAACAACCCAGGGTGCCAAGGATATCCGCGAATCCATCGCGCAGGCGCTGGCCACCGCGGGCAAAGCCGGCGCGCTGCTGGCGCGCGGCGTCATCGAAAAGGAACCGTTAACCGCGCACCTTATCCCACAGCTATGCGTGGGTTGCATGCGCTGCGTCAAGGTCTGCCCCTTTAACGCCATTGAACAGATCGGTCTGCCCGGCAAGGGCGGCACGGTAAAGATATTGGAAGCCGCCTGCATGGGCTGCGGCACCTGCGCTGCCGAGTGTGCTGTGCAGGCCATCGAGATGCCGTACTTCACGCGCAAGCAAATCCTGGCGCAGGTTGATGCCGCGCTGGCTGAACACCCTGAGCGAAAATGCCTGGTATTCACCTGCAACTGGTGTTCTTACGCCGGGGCTGACCTGGCAGGCATCGAGAAACGGCAGTATCCCACCTCGGCGCGCGTCATCCGCACCATGTGCTCAGCGCGTTTCGAAGAAGCATTTATCGCGCGCGCCTTTGAACAAGGCGCCGGGGCTGTGCTCGTTACTGGCTGCCGGCTGACAGAAACCGGGTCAGATTGCCACTACAACTACGCCAACCGCCTGACGGAAAAGCGCTTCCAGAACTGGCAGCGCAAGTTCCAGAACAAAGGCATCGCGCCTGAACGGTTGCAATTGCGCTGGATCTCGGCGGCTGAAGGCAAGGAATTCGCTGAAAAGATCACCGAGATGGACGAGGTAGTGAGGAGATACCGCGAAAATGACGAACGATGACGCCCTGCCCCTGGATGATGCCCTTTGGCAGCGGCTGCTCGAGCTGACTGACGGGGACGCGGCGCTGTGCTTTCAATGCGGAGAGTGCACCGCGGCCTGCCCGTGGGGACTGGTGCGCAAGGATGGGCTGCCGGTGCGCACCCTGCTGCGCAAAGCCCAGCTCGGAATTGGCCAGATCGACCGCGAATTGTGGTTGTGCACCACCTGCGGGCAATGCCAGGTGACCTGCCCGCGCGGAGTGGACATCCCCGGCGTATTTCGCGCGTTGCGCCAGATCGCCTGGGAGCAACGCCGCGTTGAAAAAGGGTTGCCCTCCATGTTGTGGTCAATGCACTGGAATAGCAACCCCTGGTCACAGCCACCTTCGCAGCGCTGCGCCTGGGCGGATGGGCTTGACCTGGCTCCTTTCGACCCGCACAAGCACGAAATCTTGCTTTATATCGGTTGTACTTCCTCTTACGATCGCCGCGCCCGCAAGATCGCCCTGGCACTGGTATTCGTGCTGAAAAAATCCGGCGTGGCCTTCGGTTACCTGGGGAATGATGAACCTTGCTGCGGTGAAGCCGCTCTCTCCACCGGGCAACTGCCCTTTTTTAAAGAGGTCGCCGCGCACACCACAAACGTATTCAAGGAGAAAGGAGTCACCCGCATGATGACCCTTTCACCACATTGCTACGATGTGTTTAAAAACCATTATCCTGATCAGAACCCCGGTTTCGAGCCTCTCCACTACACGCAATTCCTGGCAGAGTTGGTGGAACAGGGGAGACTGGCTTTCGATAAACCACTTCACCTTAAAGTCACCTTCCAGGAACCCTGTTACCTTGGACGGCTGAACGGGGAATATGAAGCCCCGCGCCGGGTGCTCGCGGCCATCCCCGGCGTAGCGATAAAGGAAATGAAAGACTCTCATCAAGACGGCTTATGCTGCGGCGGTGGGGGCGGCCGCATGTGGCTGGAGACCCCTGCCGGTGAACGTTTCAGTGACCTACGCGTGCAACAAGCCGTAGAAACCGGCGCCAGTCACCTGCTCACCGCCTGCCCGTTCTGCCTGGCCTGCCTGGAAGATGGCGCCGCCAGCTTAAAATCCCCGGGCTTGAGCGTGTTAGATGTCGCGGAATTGGCGGCAGCGGCATTGAAGGGTGAAAACGCATGACAGCTTCCTTATACAGCCCGGCTGCTGCCAGGAAGGAAATCTGGGTTTACCTGGAGCAAGAGGAAGGAGCGTTATTACATATCTCCCTCGAGCTGCTCAGTAAAGGGCGCGAACTGGCAGATGCCAACGGCTGGCGGCTGGTTGGGTTGTTGCTGGGCGCAAAAGTTGCTCATCTGGTTGACCAGGCTTTTGCGCATGGTGCTGATGCTGTGGTATTGGGAGAGCATTCCCTGTTAAGACATTTCACCATCGACGCCTACGCGCAAGCCGCATTCCAGGCGTTGATGTCGGGTAAACCCGGCGTGTTCCTGCTGGGCGCCACCCATAACGGGCGCGACCTGGCAGCGCGGCTGGCAGTACGCCTGCGCACCGGTTTGAACGCGGACTGCACCAACCTGCACCTCGAACCCCCGGAGGGATTGCTGATCAGCGAGGTCTCGGGTTTCGGCGGAGGCGTGCTGGCGCTCATTGGCATGCCGCAGCATCGCCCACAAATGGCCACCGTGCGCGCGGGAGTCTTCAATGTCAGTGAGGAAACACCAGGAAGAAAGGGAGAAGTGCTCACTTTCCCGGTGGTGTTGGATGAGAGCAAACTGCGCACGCGTATACTGGAACGAAACGTAGCTGAGGGTGTGGATATTTCGCAAACCCCGCTGCTGGTGGCCGCTGGACGCGGTATGGGCACAGACCTTGCCGAGTTGCGTCAGCTGGCCTCGCGCCTGGGCGGAGAACTGGGAGTCACCCGCCCGTTGGTGGATATGGGATTGGTCGAACGTGAACGCCAGGTTGGACAGACCGGGGTGGTGTGCAGCCCCAAACTGGCGCTGTGCTGTGGTATCAGCGGCGCGTTTCACTTTGTGGTGGGCATTGAAAAAGCAGGCACCGTCATCGCCATCAACACCGACCCTGACGCTGCCATTTTTGAAAGCGCCGATTACTGCGTCGTGGCTGACGCACGCCTTATTATCTTCGAACTCAACAAAGCGCTTGCCGCCGTCGGGGAGGCTGAACATGACTGAACCGCGCATCGTGGTGTGCATGAAAGTCGTCCCCAAACCTGAGGAGATTCATGTCAACCCCCAGACCCACCTGCTGGAGCGGGCTAATGTACGCACCGAGATCAACCCTCCGGATATGAACGCCATTGAAATGGCGCTGAGTTTACAGAACCAATACGGTGGCATGGTGGAGATTCTCTCCATGGGACCGCCCTCCTTTGAACATGACCTGCGGGTGGGCTTGATGATGGGGGCTGAGCATGTGTACCTGCTGAGCGACCGCGCCTTCGGCGGTGCCGATACCCTGGCCACCACCTATACCCTGGCACAGGGCATCCACAAATTGGGAGATGTGGATGTCATCATGCTCGGGGAGGAATCCTCAGACGGCGCGACCGGACAGGTGCCGCAAGGCCTGGCGGAATGGCTCGACCTGCCGCAATTGACCCTGCTGACCGACCTCGAACTGGATATGCAAGCGCGCCGTGCACGCGGCAAACGCGTCCTCAAAGGCGGTTGTGAACGCCTCGAGGTGCCGCTGCCCTGCGTGGTATCGGTCAAGACAGCCTGCAATGAACCGCGTTTCATGGATTTCAGGCTAAAAGCGTGGGCGGCTGACCCCGCCCGGCTGACAGTGTGGAGCGCCCAGGACCTGAATACCGACCCGGACTGCACCGGCCTGGCGGGTTCGCCTACTACGGTCACCGGGCTGGCTGCCGCTGCACTGCGTGAACGCAAGAAAATCCAGATTAACGGCACCCATGAAGAGATAGCCGCCAGGCTGGCGGAATTGGTCAGGGGGCTGCAGTAACCAATGGTTCGTGGTTCAAGAATCGAGAGCAGTGATCAGGGAGCAATGATTCGGGGGTAATGACCTACGAAATTACCGTAGCGCTCACCCTTCTGTCGGATTGAACTTCTGAGGAATCACAAATCAAAGTGGGGAATATCCATCGACATGGCCATGGCGATGGCGCCCAGCACCCCCGAGTATTTACCCAGCGCGGGAGGAACTATGTAATGCTCAATGTCCATAAGGATGGCATCTTCGCGCACATAACTGTTCAACAGTTCCCTGACCCTTTTCCTGATGAGCGGGTATAAGAAAGCCCGCTGCATGATCCCGCCCCCCAGCACGATAATGCGCGGTGAAAGCGTGAGGATGTAATTGGCAAGCGCGCTGGCGATGTACTCCGTTTCCAGCAGCCAGAAGGGATCGTTGTCCGCCAGGCTTTCGCCACGCGCGCCAAACCGGGCAGTCAGTGCCGGCCCAGCGGCAAGCCCCTCGAAGCAGTCCTTATGATATGGGCAACTACCCTCGAACGGATCTCGCTTCAGGTCATGCGGGATGCGGATATGTCCCATTTCGACGGCCGTCAAACCGGAAAGCGGTTTTCCGTCCAACAGGTATCCGCCGCCAATACCCGTGCCCACCGTGAGATAGAGGGAAGGGTCGATGCCCCTGGAGGCGCCCCAGGCATGTTCACCAATGGCAGAGCCGCTGACATCCACATGGAAGGCAAATGGCACACCCAACTGCTGCCGCAGCGTGCTGAGAATGTTGGTGTTGAACCAACCCGGTTTTGGTGTGGCGGTGATATACCCGTAAGTCGGAGAAGCGGGGTTAACATCCACCGGGCCAAAAGCAGCCAGGCCAATGCCTTTTACTTTGCCGTCTTTTACATAAGGCGCAAAGAAAGAACGCACCTGCTCCAGCGTACTGGCGGGATCAGTGGTACTGAAAGTGACCTGATGGTCCAGCCGCGGCGGTTCTGATGACAACGCGCATATGAATTTAGTGCCGCCAGCTTCAATGCCACCATAGAGGTTCGTGTCCGTCATGCGACTCCTTTGAAGCGTTGAATCTGATACAAGAATTATATCTTTGGAGTTTTCGGCGGGCAAGCCAGCCTTTGGCTGGCTAACTGGCTTTTGGTCTTAGTGATGCTCACATGAAGATGCGCATCCCGGCCTGGATGGCGCGCAGGTTCCCCTGGCAGGCCAGCGAAACCTCGGTATGCGGGGAAAACCCGCATTTAGCGCAATCGATATCTCCCCTGCCGCGCAGATAACAACCCTGCTGCGCACTGCCATCAGGGTTGGCATTATCGATGAGCGTATCGCGGCAGGTCCAGGTGTTGCGCTTGAGTGCTTCGAGTGCAGGTGCTGAATTAAGCACCCTGATTCCTTCTCGTTTCAACCTGATCACTTTATCTAATAACTTCTCGCGCCGGTCAAAATCAAGGAAGAGGTTATCTTTCTGGTTATATGGATAATAGAACTGCAGCGTCATACCCTTGAAGATACCATCTAAAAACTCGAGTAGTTGTGGAACCTCTTCAGCATTGACCGCGTTGACTGTGATGTGCGCGAAAAGACGCGGATGGCGGCTGGCACGCGCGTTCTCGATGATACGATCAAAAGTCGGGGCACCCCGCAAACGGTTGTGTGTATCCCGCAGCCCGTCCACGCTCACCCACAGCACATCTGTGGGCACGTCCAGCGGCAAGGTGCCGTTGGTGGTCATGCCCACACTGTAAAAGCGTTGCCGCGCGTAAGCCACCAGGTCATGCACGCGCCTGTTCCCATCGCGCCATAACAGGGGCTCACCCCCCTCGAACATTAAAATACGGCTGCCGCGTGCATATAAGCGGTCGATGATGTCGCAGGCCTGCTTAAAACCTGGATCAGTGGTTTCGAGTACATAAAAAGGGCACTGCTGGCAGGTGAGATTGCAACGGTAAGTTAGTTTAAAACTCGCCAGGAAAGGTCGCTTTCGTCCCCACAAGTATTGCCAGGAGATGTAACAAGCACGCTCTAATAACCCATCCTTGCTGGAGTGGAAACCGGACATACAGGAATTGTATCAAATAGCCGGGTATGGCGCTCTCCCACGCGGTATAGATTGGTATCACCCGGGTTACCGGCAGTTTGAACCTGAGCGCTTCACTAAACTAACAGGTCTTTATGCACCTGTTGGTCTTCAGGCTCCAGGATGGATTCGGGGAGGTCAGGTAGCGCAGAGATAATACCCCCTTTGCTGTTCTTCCCCTCAACATAATGAGTTCGCCAGATGTCGCCGGTTAATGATTCGTACCTGCGATTGTAGGCTACCAGACCGCGTGTATATCCCGGGTCAGTGAGCGTTTCGGCCGCGTTCACATCCGCAGGTTCAGGTTCGTAAGCGCGCAACAGCTGCTCCAGTTCATCGTGATGATCGCGGTTGGGGCAGGGCGCCAGTCCGTTGCGGCGCTGGTCATGATAATTGTGCTGCCATTGGCGCAACGACTGAAAGAACGGAACACTCCACACATCATTCAGATTACCGCCGCTGGCATACACATCATGGATGTTGACAGGCGAATATGGCATGAACACGCATGGGCTGACCGCGCCGTTCCAATCGATATAGAAGTATCCGCCATTTCCATGCCCACCCGCTGAAAGGCAACCATCACAGGCTGTGCCGCTGTTCCAGAAATCCGCCAGGAAAAAGCGTTTCTCGCGTACAATTTGCCAGGAACGACGCCACATCCAGGTGCGCTGCTCGGGGGTTACCATCAGGTCGAGTGTATATGCCCGACCGATGGGCATATACTGAAAGAGCCAGCCGAACATCACTCCTTGTTGGATGAAATAATCCAGGAAATCGTCAGAAAGGATCTCTTCTGCGTTATAACGGGTTCCAGTTAACGAGATGCCAAAAGGCACACCATCGTTTCTTAACCGTGACATCGTTTCAAGTATTTTTTCAAAAGTCCCCTCTCCCCGTCGCTCATCTGTGCGCTGCTTCCAGCCTTCCACCGAAATGCACAGGATCATGTTACCATCATCTGCCAGGCGCCGGCTGATTTCATTCGTAATCAGTGTGCCGTTGGTATAGGTCATAAAAAAAGTGTCTGGGTGTTTTTCGATCAGGTCAAGCAGGTTCTTGCCTTCAGAGCGGTAGGCAAAAGGTTCTCCTCCGCTGATGACGACAAACCTGGCGCCCCAAAGGTCTCTGGCCTCTTCAATCATGCGATCTACGATGTGCCATTCCAGCGTGCGCGGTTCGTCGGCTGAATCAGCGTAGCAGCCGGAACAGCGCAGGTTGCATGCCTTGCCCGGACTGATGAGCAGGAAACTGGGAGCGCGTTCTTTGTACTTCTCCTCGAATACCCTCGCTTTCGATTGATCTCCCTGTTCAAAGAACAGCCCCTTCACCAGCAACTGAAGGATGCCGCGGATAGTATTTTCGGAGAGGTGCTTGCCTGCAAGCGCGCGCTCTATGGAGGACACCACCGCCAGGCCAATGGCGACCCGATCGTCCTGCACCCCGGGCAGAATCTCTGGATCCGAACGAGATTGCTCCAGTGCGTTTAGCAGCGATTTTTCAACTTGACGGGTGACGGTCTTGCGGATGAGCGGGTTTGCGGTGACCGCGGAAAGCGGCAAAGACTTGGCGCTTGCCGCGAATTTCAGTATAGTCTCGAGAATTCCTGGAATTTCTCTATCGTGGCCCATCTCAACCTCCCTATTCAATGGGATCATGCATTGTGTATTGAGATTCATTTATTATTATACCCCCCTGGTCAACTCAATTCAATTAATCGTATTCATTCAAATAAAATGTTAACAAAAATAATGATTCCCTCAAAAGAAATTGTTACCGGGGATGTGATAATTGAAGAGCGAATGACAAAACTAGAAAAGTAGAAATACCTGAGAATGATGTTGAAGCGTTACCAGGAAGCAGGACGGAAAGAGCCAAGCGGATTGCACTTAAGCCTGTTGAAAATCAGCGACACCCGGCAGGGAAGAGCGGGGTCGTTCAGTCTCTCCTGATAAGCGCCGCTAAAACTCAGCAGGTGCTATATCCACCCGGTCGCGATATTGGTTAAACCCTATAGAACGAATTGCAGCATCACACTGATGCTCTATTCTCCCAGAAAGAACACGGGGATATCACAAGTACTGTCAGTATCGACACGAATCATTGCATAATTCTATGCCGTTATTTTTTGAGTAAATCATCCATCAACGGGGATGCGTTTCACCAAGCGCTTTTGTCCCGGGCATCCAAAAGAGCATCAACAGGGCTGCCAGCAACGCCAGCGACCCGCCGAAGAAGAACGGCGCGGATGGACCGAACCCCGGCCAGCTACCTATTCCCTGCCACAGGATGCCGGCGATGAACGACGCGGGGAACGCCAGCAAGCCGATGATGGCATTGTATGTCCCGTAGGCTGTCCCGCGTAAATTCTCTGGGACCAGGTCTGCTACCAACGCGTTAGCCGAACCGTAAGCCAACCCGTAATAGACGCCATAAAGCGTATACAGTACCCACACCTGCCAGCTTGAACGCGCCAGCGCGAAACCAAAATAGATGACCGCGTAGACCAGCCAGCCGCCAATGATGAGCCTCCTCCTGCCAATGCGGTCGGAGAGAGAACCAGCGGGTGTGGAAACCAGGGTGTAGATGAGATTAAAAGCCGCCAGCATGATGAGGATACCCAGCACCGAGACCCCCAGGTTCTGCGCGCGCAGCACCAGGAAGGCATCAGCGGAATTGCCCAGTGTGAACAGGCTGACGATGACCAGGAAAATGGAAAACGGTTTGCCCATGCTGCGCAGCGAGAATTTCGGCGCGGCACGCTGCCCTTTTGCCGCTACATCCCGGGCGCCGATGACCAGTGAAAGCACCGCCAGAAAAGCCGGTATCAGGCTGGCAAGGACAATAATCTGGAAGGTCGAACGCGCCAGTTGCAGTTCGCTTTTTTGCGTCAGCCACACCACCAGCGCGGCGATGAGGATGCCGATGAAAGCGCCGGCTGTATCCATGGCGCGGTGAAAACCGAACGCCAGCCCGCGTTGCTCTGGTGTGACTGAATCCGCCACCAGCGCATCGCGTGGGGCGGTGCGGACACCTTTGCCCACGCGGTCTGCCCAGCGCACCCCCGCCACCAGTCCCCAAGTGTTGGCAAAGTAAAAGAATGGTTTTACCAGGGCGGAAAGCCCGTAGCCCGCGACCGCCAGCCACTTGCGCCCACCCAGACGGTCTGAAAGCCAACCGGAGAACATTTTGAGGATGCTGGCGGTGGCTTCGGCGATACCATCGATGAGACCGATGATGCTGGTTTGCACCCCCAGCACATTGGACAGGAAAAGCGGCAGGATGTTCAACACCATCTCGCTGGAGATAT
>DHGL01000041.1 GCA_002402725.1 Anaerolineaceae bacterium UBA4799
TCAAACTTCTGCTTCGCCATGTTTCTTCTTCTCCTTAGAAACTATGTTGCTATGATCGCTTTAATTAATGATTCTTTCCGCTACAGCAGCCGATACTGGCGCGTAATGGTCAAATTCCATTGTGAACACGCCCCGTCCCTGCGTGGCTGAACGTAATTCTGTGGCATACCCGAACATATCGGATAAAGGTAACAATGAATGAATCGCCTGCGCGTTACCCGGACGCACGTCCATGCCCATAACAACCCCGCGGCGTGATGTGATCTGACCGAGTACATCACCCAGGTATTCTTCAGGAACGACAATTTCGGTTTTCATGATCGGTTCGAGCAGTACTGACGCGCCTTTATGCAATCCTTCTCGCATGCACATAATCGCCGCCATTTTGAAAGCCATTTCACTCGAATCAACTTCGTGGAAGGAACCATCCACCAACTGTACTTCCAGATCCGTCACGGGATACCCCGCTAAAACACCTGACTCGACGGCTTCCTTGACCCCTTTTTCAACCGCGGGTATGTACTCACGTGGAATGACACCGCCGGTAATCTTGTTTTCGAATTTAATACCGGACCCACGTTCAAGGGGAAGCATGTTGAATACCACATGCCCGTACTGGCCGTGTCCACCGGTTTGTTTCACATACTTGTATTCAATTTCTTTGACTTCGCGGGTGATAGTCTCGCGGTAAGACACGCGTGGTTTACCCACATTAGCCTGCACGCGGAATTCACGCAGCATGCGGTCCACCAGTACATCAAGGTGCAACTCGCCCATCCCGCCAATGATGGTTTGCCCTGAGTTTTCGTCAGAGTGAACCCTGAAAGTCGGGTCTTCTTCCGCTAATCGCTGCAGCGCAATCGCCATCTTGTCCTGGTCAGCGGTGGATTTAGGTTCGACCGCAATCGAGATGACCGGTTCAGGGAAGGTAATACTTTCAAGTATCACCGGTTTATGCGCGCTGCAAAGGGTATCGCCGGTGAAAGATTCCTTCAGTCCCAACACCGCGCCGATATCTCCCGCATTGACCTCGGTGATGTCTTCGCGGTGATCCGCGTACATGCGCAGCAGCCGCCCGATGCGTTCCTTGCGGCCTTTTATGGGATTAAGCACCATATCCCCGGTTTTAATTGTGCCTGAATAAACCCTGAAGTAAGCCAGGCGGCCAACATAAGGGTCACTGACGATCTTGAACACCAACGCGCTCAACGGCGCGTTGTCTTCCGTGGGCAGTTCGATCTCTTTTTCGCCATCAGGGGAATGAGCGATGACTGGTGGGATGTCCACTGGAGAGGGCAAATAATCCACAATCGCATCCAGAACAAGCTGGACGCCTTTATTGCGTAATGATGAGCCACAGAATACAGGCGTCACGCTGGTGTTTAAGACCGCTTTCCGTAATGCGTGTTTCAGCTCATCATTGGAGATTTTTTCACCCTCAAGATATTTTACTGTCAGGTCATCGTTCAATTCGGCGATGCGCTCCACCATCTGTTCACGCAGTTCTTCAGCCTGTCCACGCAGATCATCTGGAATGGGGGCGTACTTGGGTTCTTTGCCGAGCTCATCCTCAAAATAGATTGCCTGCATGGTCAAAAGATCAACCACGCCTTTAAAACTGGCTTCACTGCCGATTGGCAATTGCATCTGAATGGGATGGGCGCCCAACCTTTCGCGAATCGTGCCTATGGTATATTCCAGAGACGCGCCGATGCGGTCCATCTTGTTGACAAAACAGATGCGGGGCACATTGTAGCGGTCAGCCTGGCGCCAGACCGTCTCGCTTTGCGGCTCAACGCCTTGAACAGCATCAAACACGACCACGCCGCCATCCAGCACGCGTAGAGAACGCTGCACTTCAGCGGTAAAGTCTATGTGCCCGGGGGTATCGATCACATTGATCTGATATCCCTTCCATTCTGCGGTTACTGCGGCAGAAACGATGGTGATACCACGTTCCCGTTCCTGAACCATCCAATCAGTGACTGTGGTACCTTCATCCACATTCCCCAGGCGGTAGGTTCTGCCGGAATAGAACAGGATACGCTCGGTCGTCGTGGTTTTACCCGCGTCGATATGAGCAATAATCCCAATATTTCGGCACTTGTCTAACGGATAATTGCGTGGCATCGTTTCCTGCTATCAGAAATGAATTACATTCGGTAATGGGAAAAGGCGCGGTTGGCTTCAGCCATTTTATGAGTCTCTTCGCGCTTGCGTACCGCGTTACCCTGGTTGTTTGAAGCCTCAATCAGTTCGGTCGAGAGCTTTTCAGCATAGGAATTACCGGTACGGCTTGTCGCGGCATCCAAAATCCAGCGCATGGCCAGCGTCATGCGGCGGTTCGCGGGAACTTCCATCGGCACCTGGTAGGTGGCGCCACCCACACGGCGCGGGCGTACTTCCATAACTGGACCGACGTTTTTGAGCGCAAGGTCCAGCACTTCAACAGGACTCTTGCCGGTTTTTTCTTTTATGATCTCCATCGCATCATACATGATGGTGGTGGCAACACTCTTCTTACCACGCTTCATGATGCGGTGTATGAAAAAGGTCACGGGAACGCTGTTATAGCGCACATCCGGGGTTACTTCACGTGGTTCGGGTTTTGATCTTCGCATTCAAATACTCCATCAAATCCTATTGTTACGCTTTCGGTTTCTTTGAACCGTATTTCGAACGTGCCTGTGAACGTTTCGCGACACCGGTTGTATCCAGCGTCCCGCGCACAATGTGATAACGCACACCAGGCAGGTCTTTTACACGACCACCACGGACGAGAACTACCGAGTGCTCCTGCAGTTGATGACCTTCACCAGGGATGTAAGCGGTGACCTCTATCCCGTTTGAAAGCCTGACACGGGCGATCTTGCGCAGCGCCGAGTTAGGCTTCTTGGGGGTCATCGTCCTCACGACCGTGCATACGCCGCGTTTCTGCGGTGCGCCTTTTTCCAGGCGGGAGCGGCGCTGTTTCATTGAATTCAGAGTGTATTGCAAAGCGGGCGCCTTGCTCTTCACCCTTTTCGTCTCACGACCTTTTCTGATCAATTGATTGATTGTTGGCACTTCTTCTTTGCCTCCGTAGAATAGTTCTTTCCTGTTCTTCTCTAATTAAGATGAGACCATCGACTGCAATGATGGCCTCACCGATTCACACTGATGGCAGAGGTGTACACATCACCACGTAATAGAGCAACGGCGAAAAATTATATCATGAGGGTTTTTCATGGTCAAGAGAAATAGACCAAACCCCGCTCGCCTGCTCTGCTACAGCAGTCCCTGCAGCTCCTCGCCGAGGCCTAGTAATCCGGTCTCGAGGCGTGGAGGTCGTACGCGTTCCTCATCTTTTCCAAAGCGGATGATTTCCTTGGTGTCCATCACCGCTTCTACAGCCAATCCCAGGCTTTGCAGTTCCTTTACTAATACCCTGAAGGAAGCCGGAAGGCTGGGGTCTTCAATGGGATCACCCTTGACGATCGCTTCATAAGTACTCACCCGGCCTTGAACATCGTCTGATTTGACGGTGAGCATTTCCTGCAGGGTGAATGCCGCGCCGTAAGCCTCCAGCGCCCACACTTCCATTTCACCGAAACGCTGCCCGCCAAACTGCGCCTTGCCGCCCAGAGGCTGTTGCGTCACCAGACTGTAAGGTCCGGTTGAACGGGCGTGCACTTTGTCTTCCACCAGGTGGTGCAGTTTCAGCATGGTCATGACGCCAACGGTGACCGGCTGGTCATAAGGCTGACCGGTCTTGCCATCGCGTAATACCTGTTTGCCGAGCGTTGGTACAGGCTGTCCGGTTTCTAGCGACACCTTGCCAGCCACTTCGCGTATCTTTTCGTCCTTTATTTTGGACGGGTCTGTGCCATTCACTTCAAGCCAAACGCGCAGGCAGGTGTTCATCGCCCGGTCGTCTCTTTCGTGTCTTTCAACATCGGTCTTAAAGCTGCCTGTATCCAGGATCGGGGTAGGATCCAGCCCTTTTTCATTCAGCCAGGATTCCAGCGTGATATGGCGCGCGTAAATCGGGTCCGTGGACATGCGGTCAATGTCGTACTTTTTGTCCAGCGTCTGTTCTAGGTAGAGGAGGCGTACTTCATCATCATCCTTGATCGTTTCTGGATCATGGTCAATGCCACTCAACCACTCCCAGGCGCGCTTACCCGCTTCAGTCCAGGTATAGTCCATCAACCAGGCTCTGGCAAGTTCGGCTTCGATCTCGAATTCAGTGGCGCCATCAAACACCGGTGTTATGGCTTCAAAACCCAGTTCTTTGGCTGCCCAACCAAGGTGCGTTTCAAGCACCTGACCGATGTTCATACGGCCTGGTACGCCCAGCGGATTGAGAATAATGTCCACTGGAGTTCCGTCTTTGAGGAAAGGCATGTTTTCCACCGGGACGACGCGGGAGACGACGCCCTTGTTACCATGGCGTCCCGCCATCTTGTCACCAGCGGTGATCTTGCGGCGCTGCGCGACAGAGACCCGAACCATCATGTCAACTCCCGCGGAGAGGTCAACGTTATCTTCACGGGTGAACACCTTCACATCCACGACCTTGCCGCGCTCGCCATGAGGCATACGCAGTGAAGTATCCTTTACATCACGAGATTTTTCACCAAAAATAGCACGCAGCAGGCGTTCTTCAGGGGTCAGTTCCTTTTCACCCTTAGGGGTGATCTTACCTACCAGGATATCGTTCGGACCGACCTCTGCGCCGATGCGGATAATGCCCTGCTCATCGAGGTCTTTGATGGCATCTTCGCCCACATTGGGGATGTCGCGGGTAATCTCTTCCGGACCCAGCTTGGTGTCGCGGGCTTCGATTTCGTATTTTTCAATATGCACAGAGGTGAATTTATCATCCTGTACCAATCTTTCAGAAATCAGGATGGCGTCTTCAAAATTCCCGCCTTCCCAAGAAAGGAAGGCTATCACTACATTCTGCCCGAGCGCCAGCTTACCGTTGACAGTAGAGGAGGAATCCGCCAGGATGTCGCCTTTATGGATGCGCTGCCCTTTTACCACTGCCGGTCGCTGATCGATACAGGTACTCTGATTGGAGCGTTGATACTTGCGCAGATGATACACGTTATTCTTGCCTTCCGCGTTTTTTACCACAATCTGCTGCCCGGTAACGGAAACCACGTCACCATCTTCATGGGCAATCACAATCTGACCAGAATCAAGCGCGGCGTAGCGCTCCATGCCGGTGGATATCAAGGGACTATCCGGGTTGATAAGCGGTACCGCTTGCGCCTGCATGTTCGACCCCATTAATGCGCGGTTCGCGTCATCATGCTCCAAAAAGGGGATAAGCGCGGCGGAGATGCCCACAACCTGGTGCGGCGATACATCCATGTAGTTGACGCTTTCAGAGACGGAAAGTATAAAATCGCTGTGATAGCGGCATGAAATCTGCTCCTGGGCGAATTCATTGTTCTCGTTCAGGGTAGTGTTGGCCTGCGCGATAACGTATTTATCTTCCGCATCGGCTGAAAGGTACTCCACCTCTTCAGTGACAAAGGGTTCAACGAAGATGGCTTCTTTTTTGGTCTTTTTGATCACAGAAAGCATCTTCGCGGTGATACGTTCCCCTTCCCTGGCGATGATTTCGCCGGATTTTTCATCCGTGAGGCTCTCACGCAATAACCTGCCTTCAAGCCTGGGGTCATCGTATGCCAGCGTCTTTAATAC
>DHGL01000036.1:0-51760 GCA_002402725.1 Anaerolineaceae bacterium UBA4799
GTGTTCAAATACCCATCAGGGTACATTGTCCCACCCTCGCCACTAGTTATTTAATAGATTGTAGGGTGGATTGTATCTTCGCTTTACTCGAGCATTTCAAAACCCAGCAAAATATAAAATGGTGGGTTCATAGGTCGAACCCACCCTATGTAACTACGGATTTACTGCCCCCGTACACCAGGTTTTATAAAGGGAAGGACATCGGTCCGGAAAACAATGATGATTATTTGCAAGGTAGTTTTCTAAACAACAAGTACCGTGATCATTACCTTTATTACTATGGGAGCGCAGTTTTCATGGTTGAGTATGATTTTGAAGTTGATACCGAAAGGAACCTCCTGCTGATCGGTGATTCTTACAAAACGCCAATCCAAGCCTTACTGGCTTCGCACTATGACCACACTTATAGTTTCAATCTCTTTCGCAAGGGGACTATTGACTTCGATGATCTTATTCAAAGTAAGTCCATCGATGATGTCATTTTTCTAGGGGACGCGGATGTGATTTATGCCTCTGAGAACTGGATACTTAATCGTCAGGTGGAAACAGGCGAGTAGATGGAAGGGTAAGTGAGCACCCACCTGTTATTTCAATCCCCGAAGCTCATCCCCAGGTCGCGGGCGGTGAGCACGGTGTCGCAATCCAGCGGCACGGTTTTCATGCGTTTGGTGGCATCCGCCAACGGCACATACTTGACTGTCGGCGGGTCGAGCGCCACCATCACGCCCTCCTGTCCCTCATCCAGTGCGCGCACCGCCGCGGCGCCGAAGCGCAGCGCGATGAGGCGGTCATTGGAGGTGGGCGAGCCGCCGCGCAGCAGGTGTCCCAGCACCACCAGGCGCGTTTCTTTGCCGGTAAGTTGCTGCAATTCCTCGGTGATCTTCTCGCCAATTCCGCCCAACCGCTCCGCGCGGCCAATCTCTTTCGACTGCACGGTGACCGTGCCGCCTTTGGGCAGGGCACCCTCGGCGACCACCACGATGGAAAACTGGCGGCCGGCCTTCTCGCGTTCGTTGATCTTCTTCACCACCAGGTTGATGTCATAGGGGATCTCGGGGATGAGCACCACGTCCGCGGAACCGGCGATGCCGGCTTCCAGCGCAATCCAGCCGGCGTAGCGCCCCATCACCTCCACCACCAGCACACGGCGGTGGCTGGCGGCGGTGCTGTGCAGGCGGTCGAGGCACTCCACGGCGAAGCTGACGGCGGTATCAAAACCGAAGGTGACCACCGTCTCATCCAGGTCGTTGTCAATGGTCTTGGGCACGCCCACCACGCGCAGCCCCTTCTTCGCCAGCGAGTTGGCGATGGACATGGAGCCATCGCCGCCGACGGAGATGAGCGCATCAAACTCGTGCATATTGAAGGCGCGCACCAGTTCATCCGAGCGGTCCACCTCGGTGTAGGTGCCGTCCAGGTTCTTGACCGGGTAGCGGAAGGGGTTGCCGCGGTTGGTGGTGCCAATGATGGTGCCGCCCAGGTGGGTGATGCCGCGCACGCGGTCGCGTGTGAGGTTGATGACGCCGCCTTCGATGTACTTCTCAGGCATCATCAACCCGTTGTATCCGTCGCGGATGCCGTACATCTCCCAGCCGCGCTCCAACCCCGCCAGCACGGCGGCGCGGATGACCGCGTTCAGCCCGGGGGCGTCTCCGCCGCCGGTGGCAATGGCAACCTTGCGAATAGGGGAGCGGACAAGTTCCATAGCGACCTCACTTTCCGATTTATCAGGAATACAATGATTATATAAGAAATAAGACCGGATAATGCAGGAAACCAGCAGTTTAATTTCTGCAATCGGAACGGAGAAACCATGTTAAGCGAGGCGATCCGAAGGTGTTCAAAGGGCATTATGTTACAATCATTCTATGACTGAAAAGGTATTGGTGGTCGAGGATGAAACGGTATTGCAGGAGACACTGGCCTATAACCTCACCAGAGAAGGGTATGAAGTTAAAACCGTTGGAGACGGCATCGCTGGGTTAAAACTCGCGCGAGATTGGCAACCAGACCTGGTGCTGTTGGACGTGATGCTGCCGTTGCTGGACGGCTTTGAGGTTTGCAAACACATTCGCGCTGAAAGTGATATCCCCGTCCTGATGCTGACGGCGCGGGCTGATGAGATTGACCGCGTCATTGGATTTGAAATTGGCGCGGACGACTATGTGACCAAACCCTTCAGCATGCGTGAACTGATGGCGAGGGTGAAAACACGCATTCGGGTATATCAACGTCTGCACGAGCAAAAAACTATGGCTGAAGAACCGCTTGAACCAGGCGAGCTGACACAGGGGGGACTGGTGATTGACCGAAAGCGCCACGAAGTCAGGCTGGACGGTCGGGTATTGGAAATGAAACCAAAAGAGATGGAGCTGCTGAACTTTCTGATGGAAAACAGGGGCAGAGCGGTTTCGCGCGAAACCATCATGGAAAAGGTTTGGGGATGGGATTATTACGGCGGAAGCCGCACCGTGGATGTGCACGTGCGCTGGCTGCGCAGCAAGATAGAAGAGGATCCTTCCAAACCAAAACGCCTGGTCACTGTTCCAGGGTTGGGATACAGATTCGAGGAATAGATGTTCCGGCGGTCGATCAAGTGGCGTTTTATACTCCCCTTTCTTGCGCTGATCCTTTTAATGGGAATTGGGTTAATAATTTTCTTCACTGACCGCTACACAAAATCCTATTACGAAGATACCCGAACCACCTTGATTGCTGAAGCTAACCTGCTGGCAGGCGAAATCTCACTCCTCCCTCAGCAAGAATTTACGTATTCAATGTTGCAGGGGCTGGCAGAACGCTTCGCGCTGGAGCTCAATACGCGGGTGACCATCATCTTACCTGACGGGAAGGTGGCGGCAGAATCAGAATCTGACCCGTTGCTGTTGGAAAATCACCTTTACCGCCCTGAAGTCCAACAGGCGCTGAAAACGGGCAACGGATTCAACATCCGTTACAGTAAAACACGCAAGACCCAGATGATCTACGTGGCGGTGCTCCAGACGCGCGAGGGAACGGCGCAAACCATCGTGCGACTATCGCGACCGCTGGACGTGGTGCAAACCAGGGTTAGTCACATCCGCTCAGTGATCATCATCGGCAGCCTGGGGACAATGTTGTTGACATTTCTATTTTCACTGCTGGCCGCTCAGCGCTCCTTACGGGCGCTGACCGAATTGACAGAGGCAGCTAACCGCATCTCCGCGGGTGATTTTACCGACCTGACGTTGACAGGTTCGGACAATGAAGTCGCAGACCTGACCAGGGCTTTCACGCGCATGTCATGGCAGATCAGGACGCAGCTTGAGGCGTTGACAGTTGAAAAAATAAAACTGGAAAAAATCGTAGACCGCTTGATGGACGGCATCATCATCGTCAACAGGAGCGGGCAGGTGGAAATAATGAACCGCGCAGCGGCTGCGTTTTTTAAACTGAAAAAAAATGACTATAAGCACAATGATTTTATCGAAATCATCCAGAACTACCAACTGGTGGAATTGTGGCAAAAGACCCTGGAAAGCCAGATGGATCAGATTACGGAAATTGACCTCAGGCAAGATCAGAAACACCTGTTGGGATTGACCACCTTTTTGGGTACCCCCAGAGAAGGGACGGTACTCATCCTGCTGCAGGACCGCACGCAAATAAAGAAAGTGGAAGAACTGCGACAGACGTTTGTGAGCAACGTTTCGCATGAATTGCGCACCCCCCTGACGACTCTGAAGGCTTTGCAGGAAACCCTGCAGGATTGCATTGACAGTGATCCTGATGCTGCAAAGCGTTTTCTCGGACACATGGATATTGAAATCGACAAACTGACCCAAATGGTGCTGGAGTTGTTGGACCTTTCGCGCATTGAATCAGGAAGGGCAGAAATGCGGAAGACCATAACAGACGTTAAACAATTGCTGCAATTGCCTGTTGAACGCATGAAACCCCAGGCAGACCGTGCCGGCTTAAGTCTGATCATCAACTGTCCCCCTGACCTTCCCATGGTGAACGTAGATGCCGAGCAGATTGAACGAGTATTGATGAACCTGATCCATAATTCAATCAAACACACAGCGCCTGGGGGAGAGATCATCGTTTCAGCAGCCATAAGCGAAAACCAGATGATGATCAAGGTATCGGATAACGGCGAGGGGATTTCTCAGCAAGATCTGCCGCGCATTTTTGAGCGCTTTTACAAAACAGACCAGGCGCGTGCCAGCGGCGGGACGGGATTGGGGCTGGCGATTGCCAAGCATATTATCGAAGCCCACGCTGGAAAGATAGACGCCGATAGCCGACCTGGAGAAGGTGCGACCTTCACCATAACTCTCCCTCTGGCATAGCACATTTCTTAACCCAGCGTTAACAGCCTGTTTATCACCCATTAACCACGGAATGATATTCTTCTCCTGGATAAAAAATTAAAAGGAGAAGAAGAATGATTAAGAAAAGTACCATCTTAGTTAGTGCACTGCTCGTACTGGCAACCGTGCTGGTTGCCTGCGCACCAGCGGCGACCCCCACTGCAGCGCCAACGGCGACAAAAGTCCCTGTGGAAGCCCCCGTGGCAACCCCAGCAACTGAAGCAGCGGTCGAAGTTGACCCGATGGCGATGTACGCCCCCAACGCCGTCAGCGGTGCCATTGTGACCGCGGGTTCATCCACTGTCTTCCCGCTTTCAGAGCGCATGAAACAGCGTTTTGAGGAAGAGGGTTTCACCGGGCAGATTACAATTGATAGCATTGGTTCAGGCGCTGGTTTTGAGCGATTTTGCGTCAACGGTGAAACTGATATCTCCAACGCCTCACGCGCAATTAAGGACAGCGAGATTGAGTCCTGCCAGGCGATTGGCCGAGAGCCTGTTGAATTTCGCATTGGAACAGACGCACTGGCAATTGTGGTGAGCAAGGAAAACACCTTCGTCACTGACGTGACCAGCGCTGAACTGGCGATGATCTTCTCAAGCGCCCAAAAATGGTCTGATGTACGCCCGGATTGGCCGGCTGAGGACATCCTGCGCTTCATTCCAGGCACTGATAGCGGCACTTTTGATTACTTTGTTGAAGCCATCATGGCGCCGGCATACCCTGGCGAGGATGGGAAGGCAAATGTAGAAAAAGGTGAGGCTGCCATTTTGGCCGCGGCAAACCTGCAGATGTCCGAAGATGACAACGTGCTGGTACAGGGCGTAGAGGGGTCACCTTATGCGATTGGATTCTTTGGTTTCGCTTATTACCAGGAGAACGCGGATAAGTTGACCGTGCTTTCAGTGGATGGCATCGCGCCGACCGCCGAAACCGCTGAAGATAACAGTTACCCCATCTCCCGACCGCTCTTCATCTACTCTGATGCGAAGATTATGCAGGAGAAACCCCAGGTAGCAGCCTTCGTGTACTTCTATCTATCCAACGTCAATAATGAAATCCTTGAGGTTGGATATTTCCCGGCGTCAGAGGATGCTATGCAAGGAGCCTTGGATGCCTGGTTGACGGCGGTTGGTCAGTAAATCTGAACCATCCTTGTTCAATAAAGACCTTCCCCCAGTTCGACCGGGGGAAGGCAATTTTGTTACGAGGTTTACGCATGAAAACGAAACTGTTACCCGGCGAACCTGCCGCAGAAGGTTATGTAACGCGCGAACGAAACCTGATGAAAAGGAAGCACAGGTCAGAATCAATTATCCAGGCGATGCTTTTTATGGCTGGATTTTTCTCCATCTTCACCACGCTGGGAATCGTGTATATCCTGGGAAGAGAAGCCTGGCTGTTTTTCAGGCTGCCTGAAGTCAACCTGATTGACTTTCTTACTGGCACGGCCTGGCAGCCACATATTCAACAATTCGGCATTCTACCGCTGGCATCTGCTACCTTATTGACAACGGTCATCGCCATGCTTATCGCCATCCCGCTGGGATTAACGGTGGCGGTTTACCTTTCTGAGTATGCCTCTCCGCGGGCAAGAAAGACGATAAAACCCTTACTTGAGCTTCTGGCAGGCATCCCGACCATTGTGTATGGTTATTTCGCGCTTACTTTCATCACGCCACTGCTGCGGGATATTTTTGGGAGGGATGTTGTAGATGTATACAATACCGGATCTGCCGGTTTGGTGATGGGAATACTGATTTTGCCATTGATAGCTTCGATCAGCGAAGACGCGCTCAGCGCGGTACCGAGTTCGCTGAGAGAAGCCGCCTACGGACTTGGCGCGACCAAATTTGAGGTCGTCACCAGGGTTGTCTTACCAGCCGCGCTCTCTGGGATCAGTGCCGCGATTATACTGGGGATTTCCCGGGCGATAGGCGAGACTATGATCGTGGCGGTGGCAGCGGGGGCAGGTCCGAACCTGACCCTGAATCCATTCAAGGGGGCTGAAACGATGACCGGGCACATCGTGCGCATATCAGGCGGTGATTTGAGCTATGACTCGCTGGATTACAACAGTATCTTTGCCATCGCGTTGATGTTATTTGTGGTGACGCTTTTATTAAATATTATCAGCCAGCGCATCGTGCGTCGTTTCCGAGAGGTGTATGAATGAACAACCAGGCTCTTTTAAAGGAAGGGGTATTCACAGATAACCTGGCAGCGCGTTCACGCACAGGGAAAACCTGGCAGATGGTTTTTCTACTCTCAACGGTCGTAGGCATCATCGCCTTGACCCTGCTATTGGTAAATATTATCGATTCTGTATTTGGGTATGTAATCGTAGATACAAAAATTGATCCCGCGACCCTGGCGTTCGATGGTATGGCGCTCGAGAATCAAACACAGGAACAACTGATACAGACTTTGAAGAGTTCACTCTCCACGGGCGCTTACAACAAGCTGAACAACGAGAAGAGCATGAGCAACCGGAGCCGTTCTGAATTGTATGCTCTGGTCGAGGAACGCGTATTGCGTTACCAGATACTTGAATCCTGGTCTCTCTTTAATTCACTGGCGCATCGGGATGAAATCGTGGAGGAACTTATCCGGGTGCGCATCGAAAATCCACGCGCGCAGTTAAAATTCATCTCATGGCTCACCTTCAACCGCATCAACCAGCCGCAAAGCAGCGAGGTGGCAACGGCTGGCATCCGTACTGCCATCCTGGGGTCGCTTTGGACAATTCTCATCACGCTGCTGGTCGCGTTTCCGCTCGGGGTGGGGGCTGCTATTTACCTGGAAGAATATGCTGGTGACAACTGGATGAACCGCGTAATTCAGACGAATATCAACAACCTGGCAGGAGTCCCTTCCATCATTTATGGCATTCTTGGCCTTACACTCTTTGTGAGAGGGTTGGAAGCGCTCACTAGCGGTTCACTCTTCGGTTTTGTCGACCCGACCACAGCGAATGGCAGAACAGTGCTTTCAGCCGGGCTGACGCTTGGATTACTGGTATTGCCATTGATCATCATCAATTCTCAGGAAGCCATACGCGCAGTGCCCAGATCGCTTCGGCTGGCGGGATATGGGTTGGGAGCAACCAAGTGGCAAATAACGTGGGCTCATGTGCTACCTAATGCGCTGCCTGGCATACTCACGGGGACCATACTTTCCATCTCGAGAGCAATCGGAGAAACCGCGCCGTTAGTTGTAGTCGGCGCATCTACAGCCATTTCATTTGATCCCACTTCGCCATTCTCAAAGTTCACGACGCTTCCCATTCAGATTTATCAATGGACGGCGAGACCTCAGGAAGAATGGAGGCATTTGGCAGCCGGAGCCATCCTTGTTTTACTGGTATTATTATTGGGATTGAACGCGGCGGCGATACTATTACGTAACAAGTTGTCACGAAAATATTAATGAGCATTATGGAGTTTTGCATGTCAGATTATTCAACCAAGATTGAAACACGCAACCTTGATATATATTATGGGAGCTTCAAAGCCGTTACAGATGTAAACGTCAGGATACCCGAAAAGCGCATCACCGCCATTATTGGTCCTTCCGGTTGCGGTAAATCCACGCTCATCCGGGCGTTCAACCGCATGAACGAACTTGTTCCCAACTCACACATGGGAGGAGAGGTCATTTTTGAGGGTCGCAACCTGTATGACCGGGAGGTAGATCCGGTGGAAGTGCGTTACCGCATCGGCATGGTCTTTCAGCGTCCGAACCCATTTCCCAAATCGATTTATGAGAATGTCGCCTGGGCGGCGCGCATCCATGGTTACAAAGGGAGCCAGGATGATCTGGTGGAGTCCTCACTGAGGCGCGCAGCGTTATGGGATGAAGTGAAAGACATCCTCAAACAATCTGCGCTATCTCTGTCTGGAGGGCAGCAACAGCGTCTGTGCATCGCGCGTGCACTGGCGGTGCAGCCCGAAGTGATTCTGATGGATGAACCGGCTTCCGCGCTAGACCCGATCGCAACTTTAAAGATCGAAGAATTAATGCAATCCCTCAAGGACAATTACACCATTGTCATCGTCACCCATAATATGCAGCAGGCGGCGCGTGCCTCAGATTACACCGCGATGATGATGTTAAAAGACGGCACGCGCTCAGGCACGGTGATCGAATTCGATGAGACCAATCACATTTTCACACGGCCAACGGATAAACGCACGGAAGATTACGTGACCGGAAGATTTGGTTAGATGTTACAATGTAAAAAAAGCGAGGGAACCATGCGCGCGACATTTGAAGCTGAATTGAAATACTTGAAGGATGAACTTTTGCTTCTGGGAAATCTGGTGGAACAGCAGATCAGCGGGGCGGTTGATTCTTTCAAGAATAGGGATGCGAACCTCTCAAGGGAAATTATTGCCACTGATGACAAGGTCAACCAAAAACGTTATATGCTCGAAGAGCAGGTGCTCATCACCATCGCCACTCAGCAGCCCATGGCGCGCGACCTCCGCTTGCTGGCGTCGATCCTGGAAATCGCCGGTGAACTTGAACGCATCGGGGATTACGCCAAGGGTATCGCGACCATTAATATCCGCATGGGCGAAGAAGAACTGCTCACCCCGTTAATCAGAATTCCCATGATGGCTGAGAAATGCAACAGTATGCTGCACCGCGCGGTCAACGCGTTTATCAATGAAGACATCGATGAGGCTAATCTGATCCCCAATGAAGATGACGAAGTCGACCGTTTGTACGTGGAAGTGTACACCACGATGATGAAAATAATCGTGAAAGACGAGAATGTCATCCAACGGGCTAACTGGATCCTGTGGGTGGCGCATAACCTGGAGCGGGTCGCAGACCGCGTGACAAACATCTGCGAACGTACTATCTTTACCGTGACCGGTGAACTAAAGGAAATCCGATCATCCGACCAATAACCGACATTAAAAACTGGTGCCCGCGGGCACCAGTTTTTCATTCAAAACAACTTTCTCAAGCAGCGGATTCCTCGTATCTGGTCCACTTCTTCCACAAACCCGGCCAAACGAAGATCACAACCAGGATCAAAGATACAATTGGCGCCATGGCGAAGAGTGAAAAGCGGTTGAGGTCCTGGGCAGTCACTACAGCCAATGGGATACCTACGATCAATTCAACCGTTCCTGAGACCAACCCCAGCACGCGCTGCCACTCACGCGGTTTGAGGAGGATGCCTGCTGTGACCACGCCCCAGCCAAGCATGGCGACCCAATGCAGGTTTTGCACCAGGACGAATATATCTGCTCCTACGGTAATGATGCGGCTTGTGCTCGAAACCCCGTTCATCCAGCACACAATGTAACAGATGCCAGTGAGAAGTGCCAGCAGCGTACGGCTCCAGGATAATTTGGCGACTGTTTTCATTAAGAGGAAGTAAATGACGAGGTACGGAAAAAAGAGAGTGAAATAGACTGGTGGAAGACCGGCTGCCATGAAGGGTATGTTGACGAAAAAACTCCCGAGCAGAGCTGGGATGATTCCGAAAACTGACAGTGCGAAAGCCCATTTCTTACCGCTGAAGAACCCATAAGCACTGACGGCAAAAAGGGCGGCTCCCAGCAGTCCAAGGTTGGCAAGTAACGGGTGTATCGTTTTTAACAGGATCTCACAACCCGGTTCAGCGCTCTCGGTGTGCATGCCGATTTGATACCACGCAAAGAACAGGATAAAGTGGCCGATGAGGCCGATCATCGCAGCGATCGCTGCCAGAACCCCCCCTAGTTTGTAGTTGATTTTCATGATCTGCTTCTCCTTTGTCAATTGATTATGGTTGTTAATGGTATTAAGTGAATCTTTAATAGCATGATGAGCACCCTTTGTAATACGCGGCATTGTTTTGCGCTGCTACATATACAACTACGATGGGTTTGATGGCCAGTCCACAGCCATTGTTTAGAAAGAAAGGCTATATTTCCCATTGCTGCAGCCTAAGGTCACAACCCACGAATAAAGAATTTTCCCAGGTATCGTTGCATGAAGGGCCTTCGATGACCCAGTCAAACGCAACCGTTTTGTTTTTGGTCTCAATATCGGTTTTCTGAGACGTCAAGGAGGCTGAGGTATCTGGTGGGAACTGCCTGAGTTCATCCAGATAGGAACCACTGCCCTCCGGGCAGGAACTCTTTATTCCACAACCAGCGAGCGGTATTCCTAAAAGTAAAATGATAGACAGGCGCCTAAAATTCATATGACATTCCATTAACGTTTCTTTCAGTATGCGACATTGGCTCGCAAATAACTTTGCTTTTGGTTAAATCGCACACGGAAGGCCAGGACTTGGTATAGAATATGAAGACATCATGATATGAAAAGGAAAGGTCATGGATAATCAGCCAGCGATACTACAGAATCCGGTGTTTTCCAGCCTTAATGACAAGGAACGAGAGAGAGTTTACCTTTCAGCCGTGAGAAGACCAGTGCAGAAAGGGGAGTATCTAGTTCTGCAGGGTGATTTCTGGCCTTATCTGTTCATCATCGAGCAGGGAGCCGTTGTGGCAGAAAAAGACGCGGTCGATGGCCGTACGTTTGTAGCAGCGACCTTTCAACCGGGAGAAGTTTTTTGGGGGCTGGGATTTTTTCTGGAAAACGCGGTCATGCCAGCCAGCTTAAAGGTTATTAAAGATGGAGTGATCTACCAATGGGAAAAAAGAGACCTGGTGCCGCTCATTGAGGGCAATGGTATCTTCTCATGGGAATTATGTAAACTGGTGGTCAGTCGCATTCAATATGTAAGCGAAGTACTCGAGACCATGACCTTCCAACCAATCGCAGTACGGCTGGCGCGACTTTTGATGGGAATTTCTGAATCAGGCAGGCAGCGATCCATAACTCGTAACCTGACTTTAGATGACATGGCTGCGCGCATCGGCAGCACCCGGGAAATGGTTTGCCGCCTATTGTACAAGTTTTCTGATGAAGGGTTGATTCGTATTACGCGGACAGAATTTACCATCACGGATGCGGAAAACCTGGAAAGGCGCGCGCAGAGGTAGCTTTAACTGTGCCGGTCGATGGATGAGGTCAGGTGGGCGCAGAATAGGATGATCCAGCTGCTGAGGTAAATCCACGCCAGCAAGGCAATCATTTTTCCTAGTGAGCCGTACACAATCTCATACCTTGCCAACCCGCTGGCTAGATACGCGCTGAATACGGTGGTGATGAGCTGCCAGAGGAATGTTGCCACAACCGCACCGGTCAGGGCACTCATCTTTTTCACTTTAATCTGCGGAACCCAGAAATACAGGCTGAAAAAAATTACCACCTGCACCAGGATGGGTAGTACTTTTTCATAGAAGAAAGAGGAGATGAATTCACTAATCAGCGAGTAATCAAAGGAGATGCCCAGGTTATTGAGCAAATGGCGCAGGGTGAGCGAGAAGGAGGACAAAATTAGCAGTAAAACCATCGCTGCGATGATTGCAAGTGACCACAGGCGCATACGGATGAAGCTGTGGGGCGCTGCCGCGGGCCAGGCGGCGTTGATATTGCGGATGATGGTCGTAAATACAGCTGTGGCGGACCAGGTCAATCCGACCACGCTGATGGAGGAAATGGCCCCGCGCAACTTAAAAACCTGTTGCACATTGGTCAGAATAAAGTCCTGCGATACCGGCAGCAGGTTGGGTAGTAAGTTGAGCAGTTCCCTCTCAACTGTAGCCTGATCGATAAAAAAGGAACCTATCGCCAGGATACTTAAGAGAAGAGGAAAGATGGAAAACAATGTGTAATAGGAGATGCTGGCCGCGGCTTCCGCGCCTTTGGCGAGGGTGAACGTTGTAAAGGCTCCCTTCAGGGTTCTGAAGACTGTGGTCAACAGGCTTTTCAGTGACTTCGGGAACACTCTGGTTTTGGACTTTACCCGGGACATAACATTTTTCTCGTAAAGTTACGTTAATCCAGCGCTTCAGCGGCTTGTTGGAACGGGTTGTACGCTGCTTCGAGTTGTGTGCGGAACTGGCGCGTGTAAAGCTGGTGGTATTTCCCGCGAATCCTGAGCAGTTCCGCGTGGGTTCCCATTTCTGCGATGTGACCGTCTTCAATGACCAGGATACGGTCGGCTTTCTTAATGGTTGAAAGACGATGGGCGATAATGAAGCTGGTTGTCGAATCCAGCAGAGTCTGCATACCCTTCTGTATAAGTGCTTCGGTAAGCGTATCGACCGAGCTGGTGGCTTCGTCCATGACGAAGATCTCGGGATTGGCCAGCACGGCTCGAGCCAGGCTGAGCAGTTGTTTCTGACCCACCGAGAGCAGGTTGCCACCCTCGCCCACTTCGGTGTCAAATCCTTTTTCGAAGTGCATGATGAAATCATAAGCACCAATCACTTTGGTGGCTGCGATGATCTCATCCATGTTGGCATCCAGGCGGCCGTATCGCAGGTTTTCCGTGATACTACCTGAAAACAGGTGCGGTGTTTGCAACACCACGCCGATGCGGGATTGGATTGCCTGCAGTGAAAGGTGGGTGTAATCACGACCGCCAATGTAGATGCGGCCGGATTCCGGTTCGTAAAAGCGGCAGAGCAGGTTGATGATGGTCGATTTTCCGCCTCCAGTAGGACCGACCAGCGCGATCGTCTCACCGCGACGCACGTGCAGGCTAAAGTCACTCAGCACCGGTTTTTCGTCTTTCTCGTAGCGGAAGGTCACATGGTCGAAGATGATATCTCCCTTGATGGTTCCCGGATCGATGGCCTTGGGGTGGTCCTGGATTTGCGGCTTCGAGTCGATCAGCGAGAACATGCGCTCTGCTGAGGCGATGGCTTGCTGCATTTCAGCAAACACGCGCGCCAGGTCCTGGATCGGCCACATCATAAAAGTGATGTAGGAGACAAAAGCCTGGATTCCGCCAACGGTCAGCGCGCCGATTTTTGCCTGACCCCCACCGTACCAAACCACGGCTCCCACCGCCAGAGCAGAAATGATTTGTACAGTTGGCAGGAAGAGCGCGCTTAGCCAGGCTGCTCTAAATGAGGAATGATACATTTTTTCAGTAATTGTCTTGAACTCATCGAGGTTTTCGGGCTCGCGTCCTAAAGCTTTAATAACCCGGACGCCGGTGATGTTTTCGTTGTACGCGCTTACGATCTTGGAATTGGTTTTTCTTACCTTGCGGTACGAGGCGAGAATCCAGCGTTGGAAATAGGTGGCAATTAAGAAGAGCACAGGTAGCAACGCCAATACGATCAAGGCCAGCTTCCAGTTGATGGCAATCATGAAGATCATCGAGGTGATGATGCTCATCAAACCCCAGGTGGAATCGACCAGCCCCCAGGTGACCAGGTCAGCCACGCGTTCAGAATCTGAAGTAACGCGCGCCATGATCCAGCCGACCGGCGTTTTGCTGTAGTAATTCAATGATAACGCCTGCAGGTGATTAAACATCTTCTTGCGCAGGTCGTAACGAATGCGTTCACCGAGTATGCCTGCCAGGTAGATAAACAGGAAGGTGCTGCCTGATTGAACCAGGATAAGTGCCCCGTACATGACAAGCACATTCACTACCACAGCGCGGTCGCCCGCCAGAATACCATTATCAATCACCATTTTCAACAGGTAGGTTCCAATGGAATCCAAACCAGCGACGACTGCGATGGTCAGCAGGAATCCAATCACCCACTTTAAGTGGGGAACAGTGAGTTTGAGGATACGGCTTAGCGTCCTGCCGTTAAACCTGGACTCGAATTCCTCTTCGTCGAAATAATTATCCGGCACTGGTCAGCTCCTTTTCCAATTCAACCTCAATGCGGGTTTGAATGTTGAAAATCTCGCGGTACACGCCCGCCTCATTGACCAGGTCAACATGCCTGCCGCGTTGAATGATCCGTCCTTTGTCCATCACCAGAACCAGGTTTGCGTTGGCCACACTTTGAATGCGGTGGGCGATGATAAAGGTGGTACGGTCTTGCATCAGGGTCCACAGAGCTTCGCGGATCTCAGCCTCGGTTTCAGTATCCACGGAAGAGGTGGAATCATCAAGGATCAGGATGCGCGGGTTCTTGAGCAGCGTGCGCGCGATGGTGATACGCTGTTTCTGCCCGCCAGAAAGGGTCACTCCCCGTTCCCCAACCACGGTCTGGTAGCCTTCCTGGAAGGTGAGGATGACATCATGGATTGCGGCAGCCCGCGCCGCCTGTTCAACTTCCTCATCGCTGACTTCCCGCCCGACACCGTATGTGATATTCTCGCGGATAGTACGCGAAAACAGGAATGGTTCCTGTTCCACGATACCAATCTGCTGACGCAGGTATTTGCGCGGATAACGGCTCAATTCCACACCATCCAGTATGATTTTGCCGGAGGTGTATTCGTAGAACCTGGGCAGCAGGTGTACTAATGTGGATTTACCAGACCCGGTCGACCCGAGCAGCGCAATTGACTGACCAGGCTCGACATTGAAACTGATATTCGCGAGCGTTTGTTCACCAGGCTCGTACTCAAAGCCAACGTTGATAAACTCGAAGTTTCCCTCAAGGTTACCCTTGGGCAAGTAATCACCCTGATCGAGTGGTTCTCTGTTTTCCTTGATGACATCCATGACCCGGCCGTAAGATACCAGCCCCGTGGAAGTTTGAACGATGATCCTGCCAAGGTTGCGCAGCGGGTAGATGATATAAATGACCAGACCGGTGTAAGCGAGGTAGGTACCGACGGAAATCTCTCCGTTGATTGCCATAATCGCACCAACGAGATACCCTGCAATCAACTGCGCGCCACAGAGAATATCAGAGACAGGCCAGAAGAGCGAATTCATGACCAGTAATTTTTTTCCGCGGGCGTATTTCTCCCAGTTATCTTTTTCAAATTTCTCCATCTCATAATGCTGGCGTGAGAATGCCTTAACCACCCTTACACCAGCGAGGTTCTCCTGGAGCGTGGTGGAGAGGATGGCTTCCTGTTGTTGATACAACTCGTAAGCACTGGATACTTTCTTGAAGAGAAAGGTAGAAACAGCCAGGATAAACGGGATAACGATGATTGAGATCCAGGCCAATTTGACGTTAATATTCAGCAGCGTGACGAAATTGATGATGAAGAGCAGCAAAATACGGCCGATGTTGGTTGCCTGATCTGAAAAGAAGCGGCGCAAGGCGTCAACATCAGAGGTGGAGCGTTCAATCAGTTCACCGGTTTTGGTTTTAGAATGATAAGTGAACGAGAGATGCTGGATATGATCATAGAGGTAGTTCCTGAGTCGGCGAGTGATGCCCTCCGCGGTTTGTGATGCCAACACGCCGCTGAGGAATGTAAACCCTCCTTCGAGGACGGCCAAGCCGACGAAACCCAGGGCGATATACGGGAGCCCGATGCTTTCGTCCTGGTTGATAAAGTAGGTATCAATGAAATACCGCAGCAGCAGGAAGGTGAAGGTCTTGGCCAGGGCGGAGAGTCCGAGGCTGGCGACCGCGCCTGCGTAGCGCAGGCGGAATCCCTTCATCATATTCCAGATACCTGTCAGGCGGTTTTTCCCGATGGTGGACTTCAAGTCCAGGTCAAGCACATTTGTAGATGGCAGCAAGGCGGTCCTCAATTCTGTGATGAAATAGAATTATAAAGCACAATGAATAAATACAAATTAAGAAGGGAATTTCCCTCTATTGTTTCAGTTGATTGGTTGGCAAGCCGGGCAGATAAAGGACATGGTGCTGCCAGTGCGGATTTTTTCGATGACTGTGCCGCATTTCGGGCAGGGTTCTCCTTCGCGATAACCAATCAGGATATCTTCCATCAGAAATCCGCCCTTTTCACCGAACAGGTTGGTTTCATAAAATGCGCCGCCTTTTTTCATACTGGGCAACAGGCTATCCAAGATGGCGGAATGGAGCGATGCCATCTCCTTATCGGTCAGAGTTGCCAATAACCGAAGCGGATGGAGCCCAGCCAGGAAGAGAATATCGTGTATATAGGCGTTCCCCACGCCGGCGACCCTGGCTTGGTCGAGCATGAAGACCTTTACTTTTGCCTTTGGTGATTGCGCCCTGACAATCGATGAAAATTCCTCCAGCGAAAGGTCAATGATGTTTGGTCCCAGTTTGGCCAACATGCTGATTTCAGCAAGTCCTTCAACAGGGGCAAAGTAGACGTAACCAAACCACCAGAAATTAACCACCAGGCAGGTGTCATCGGTGAAATCGAAGACCAGCCGATATTTCTCGGGTATGGTCTTGTGCGTAGTTAATAATAGTTCACCACCCATGCCCTGGTTGATAAGAAGCCAACCCTTATCCAGCCGCACTTTGATCCATTTACCATGATAGGTGACATCCATAATGCGTGCGCCAGTCACAGCGTTAGTAAAAACATCCGCAGGCAAATTAAGAGATTTGGGTTGTTTGATCTCAACCATCAGAATCGTTTTACCGCGCAATGCGGTGTTCATTTCCCGGGCACGAGAGGCAATTTCAGGCAATTCAGGCATTTGGGTCTCCTATGTGACAAGGCATTCTATCACAACAAAGTTGTACGTTTTGATAATTGATTATCAGATAACTGATTATCAAGTTTGCGCGGAAAGTTTATATTTTGTTATATAATACAGTCACTATACTCGTTCAAGAAGGAGGAAAACATGGCAAGCGTCACGTACGAAAATGTCGTAAAAAAGTTTGGTGATTTTACTGCAATTGAAAACATGAACCTGGAAATTAAAGATGAAGAATTCCTCGTCCTGGTCGGACCTTCCGGTTGCGGCAAAACCACCGCGCTTCGTTGTCTGGCGGGGTTGGAAGAGGTAACTTCAGGCAAGATCTTCATCGGTGACCGGCTGGTGAATGACGTGCCACCAAAAGACCGCGATATCGCGATGGTATTCCAGTCTTACGCGCTCTACCCTCACATGTCAGTATTCGATAACATGGCGTTCGGGCTTAAGCTGCGCAAGCTGCCCAAGCAAGAAATCCAGGAACGCGTGGAGAAAGCAGCCAAGATTCTTGGAATCGAAAGCCTTTTGAAACGAAAACCACGTGAGCTTTCGGGCGGACAGCGCCAGCGTGTTGCGCTTGGCCGGGCAATCGTGCGTGAACCGAAGGTTTTCCTCCTGGATGAACCACTTTCCAACCTGGATGCCAAACTAAGAGTTCAAACTCGTGCGGAAATCAGCAAGATCCATAACAAGCTGGGCACCACCTTTGTGTATGTGACCCACGACCAGACCGAAGCCATGACCATGGCGAACCGCATCGCGGTGATGAACAAAGGAAAGCTGCAGCAACTCGATACACCGCAGACACTCTACGACAAACCTGCGAACATGTTCGTTGCCGGGTTTATCGGTACCCCGGCGATGAATTTTTTCACCATGCGCCTGGTAAAAGAAGGTGAATCCTTATATGTTGATAACGGCGAGTTCAAGATCAAAGTACCCGAAACCCGTCACAAGGTTCTGGCACACCTGGTTGATAAAGAAGTGGTATTCGGCATTCGCCCAGATGATATTCATAACCCGGAATATTCACCCCTTAACATCCACGGTGAACATGTAAAAGCCAAAGTAGACGTGGTGGAGTTGATGGGCAACGAAATCCTGGTTTACCTGGCATCAGAAAAGGGCAGTAATTTTGTCGGCCGCGTTGACCCGCGGTCCAAGTACGTCATTGGCGAGACAGTCGAAATGGTCTTCAATATGGACAACAGCCATATTTTCGATCCATCACAGGATGCCGAGAATCCCGTGGCTGTGCGCTAACGGCATCAAAAAACTTAAATCCAGTAGCGCAAGCGCATACCTTGCGCTACTTTTGTGCTGAGCGAAAGAAAGGAATGGTTATGTATAAGATTGTATTGCTTCGTCATGGTGAAAGCACCTGGAATAAGGAAAATCGCTTCACTGGTTGGACTGATGTTGACCTGACAGAAAAAGGTGAGGAGGAAGCGCGCACCGCAGGTATTTTAATGAAAGCGGAAAAGCTTGAGTTTGATATGGCATTTACCTCTGTGCTTACACGCGCGGTGCGCACCTTGTGGATTGCGCTGCAGACCATGGATATGGTGTGGATTCCCATCATTAATTCCTGGCGGCTCAATGAGCGGCATTACGGCGCCCTGCAAGGGCTGAATAAAGCAGAAACCGCGGAGAAATATGGTGATGAGCAGGTGCTGATATGGCGCAGAAGTTATGATACACAACCGCCAAAACTCACCATAGATGATGAACGCTATCCTGGTTTTGACCGGCGATATGCGAATCTCACCGCGGAAGAACTTCCGCTGACCGAATGTCTGAAGGATACTGTTGCCCGTTTTCTTCCGTACTGGCACACCGAAATCGTGCCAGTCATAAAGTCGGGTAAACGCGTGCTCATTGTAGCGCATGGCAACAGCCTGAGGGCGTTGGTGAAATACCTGGATAATGTTTCAGATGAAGAAATTGTCGGTTTGAACATTCCCACCGGCGTGCCCCTGGTTTATGAACTTGACGATAACTTGAAACCGATCAAGAGCTACTACCTGGGTGACCCCGAGGAAGCAAAGCGCAAGGCTGAAGCCGTCGCCAACCAGGCGAAGAAAAAGTAAGCATGAACCGGCAGGCGACTGCCGGTTTTTCAGTCCTTTTGAGCCAGCCTGCCGCCCACCAAAACGCACACCAATGCCTCTGCCAGGGTGAATATACCCATATAGATGAAAGCGTCAGACCAGAGTTTCTCAGGAAAGAGACGGATCAGCGTATCGTTGGTAAAAAATAACCAGGTATCGCCTTCGAAAAATATTGCATGAAAACCGGCAAAAAGTTGGTTGAAATTGATGAAGACACCCGCGATGACTAACAGTATCAACCCAAGGGTCAGCCAGCCACCGTACGAAACGGCTTTCCAGTACTGTCTCATCCGCTGGGTTCTCCAATAAAACAGCATCATAACAATAAGGAATAGTATTACCCCGTACCAGGCCTTCAACGCAGCCTTGACCAGAAGGCGTACATCTAGCATGTGACTTAATTCACGTTCATTGTACAGCGGAGAGCCATTATCAAATTTCAGCGTGCCCAGGTAATCATCGCTTTCATTATTCGTGAGGTATATCAAGGATAATTTACCCCACTTCAGGCGGTCAGCTGTGGTGAAGCCAAACTCGTCAGCCGGGAAACCCGGCTGGTTGTATTCATAATCAAGAAAAAACGGGTTGAGTAGAATCCTGATGGATCCCATTAATAGAAAAAAGGGGAGGGTTAAGGAAATTAAAGTTGAGAATATCTTAAACAGTATTTTCATTCGAGGTTCTCGGTTCCTCCTGAAAACAAGAAGTTGAGCACGATGGAATTGGTTATCTGTTCCACAGGGGCGAGGTCATCCGTGAAAACCACCCCATTAACTTCAGGTAGTGGCTGCAGCCCTTCATACGTGGCAGCCAGGACATCCAGCATCAGTTGCGGGGTATGCGGATTCTCCATCAGTTGAACATAATTGGCAAGGAAGTTCTCAAGGTCGGTCTCCTGCGCCGTGGCAAAAAGAAGAGTATTGAATGAATCCTTAAGGTCCGAAATGTAGATGGTCGGGAAAACTTGCCGTATGGTACTGGCCAAAGCGTCAACCAGTCGTCTGTCGGTTGGACCGCGCCCGATATTGATGACCATCACGCCATCATTTGTGAGGTGAGCGCGTACCGATTGAAAAAACTCCAGGGTGGTCATGTGCCAGGGGATGTAAGGCGGGCGGTAGGCATCGATGCTGATAACCTGGTATTTTGCGGTGCTCTTTTCCAGCGCCCAACGCCCATCCTGAATAATAATGTTGAGGTTTGGATTACCCATGTTAAAGTAACGCAGTCCAACATCGACAATGAGGGGGTCAATTTCAACGCCATCTATTTTTACGTTGGGAAAGACTGCAAACAGTTCATGGCTGGTGGTACCTGCAGCCAGACCAATAATGGCCGCGCTGGTGATGGATGCGGGTTCCACAGGGGCGGGATTGAAAAACGGCGCGCTCATTACTTGTTCCCATGGTCCGTTAAAATTGAGGACCGTTGGATGATAAATTGAATGAATGCCCTGTCCTTCATTCAAACGTAACAGTCGATAATTCTCCTCCTCCAGCACCTGGATGTAGTTGTAGGTGGATTCGCCTTCATAGATCAACCCCGGGGTTGATTTATCCGTTCCCGGGGTACCCCAGATGAATAGCGCGATGAGCACCAGAGGCATCCATGCATAAAGCGCCAGCCACTTCCAGTTGCCGTCGAGATAGATGCCGATGAGAGCAAAAAGCATGAGGATGGCTGAGATAACCAAAAAAGTTCTGTAGGTGCCGATGAGAGGAATCAGTATCAGCACGGGGAGAAAGGTGCCGATAAATGAACCCAGTGTTGAAACCGCGTAGATTCGACCGGAAACCTTACCAGCGCTGTCTTTATCCTGGATGGAAAGGCGGATGGCGAAGGGCGAAGCCATACCCAGCAAACTAACCGGGATAATGAACAGAATCATCACAGAGGTAAAAGACCCGGCCAGTACGCCAATTTGCAGGTTGTCAAAGGCGCTAGATGCCAGGCGGAGAATCGGCCTCGAGATGAGCGGGATAAGCGCAATGGCCAGTGATGACCAGGCGAGAACGCTAAAGAAGGTCAGGTAACGGGGGGAGTGGTCAGCCCAGGCGCCGCCAATAAAGTAACCGGCGGTGAGGTAAATGAGGATCAGCCCGATGATGCTTGCCCAGACAAGGTTGCTGGTGCCGAAGTAATTGCCGAGCAGCCTCGAAGCGGCCATCTCGACCGCCAGAGAAACCATTCCCGAAACAAAAACAACCACATAAACGTAACGACGCATCTGCATCATTATACTGTAGAAGGTGTTACCACTTTGGCATTGTATAATAATTATGTTCAGGGAGCAGACATGAAATTGATCAGTGTTGCAACAATGCGGGAATGGGAACAGCGCGCGGACGCAGCCGGATTCACCTTTGCGGAAATGATGCGGACGGCGGGCGAAGGTATCGCGCTTCATGTTGACCAGAATTATGGCGGCGAAAATGCTCATTATGCCCTGGGTCTCATTGGAGGGGGAAATAACGGAGGGGATACCCTGGTAGCGCTTTCCGCGTTACAGGCGAAAGGCTGGAGCACGCGCGCAGTTCTCGTGAAAGAACGGGGGCAAAAAGATCCCCTGTTTCAGGCTTATTTGCAGAGCGGCGGGGCTGTAACCGATGTGTCGAGGATAAGTGAGTTTCAACACAATGGGGGTGTAGTACTCGATGGGATTTACGGCACCGGTTTCAGACTCCCTTTACCCGAATCCGTTAGCGCGCTACTGGTCGAAGTATTCAGGTCACTAAAGGGTTTTACCTGGATCGCGGTGGATTGTCCATCGGGGATGGATTGCGATAGCGGTGAGGTAAGCAATGGAACCATAAAAGCGGACGAAACCATATGCCTGGAGGCGGTAAAGAAAGGCATGTTAACATATGCTGCCTACCCTTTCCTGGGAAAAATTACCACAATGGACCTGGGTATAGCGAAGTATCTTTCAGTAGTTGAGGAATCAGGCGATATTGTCGTAGACTGGGATACTGTACGCGCGTTTCTGCCAAAAAGAGATGATTTTTCCCATAAGGGGAGTTATGGGAAGACCCTGGTCATCGGTGGATGTGTGAATTACCCAGGCGCGCCGGTGCTGGCTGGACGCGGCGCATACGCTGTTGGAACCGGTCTGGTACAGGTAGCCGTGCCAGCTTCAATCTACCAGGCCGTTTTGAATGCCAGCCAGGAGTTGACATGGGTGATCCTTGAGGACGCGGGGGGGATCATTTCTGAGATCGCTGCTGAAACGGCTCTACCTTTCATACTGGGTTCCAACAGCGTGGTCATAGGCCCGGGATTGGGGCGGGATGACTCCACAATGCGTTTCATGCATGACCTGCTCCTGCAAAGCGCTAAGGCTCAAGATTCCGGGGCCGGGTTCCCGGGGATAAAGAGCCAGCCGAAAATAAAAGTGCCGGCAGCGGAATGGCCAGCGTTGGTGATCGATGCGGATGGGTTGTACCTGCTTGGTGATGATCCGGCATGGTCTGAAAAATTGAGCGCAGCCGCTGTGCTTACGCCGCATCCCGGCGAAATGTCGCGTCTCTCCGGGTTGGCGGTCGAAGAGATCCAACTCGATCGGATGGAAGTCGCCCGGAAGTTTGCCAGTAAATGGGAACAAACAGTTGTGTTAAAGGGTCCTTTGTCGGTTATTGCCGGTGAGGATGGGCGCATCGCAGTTCTACCTGTGGCGACTTCCAGCCTTGCCAAAGCGGGAACGGGGGATGTGCTGGCGGGTATGATCGCAGGTTTGCTCGCTCAGGGTTTAGCCGCGTGGGAAGCAGCTTTATGCGGAGCCTGGCTGCATGCCCAGGCCGGAATCGCAGCCAGGGAAATCGTGGGTTGTGATGAGTCGGTTCTGGCAGGGGATGTGATAAGAGCAATCCCCAGGGTGTACGAGCTCTTATAATATAAACAACCTCCTTTTGAAGGGAGGTTGTTGTTTTTTGATCTAATCAGGGTCAGGCTGCTTTTTTTGCTTTAACAGCGGACTTTTCTTCTTCGAGGACCACAGGGGCTTTCTTAACTATTTCCGAAGCTTTTGTCTGGGCAGTTTTTAACAACTCCTGCGCTTTCGCTGCAGCCTCATTGGCAGCCTGCTCTGCTTTTCGGTAGGCTTCCTCTGCTGTTAAAGCGGTTTTGTCCTTTAATTCAATTGCTTTTTCCTTGATGACAGTACGAGTCTCATCACCGGATTTGGGGGCGTAGAGCAGGCTGACCACAGCGCCAGTGATCCCGCCGACCAGGAAACCAATCAAAAATGCGCCAAAATTATCTCTTTCTGACATGTCTTATCTCCTTTTTAATTGTTAATTTTTTCTTCTGAAAAGACCGATGAGATCGAGTAGTTTTCTCAATCCCGCGACAGAACTATTGAGCTTAATCACTGGTGTCGCCAGGTTATCGCTTAAGAAAGCGGTCGTCCCTTTTAATGTATTGACTGTTTCACTGGTGTTCTTCAGGATTGGTTTGATTTCGTTTTGAAGAAGGTTGATGAGGGAGGCGAGTTGTATCACCAGGATGACCAGGGCAACACCAATGACAATGGATTCGAGTGCCATGAGGATAATGAAGATGTCTCTTACGATGGAGGTTGTATCCATACCAGCAGTTGCCAGCAGGACGATCCCCGTTATGAGAAGTCCAACAACGACAACCGCGATGAGTATGTACAACCAGGTTTTGCTTTTTTTGACTGGGGTGTTTTCAGTTACATCCCCTTCAACTCCTGCAGTTGCGAAGGCATCGTTTTCTATCATAATGAAATTATTATAGCATACCCTTATCAACATCACCGTATTTTTTAGAACCTATCGAGTGGTTAAACTGCATTAAATAAGGTGCGGTCAATTCTCGTTGGTCACATTTTGGTCAAGTTTTGTCAAGTTTTATTTGATTCCTGGAACTCTTCGTGTTAAACTTAAAAATTGCCATGCTCAATTTTCTTGCCGTGAAACCGCTTGTAATGCTCTTTCTGACATTGTTTTCAGAGTTGACGATCACACCCGGGTTATACATCACATCGCCCGTCAGCAGCGAAGTGGTGGAAGGTGTTATTGAAATCAGGGGCAGTGTGCCGGAAGAAGAATTCGCGTCTGCAGAAGTCCTCTACTCTTATGCTCAAACAGATAAGGACACCTGGTTTCTCATCAAGCGGTTGGATAAAGTGGTTCAGGACGATGTTCTAGCCACCTGGGACACTACAACCATCACCGATGGAGTGTACCGGATAAAACTCACAGTGAAGACCACTGATGGCAGCGAAAATGCGGTGGTTATTGAGAACATACTAGTCTCCAACTATACCCGTGTTCAGGTTCAACCCGAAGGTATCACCGTTATTCAGACTGCGAATTCATCCGCAGCAGCTGAAATCGTAGTCCCTCATTCAGCCGCGGCTGAAAAAAGGGTTAACCCGGCTTCAATCCAGCCGCAGGAAGTGCAGCGAACTATCATAATCGGCATTCTTCTCACTTGCGCAGCGCTGGGTTCGATCGCTTTATACTCATCCACACAATCCCGCCGGCGGCGGAGATAAGAGGGAATGTGCCATTGTTCGATATTTTACATAAGAAAAATTCTTCTGTAGAAGGTACGATAGGCGCGGTTTACCTCCTGGCTGGATTGGGAAATCCGGGAAGGGAGTACCGCGATACACGGCACAATATCGGCTTCATGGTCATTGACTCGTTCGCTGCGCGGCACGGTATTAAGCTCAATAAAGTTCAGAACAAAGCCATCGTCGGATCTGGATTTGTGCGAGAGGCCAGGGTGATCCTGGTGAAGCCGCAAACTTATATGAATCTATCTGGTCAGGCGGTCGCCGCGTTAGTACGTTATTACAAAGTGCCGTTGGAAAACCTTATCGTGGGGCATGATGATGTGGACCTTCCTTTTCTGACCATCCGTATGCGTCCCTCTGGCGGGTCTGCAGGTCAAAAGGGAATGGCATCTATCATAAATCAGCTGGGAACACAGAACTTCGCTCGCCTGCGTATGGGCATTGGGCGACCTCCTGGACAGATGGATGCAGCGTCTTATGTATTGCAGCCGTTCACGAAAGCGGAAAAAGACGCGCTTGAAGCATTTCTGGACAGGGCAGTGGAAGCGCTGTATTGTTTTTTAACTGAAGGGCTTGAGGCTGCCATGAACCGCTTCAATGTATCAGACAAGGACTGAAATGCTCAGCACGTTGCGTCGCCAGGCGGCCTATCAGCAGTGCCTTGATGCCGTAAAGGTAGGAAAACAGCCTGTCAGCCTGGGTTTATTGCGTTCAGCCAGGTTACCCGTGCTGGCCGCTCTGTGTTTGGATTTGAATGTGCCGGTTCTGCTATTAACCGACAGAGCAGACCGAGCCTCTTTGTTATACGATGAACTGCGCTTTTGGCTGCCAGAACTGCCAAAATTGTATTTTCCGGAACCGACGCCCATGTTTTACGAAAAAGCAGCCTGGGGCAGTCTTACCCGCAGAGACCGGCTGCAAACAATGGCCACGCTTGTCAATTACTTCAAACCAGGCAGCCAGAAACCGGATAAGCCCTGTGCAGTTATCGCACCACTGCGGGCAGTAATGACGCGCACGCTGCCGAGGCGGGATTACATCATCGCCAGCAAAGTCTTGAAAGTTGGTAGCCGCGTCAATCCAGAAGCACTGCAGCGGGAATGGATTCGCCTGGGTTATGAAAGCACTGAGGTTGTCGTCGACCACGGTCAATTTTCCAAACGCGGCGGGATAATGGATATCTGGACCCCTGCCGAGCTCTTCCCGGCGCGGCTGGAGTTCTTTGGAGATGAAATTGATACCTTGAGGTATTTTGATCCTGCCACGCAACGAACTGTGAGTAACATTGACCAGGTACAAATCAGTCCGGCAAGAGAATACATCCCGAACGCGATTCTTGAATCTTCTGGCGCAGAAGAGGCCGTCGATGAGTTCCATATTCCTGTATTCCACCCGCACCCGTCCACGATCCTGGACTATATGCACCCGGATTCGTTGATTTTGATCGATAGTCTTTCCAATATTCAGAGTTTCGGTGAAGAAATAGAAGAACAGGCATTAAAAAACAGAGCTGAGGCTACCAGGGAAGGCATCATTCCCGCGGATTTTCCTGTTCCGTATGTATCCTGGTCAGAAATCATTGAGATGATTTCTAACCGGCGCTGGATGGAACTGTTTCGACCATACAGTGAGGATCTGGGCACACTTGGCGCGAAATTTTCACCCGGTATGCGTTTTGCGGGTCAAATAAAGAACTTCATGAGCCATCTGAAAAAGTGCTGCCGTGATGGTGATGAAACAGTCATCATCACCCGGCAACTTTCAAGGCTAAAAGAGATCTGGGAAGAGCAAGAGGAGGATTGTGGCAGTTCAGGAAGCCTGAGTTTTGTAGAATCCACTTTGGGTGAAGGCTGGGATCTCGAACTTGATTCGGGTAAAACACTGCATTGCATCACAGATGGTGAGATATTCGGATGGGAGCGACCGCAACCCAGGGCGCGGATAACGACACGTTATACCTCACCGGAATCCGATTTCGCTGACCTTAAAGTTGGCGACTGGGTGGTGCATGTTGATTATGGCATCGGGCGGTTTGCTGGACTGGTGAGCCGTTCCCTGAATGGAGCGGAAAAAGAATTTCTGCTGGTGGAATACAATAACAGAGATCAAATCTATGTTCCCATTCACCAGGCCGATCGTATCAACCGCTATATCGGCACCGGGGGTGAACCTCCCCAACCCTCAAGATTAAGCGGTCATGAATGGAATCAAACAAAGCAATCTGTGCGCGAGGCGGTAATCCAGGTTGCCCGAGAATTGTTGGACCTGTACGCAAAACGCCAATCTGCTGTTGGTTATGCTTTCAAACCCGATACCGCCTGGCAGCAGGAACTGGAAGCGAGTTTTCCATATATCGAGACAGATGACCAGATGAAGGCGATTTTAGCTGTCAAGCAGGACATGGAAATCTCAAAACCCATGGACCGCTTGCTCTGCGGAGATGTAGGTTATGGCAAGACTGAAGTTGCGTTGCGGGCGGCATTCAAAGCGGTAATGGATGGAAAGCAGGTGGCGGTGCTGGTTCCAACGACCGTGCTGGCGCAGCAGCATTATGAGACCTTCAGGCAGCGACTAACGCCCTATCCGGTTTCGGTAGAAATGCTTTCCAGGTTCCGCACCCCCAAAGAACAGGATGAAATTGTGTTGAAAATCATGCTGGGACAGGTGGATATCGTGATCGGCACACACCGTCTGCTCACCGGCGATGTGGTATTCAAAGACCTGGGGCTCGTGATCATCGATGAAGAGCAGCGTTTTGGCGTTACCCATAAAGAGCATTTCAAGAAACTGCGCACAGAAGTGGATGTACTGACCCTGACCGCCACTCCAATCCCACGAACGTTATACATGGCGTTGACAGGCGTGCGTGATATATCCACTATCAACACACCACCCGCAGAGCGCCTGCCCATCATTACGCATATTGGTCCCTATTCTCCGCCCATTGTGAGACAGGCGGTGTTACGGGAGATTGACCGGGGCGGGCAGGTGTTTTTTGTGCACAACCGGGTACAAACGATTGAGGCTATGAAAGCGCACCTTGAAAAGTTGGTGCCTGAAGCGCGGATATCGATCGCGCATGGCCAAATGCGGGAAGATGAGCTTTCCAGCGTCATGACGCATTTCACAAAGGGAGAGGTGGATGTGTTACTCTGTACATCCATTATTGAATCTGGGCTTGACATCCCCAATGCCAATACACTCATCGTTGACCGGGGAGATGCTTTCGGGTTGGCGCAGTTGTACCAGTTGCGGGGAAGAGTTGGCAGGGGCGGGCAACGGGCTTTCGCGTATTTCTTCAAGCATCGTAAGAAAGCCCCGACACCTGAAGGAGAGGAGCGCCTGGAAACAATCGCAGAGAACATCCAGCTGGGGGCGGGCTATTCCATTGCTATGCGGGATCTTGAAATGCGCGGAGCGGGCGAAATGCTTGGCACCCGCCAATCCGGATACATCGCTTCGGTGGGATTTCACCTGTATACCAGGATGCTTTCGCAGGCGGTGCGACAACTGCGCAGCAGCCAGGGGGAGAAGAAAGAAGCATTAGAAAAGGAATCCTCTTCCACCGGGTACATCCCTGTTAGCGTGGATCTTCCCCTTAGTGTGGGTATTCCTGTTGGCTACATTCCCGATCAATCGCTGCGGTTGCAGTTGTACCGTCGCCTGGCTCACCTGGAGGAAGTCGCTGAGCTGGACGCGTTGATCGCTGAATTCCATGACCGTTTCGGGCAGCCTGTCCAGCAGGTAAAGGATCTCTTTTATCAACTACGTGTAAAATTGTTGGCCGCAAAAGCCGGATTAATCTCGATCAGTGTGGAAGCCGACCAAATTGTGTTACGTTTTCCGCAATTACCAGACGGGGTGGTCTCTCGTAACCTTGCACCAATCGGGTATCAAACCCGGCCTGGTAAGAATGCTTATTGGATGAAGTTCAATCCTGAAGAAACCGACTGGCGGGAAAACCTGCTGGAAGTTCTGAGTGCTATAATCGCCTTATGACAACGATATTAATTATCGAAGACGAAGTTACCCTGGCCCGCGTATTACAGTCCTACCTTGAGCGCGAGGGCTATCATGTGCTTACCGCTAACCGGGGTGATACCGGCTTCGATCTCAGCCTTACTGAAAATGTGGATTTGATCCTGTTAGACCTGAATCTGCCTGGGGTGGACGGTATGGATATCGCCACCGCAGTGATAAAAGAAAAGGATATTCCAATCATCATGATTACAGCCCGGGTGGAGGAAATAGACCGGCTGAAGGGATTGGAGCTTGGCGCAGATGATTACATCACGAAACCGTTCTCGCCGCGGGAGGTAGTCGCGAGGGTTAAAACAGTGCTACGCAGGGCGAACCGTAACAGGTTGGAAGGGAACCGTTTTTCGATCGCGTCTCTCGAGATTGATATTGATGCACATTCAGTAAAAAAGGCAGGTTTTGAGATAGATTTGACGCCATCAGAATTCGAAATACTGGTAACGCTAGCACGCAACCCCGGGAGGGTGTTTTCGCGACTCCAGTTGTTGGATGCCACACAGGGACAGAGTTTTGAAGGTTACGAACGAACCGTGGACGCGCATATTAAAAATTTACGAGCGAAAATTGAGGATGATGTCCGCAATCCAATTTTTATAAAAACCGTTTTCGGTATTGGTTACAAGTTCAACCGTGAAGATGTGTAGCAAATGAAGCTCTCGCTGCAACTCAAAATGATACTGGCATTCTCAGCCGTGGTCATATTCGCAATAGCGGGAGTGGTGATTTTTGCCAATCTGGATAGCCAGCGTCAGATAACCAATTATATGACCAGGGGTGGACAGTACGGAGTTACGGAACTAGTGGAAGCGCTGGAAGATTATTATGATTCTCAAGGCACGTGGAACATGGTGGAGGAGGTGGCCAGCGTTTACGCGCAAAAGGGAGGGAAGAATAACTCCCGCGGTAGAGCTTTTGAACTGTCGTTGGTTGACCAAAACCACATCATTGTGTGGAGTACTGCTGGAAGGGATGTGGGTGAAAAAATCAGCGAGGATTTGACTGCTAACGCTCTCGAATTACATAGCGGAGGCCAGACCGCGGGCTACCTTTTCGTTGAAAATGGTTCACAGCTTATTACTACTGAGATAACTCCGTTTGTCAGCAGGTTGCGACAGGCTTTAATACTTGCGGGAGGGCTCGCGATCTTGATGGCTATTGGTCTGGCAGTGTTACTTTCAAGGTACCTGTTGAAACCAGTAAAAGCATTAACCAGGGCATCTACTCAACTTGCCTCAGGTGATTTTTCCACCCGGGTAGAAACCCAGGGTAGTGATGAAATCGCCATGCTCGCCAAAACCTTCAACCAGATGGCCAGCAACCTGGAACTGGCCGAAGAACGAAAACAATCACTTACCGCGGATGTGGCGCATGAATTGAGAACCCCTATCGCTGTGCAAAAAGCGCAGCTCGAGGGAATGCTCGATGGTGTGCTGCCAATAACGGAAGAAAATGTGAATATTGCCTTACAACAGACCGATTTTCTCTCTCGCATAGTGGATGATCTCAGACTGCTGGCGATGGCAGACGCGGGTGAGGTTCGGCTCGAAATGAGAGAATTGGATATTGTCAACCTGGTGAAGCAGGTGGTTGCCAGATTCCAGGCACAGGCGCAGCATGACGGTACCAGGCTCATAACAGAATTTTACCCTGATGGGAAGGAGTTTTGGATCGATACCGACCCGGACCGCGTTTCGCAAATTCTACAGAACTTGATCTCCAACGCGCTGCGTTATGGACAAAAAGGGGGAAGTATCATCATCAGCACCAGGCTGGAAACAAAAAAACTGGTCATCGCAGTACAAGATGACGGAAGCGGTATCCCCCCATCTGCGTTGCCGCATTTATTTGAACGTTTTTACCGGCACGAACGCGCGCGCAGCCGCGAGACCGGGGGCACAGGGCTGGGGTTGGCGATCAGTAAGAAACTGGCGCTGTTATTGGGGGGCGACTTGAGAGGCGCCAACGCCCCGAGAGGCGGAGCGGTATTTACCCTGGAGTTGCCAATCAAATAGACATCCTGATCGGATTAAAGAACAAATGTGCTATAATAAAATAAAACGACAGACAGGATGCGAGTATGGATTTTAAACTCCAAGCGCCTTACCAGGCGACAGGGGACCAGCCAGAAGCAATAACCCAACTTGTCAACGGCATCCGGCAGGGATACCGTAACCAGGTGTTGCTGGGAGCCACCGGTACTGGCAAAACGTTCACCATTGCCAATGTCATCCAGGAACTGCAAATGCCTGCGCTGGTAATGGCTCACAACAAGACCCTGGCAGCCCAGCTTTATGCGGAATTCCGCGAATTCTTCCCGCAGAACGCGGTGGAATACTTCGTATCCTATTATGATTACTACCAGCCTGAGGCTTACGTCCCGCGTCACGACCTCTATATTGAAAAAGAAACGGATATTAACGAAGAGATTGAACGAATGCGCCTGGCGGCAACCACTGCGTTAATGTCACGTAAAGACGTGATCGTCGTGGCTTCTGTTTCCTGTATCTACGGCCTAGGCAATCCCGAAGAATATGGCAATGTTGTCGTTCACCTGGCGGTGGGAGAGATCTTCCGGCGTAACGCGCTTTTACGGCTGCTCATCGAGAGCCAATACCAGCGCAACGACCTGGAATTACGTCCCGGGGTTTTCAGGGTACGCGGCGATACGATGGAAGTCTTCCCTGCATACGAAGAGAAAAAAGCCTTCCGTATCACATTTTTTGGTGATGAGGTAGAGAAAATAGTAGAGTTTAGCCCGATGAGCGGCGAGATATACTCAGAACAGGCGGCGATAGACATATATCCCGCAAAGCACTACATCGCCAGCGAGGCGCGCCTGAAAGTAGCGCTGGATGATATAGAAAAAGAAATGAACGACCAGGTTAATTATTTCAAATCCAACGGGAGGCTGCTGGAGGCGCAGCGCATCGAGCAGCGTTGCCGGTATGACCTGGAAATGCTAAGGGAGGTCGGTTATTGTTCAGGAATCGAAAACTATTCACGCCACCTCGACCAGCGCCCCGCGGGTTCTCCGCCATGGACGTTGATGGATTACCTGCCTATAGAATACCTGTTGGTACTGGATGAATCACACATGACTATACCCCAAATAAGAGGGATGTACAACGGAGACCAGGCGAGAAAATCTACACTGGTCGAGTACGGGTTCCGTTTGCCGTCAGCGATGGATAACCGCCCATTAACCTTCAAAGAATTTGAGAAGGTGATGGGATATACCATCTATACCTCTGCCACCCCCGCTGATTTTGAGTTGAACCGTTCCAACCAGATCGTTGAACAGATCATCCGCCCCACAGGACTGGTGGATCCCCAAGTAGAGGTCAGACCAACGAAAGGACAGGTGGATGACCTGTACGGCGAGATCAAGAAACGAGTTGAACGGGGAGAACGCGTGCTGGTGACAACCCTGACCAAGCGTATGGCAGAAGACCTGTCTGATTATCTGCTGGAGTTGGGATTAAAGGTCAATTATCTTCATTCAGAAGTTGAAACGCTGGAGCGCGTGGGTATCCTGCGTGATCTGCGCATGGGTGTTTTCGATGTGCTCGTGGGAATAAACCTGCTGCGTGAAGGGCTCGACCTGCCGGAAGTATCGATGGTGGCAATTTTGGATGCCGATAAGCAGGGTTTTCTGCGATCTGCGACCGCGTTGATCCAGACCATAGGTCGGGCAGCGCGGAATGTAAACGGCAAGGTTATCATGTACGCGGATGCGATGACTGATGCGATGAAAACCGCTATTGATGAGACCAACCGCAGACGGAAAAAACAGGTGGACTACAACACAGCCAACGGTATCGAACCCTTCACAGTAGTGAAAGCGGTACACGATTTGACAGAACGTCTCTCAACTTCATCCGCGATGGCTGAAAGGAAAGGCGAATACACAGCAGGGATTGAAAAACCACGCATGCCGATTAATGAGTTGAAGCGTTTGATCGTGGAAATGGAAAAGCAAATGAAACAGGCGGCGAGCGATCTGCAGTTTGAACAAGCCGCGGTCATCAGAGACCGCATCATTGACCTCAAGACATACCTGGCGGAAGAATCCGATCTGCCGCCCTGGAAAAAAGCCCGCCTGATGGCGGGTGAAATCGAGTGACAGGATGATTAAGGGGGTATGGCTTACTCGCTGGGGGCAATCGAGAAGCGTTTGAATTCAACGACAGGAATTGACCATTCCACAGTGACACGGGTAATGTTGGCCATGGGTGGTCCAACCTGCACAATTGCCGATAGTTTGAACAGGTTGCTTTCATCTCCCTGAGCGAGGATTTCGACCTTTTCATCCAGGCGATTGCGTACCCAACCAGTGAGGTTAAGCGCGTGCGCCTGTTGCTGTACAAAATAGCGGAATCCCACTCCCTGAACGGTTCCTTCAACCAGCATGTGGACGCATTTCTGTTCACTCATTATGGCATAACCTTGCTTATGATCACTTTTTTCGAAACCGAAAGCTATGCAGGGATTAATAAAAACCGCTGAAGGGTCTCTTATCCACCTTTTTGTGGATTACTGATCTTCATCCTCTTCATCATCCTCATCGTCGAAATCATCCAGTTCAAATTCGTCAAACGAAACCTCGTCATCGCCATCTTCCTCATTTTCAGGCGAAAAATCCAGCAGATTCAAATCGCCAGATGAGGAGATGTCAAGGTTTTCCATGGCTTTCTCGATCCATTCCGCTTCATCATCGCTGAAGGGGTTTTTCAGTAATTCGTCCAATTTTTCCTTTACCTCTTCTCCACCGATTTGCGAGAGCGACCAAATCAGCGCCAGGCGGATCTCATCATCTTCGGTCTCTTCTTCAAGCAGCGAGAGCAGTTGTTCCCGGGCTGAGCTTAATTCCAACTCCCCAGCGGCGCGGATGGCTTCAAACTGGATTTCTGGTTCCGGTGAGGTGAGCATGGTTTCAACCTGAGGCGCCCAGGTTTCGTCGGCTGAGCGGCCCATGGCACACAGAGCTGCGGTGATCCAACGCGTATCATTGGATTGAAAAGCGTTGCGGATGAGTTCGGGCACATCCGGGTGACTGGAGTAACCCAGTGATTCAAGCGCGCGTTGTTTAACCAGCGATTTTTCGCTCCCCAATAAAATGTTCACCAGGTGACCAGTTAACAATTCTTTCGTGCTGTCTTTCAAGGCATCAAGTTCACCCAGTAAAATGAATTTACCGAGCAACGAAATTGCGGTCGCGCGGGCGGTTTCGTCTTCGTCCTTGACCGAAATTTCTATCAAATTGGGAATGATGGTTTGTTCCTCGCATTCCCATAACAAGCGAAGGGCGGGGGTGCGAACAGCGGGTTCAGCGTCTGCAAGCAAGGTTCTGGCGAGGTTGTCAAAGTTTACCAGGGTGTCTTTCTCCATCACAGATTCCAGGTCTTCCAGCAGGCCCACCTTACGCTCGATTGGGATGGAAGGCCAGAGGCGCATCAGGTTTTTAAGGTTCACGGGCGAGAGGTCGGAAAAGCTGCGCAGATAACGCACTGGGAAAGGAGCCGAAACATCCTGCAATGCTGTGAGAGCATCAGAAAAACTTATGGTTTCATCAGAGTCGTTCATTTTGATTACCTATTTCGGGAGGACAACCGGGTTGACGATATCATTGATGACCAGTACCACCATTAATGTGAGCAGCAATGCGTAAAAGACCATGTGCACTTTTCCTTCAAGCGCGGGCGGGATCTTTTTCTTGAAGAAGAGCTCAGGAAGCAGGAACAGGATGCGGCCGCCATCCAGCGCGGGGATGGGGAGCAGGTTGGTGAAACCCAATGCAATAGAGATGATGGCGAAAAAGTAAAGCGTGTTTAAACCGGCCATCTCGGGATTTTCGATGGCTTCCTCCTTGTCGATGGTTTGAACCTGCGCATAGATATCATAAATACCCTTCACGCTTACCATGCGTGCCTCGGATGGCGCGATTTGCCCACTGATGAGTTTAACTGGTAACATCAGCAGCTGGTAACCCTGATCCATTGTGGCGATAAAGGCGCGCGGTAGTGCCTGAATGAAAGAAACTTCTCGTGTGGGATTCATGATGGTGATGCCAAGAGGTCCCTGGTTTTCAGGCCACTCGGCGCGCGGGGTTACTTTCAGTAACACCTCAGCGCCTTCGCGCAGCAGCACGATCTCAACCTCTTTGCCAAGATTAGAGGAGATGACCTGCGAAAGGGCGTTCATGCTGTCAATCTTCACACCATCGACAGACTGGATTACATCTCCGGGGAGGATGCCGGCCGCAGCCGCGGGGGTATCTGCGGCGACATCCGCGATCAACACCGACTTGTAATCAGGTGAACCGATGCGGGTAAAGAGGAAGGTGATGATGAGCATACCCACAAGCAGGTTGGTCACCGGTCCGCCGAGAAGGGTCAATAAGCGCCTGGAGGGTTTGGCAGCCAAGAAACTGCCCGGTTCGGTCACATCGCCATTCTCACCCTTCATGCGGCAGAAGCCGCCGAAGGGGATCCAATTCAAGGTGAAATCTGTGCCGCCAGCGCGGAAGAGACGGAAGATCTTCGGCGGGTAACCCAGACCGAATTCCTCAACTTCGATCTTGCTCAAGCGGGCAGCAAGAAAGTGCCCGAGTTCGTGCATCAGTACCAGCGCGCCGAAGGCGAGGATGAATTCAAGGATTGTTAGAGCAGTACTACCAATAGGGTTCATAGAGGTCCATTTTTAATAAATTTTCCTAATTATAATCACAAAAAACGATGCTTATGTTTTTCTAATAAAAACGGGCACCTTGGGGGTACCCGTTCTCAAGACTACAGGTGGTTGATCCCCTTACTTTTTTCTGATCTTGATATAAAATGCCGCGCTGGCAATACCGAGTAAAAATCCCCCAATCTGGCAGATATAGGCAATAACGTTGATCAGAAAATAAACATATGAGTTCCAGTAAAGGATGGCATCAAAGACATGCAATACCATAAGGAATGGCAGAAGCGCACCAATTACCATCAATCCGACTGCCACCCAAAATACTTTACCTGGATCGAACTTTTCAAATATCATTCATACAACCAACATGAAACATATTGCCCCTCTGCGGGATTGGACTCTGGAGGAACATCAACATCGCATTTACCCGCAATCATCTTCGGGCAGCGCGGGTGGAAACGGCAGCCGGATGGCGGGCGCACCAGGCTTGGCGGTTCGCCGGTAGGAATTACTTTCATCACCTTGGCGTTTCCAGCATCCGGGTCGGAAGTGGCTTCAAGTAGCGCAAATGTGTACGGATGAAGCGGGTTGTTCACCAGGCGGTCTACCTTGCCTTTTTCCACCACCTGACCTGCATACATCACGAATATTCTTTCAGAGAAGTATCGAACAGTTGAAAGGTCATGCGTGACATAGATAACGGCGAGGTTGTGTTGTTCCTGCAAATTGCGCAACAGTTTGAGAACTTCCACGCGTACCGAAGCATCCAACATCGAGACCGGTTCATCTGCAACCAGGAGCTTGGGGTTCATGATCATTGCACGGGCGATAACCACACGTTGCTGCTGTCCACCACTGAGCATGTGAGGAAATTTGCTGAGAAATTCATTCACCGGTGTCATTTTTACTTCTTCAAGCACTTTGGTGACGCGTTGCAGACGTTCTTCCTTGCTTTTAACACCATGAACAATCAACGGTTCTTCTAAGATACCTTTTACACTCAAGAAGGGTGGTAACGCGCCGTATGGATCCTGTTGAACAAAGCCAACCTTCGAGCGGTATTCCTTCACTTCGTTTCTTTTGAGCGTACTCAGGTCTGTTTTATTGAACCAGATTCTGCCTCTGGTGGGTTTATACAAAGCGAGGATCGTTTTCATCAGGCTGGATTTTCCGCAGCCGCTCTCACCGACGATGGCAATGGACTCACCAAAACCCAGGTCAAAACTGACACCATCAACCGCATGAACGTCACCGATATGGGCGAAACCAAATTTCCTCAATTCAAACCAGACCCTAAGGTCCTGCACAGATAGCAGGGATGTCTGAGTTTTGGGGTCCGGCTTAATTGTGGCTGTAGTCACATTTGTGTTTTCATATATGGTCATTGGATATTCTCATTTCTCACGAGTATAGCCAGCATTTCACCAGGTTATTACCCAGCCTGGTGACGGGGGGTTCCGCGGTACAGCGGGCGAATCGTTTCGGGCACCGTTCTGCAAAGCGGCAGCCTTCAGGTGGATTGATCAAACTGGGCGGCCTGCCAACAATAAAATCAGGTTCTTCATTGCCACGCAGCCTTGGCACACTGGCCATTAATTTGGCAGAGTAAGGGTGGTGAGGTTCCTTGAAGAAAACTTCGGCATCGCTCAATTCTACAATCTGACCGGCGTACATCACCGCCACGCGGTCTGCCAGTTCGCTGGAGGTAGCGATGTCGTGGGTAATCAGGATAAAGCTGGCGTTGGTGCCTTTCTTGATCCCTTTAAGCAAGTTGAAGATATTCGATTGGGTCAGCACATCCAACGCCGATGTTGGCTCATCGAGTATGATGACATCCGGTGAAGTGGAAAGCGACATGGCGAGAGCGACTCTCTGACGCATGCCACCGCTTAGTTCAAACGCATAACGGTTGATAAAATCGACCGGAACGCCAACCCGTTGGAAGAGGGTTTTAGTTTGAGCCAAAGCATCATTCTTTTCGATACCAAAGTGAACCATGAGGGGTTCAGCGACCTGGTCTCCTACTCGCAGCACTGGATTTAGTGCGTTCATGGCAGCCTGTGGGACCATCGACATTTTTACCCAGCGTACCTGCTTGCGAAATTGCTCTTCGTTTAATCCCATGATTTCATTGCCGCCAAGGTAAACCTTACCCGAATACTCCGCGACGTTCCTTGGGAGCAGGCGTAGGATGGCTTTTGCCATGGAGCTTTTGCCGCAGCCCGATTCACCGACGATTACGATTGCCTGGTTGGTTTCAAGCTGGAAATCTACATCATCCACCGCCTGGACAGTGCCCTTGGTGGTCTTAAAATACAGTCTTAGTTTCTGCACATCGAGAAGGGGTCTCTCTTCCATGTTTTTACATTCCTCTCAGTCTGGGATTGAAGATGCGGTCAAGAGCGAACCCCAACATGGCAAAACCCAAACCTGTGATCATTAAGAGCACTGCGGGTTCTAAAATCCAGTAGTAATACCCTTTATATAAAGCTCCGTTACTGAAAGCGTCGTTGATGACCTTACCCCAGGTGGGTAGAACAGGATCACCCAGGCCGAGCACGGCCAGAGATGCTTCAAGGAATACGTACGATGGGATCGCTGACACAAGTGCGGGAATCAACAGAGGAATAATTCTTGGAATCATGTATCTAAAAATGATGCGCCTGCCACTTGCGCCATAGGCTTTTGCTGCCTCGATGTAAGGTGATTCACGTACCTGCAGAAAGATGGCGCGGTCGGTTTTGATCGCTCCAGTAAAAATGCTCAAGACCACGGTAACGCCAAGGATGGTCCAGATGCTGCGCGAGTAAAAAGTACCCACCATAATGAGGATGGCCAGGAAAGGCAGCACCATGTTCACTTCGGTGATGCGTTGGATCAATCCATCGATCCAACCGCCGAACCAGGCGCCCATGGCAGCGAAGGTCATTGAAAGCAACGAAGTGCCGATGGCGGCGAGCAAACCGAATGCGATAGCGATGGGCGCGCCCCAGAGCAGGGCGACAGAAAGGTCGCGCCGTTGATGGTCGGTACCAGCGATGCCATAGGTTTGTCCGTGCAGAACAAATTCCACATCGATGTCAGATTCCTCTTCGAATACCAATCCGTCTATGACCAGTTGATAAGTGCCCTTCAATGGAACCGGTGGGTCAGAGTCCTCCATGGAGAATATCCCGACCATGGGATCCAGCCCACCCAGACGGCGTTTTAGCTTCGTTTCCTGGGAGAATCTAAAGGTCTGTTCGTGGTTGACACCAAAATCGCTGATGCGTATCTCCCGACCTTCTGGCGTGATGATCATCACAGAAACGAAGGGTTGTTTCTCCTTGAAAACGGAGTCAAAGTAGAGGAACATTTCTTGCGGGTATTTATCGTAATCAAATTCAAATGAGTATGTGAAGTCTATCTCAGAAACCCCTTTTTCACCTGGGGTTACCGCTTTGGTGAGGCCATTTTCATCGACCTTGACTGCGAACGAGCGGGGTAATTTTTCTTTGCTGAACCAGTCACTCCAATCAGGGGGGACATTCTTCGGATTCTTGTACCAGACTGCCTCTCCACCCCGCCATAAACGGATGGCTTCTTTGTAAGGTATTTTCACCATGGCGTAGACCGCGAGCACAACCAGAGCCGTCACAATCAGGGTGCCAAATATTGCAGAGGGGTAGCGTAAGATTTCTTTAAGGTTCTGCTTAAAATTTTTCATGATTAATTGCCGCTCCCAATTTTGACTCTCGGATCAACCAGGGCATAAACAAAGTCCAATAAAAACACAGTCAGAGCGAGCAGATAGGCGTAGATAATGGTTGTACCCACAATGACCGCTGTGTCATACAGGCCAATCGCCTGGTAAATCGTGCGTCCGATACCCGGCCACAAGAAAACTGTTTCAGTAATGGTTGCTCCTGTCCAGATACCGATCAACAACAGGGCAAAATTGGTGATGATGGTGGGTAAAGTGGGGCGAAGGATGTAACGGCTCTCAATATCGCGGTCAGGGAGACCTTTTGCCTTTGCCATGTCTACATAATCTTCACTGGAATATATGAGGAAGAAAGTTCGCCAGGTATAGATACTGATGAAAAGAGAAGAGATTACCAGCGAACCGGCTGGCAAAATGAGATGCAAAAGAAGATTACCGATGTATTGCCAGGTATTTTCAGGTGGAGGAGCGGAAATCATTCCGCCAAATGGCAGTATTTTTAGTAAAGCAGCAAAAATCAATATCAGAAAAATTCCATAAAACCACGGGGGGACTGATGACGATGGCGAGAGCGTGATGATCAGTTTATCCCACAGACTGCCGTAGGAGCGTGAAAGTTTCAGGGCGACGAATACACTGAAGAAGAAAAGGAAAAGCTGTGAAGTCCCCATCAGCAGGAGGGTGGCAGGAAGCCTTTCAAGTATGATTAATCGAACCGTTCGTGAACCAGAATCACTCACCATTCTGGAAGCGGTTCCCAATTTTAATTGCAGTGCGTTACCCAGGAATCTGAATGAGCGGATGGCGAAAGGAGTGTTCAATCCAAGTTTCTCCTCTTCCAAAGCGATCATTTCAGCAGCCATTTGTTTTCGAACTTCAGGGCTGATAGGTTTGTTCGCAGTCATTGCTGCTACGGTCATGTTCACCCGTTCTTTAATTTCATTTTTCATTATGGTGTCAACATAACCGCCCATATTGGCAATCAAAATTGTCAGGTACACACCAACAATCACTGTGAAGAGTAAGAGGACTACCCGTACACCCATAAAGCGGGCAACACGGGTAAAAGTCGAACCGCTGCTTTTCTTTGAAGTTACCTCGGGGAGTACCCCTGCTTGAACTTCTGATGTCATATTTATCCTCATATATGCATAGGATTGGGGCAAGGAATCTCCTCGCCCCAATCCATTTTATCAGAAAAACTTAGCCTTCTCTTGAATTCTTATGGTGCGGTGACAAATTCAAGGCTTTCAAAGGTTGGCTGGCTCACGGTGATGGGCACCACGGCGACCTCGAGCTTGTTCGAACCAGCTTCGAGCGCGCTGGTAGTCGCGGCATCAAGGACGATGGTGTAAACGCCATCTTCGGTAGCTTCGACTTCTGCCACTTTGATGATCTCGTTCTTGGCATCATAGAGAAGGTATTTTACAACCTTGATCTCAGATGCAGGGTAAGGTTCATCTTTGTAAGTGACGAAGACGTCAAATGTCGCTTCTTCACCAATCTTCACCTGTCCGGGACCATCCATTTCGACAACAGCCAGTTTGGGTTCACCGAAGTTCGCCCAGCGGTCGGCATAATCAGGATAATCTGTGAACGGCTTGAGGGTCAGTGATTTCTCGGTCAGGAAGACCTGGTCGAGGTAGTACGGACCTGTACCAATCCACATGTGTCCCTTTTCTGTGTAGAAGGCTTTAACCGCAGCGTAACGCGCGGTGGCTTCTTCGGCGGTCAGGTATTCACTCATGGTGGGTGCGAACGGGATGTAGTTCTCGGCGATGGCCTGATCGAGATACTTGTTGAGGATCTCGAGGGTAGGACCGCCCACAAAGCTAATCTGTTCGACTTCATTGGCAATGGCTTTATCATCTGACCAGGTCGCTTCCGCGGCCGCATCCGCCAGGTTACCTACTGCCATCATAGGCCATGAACCCTCGGCGAAGGTGTAGGTGGGGAAGATGACCGGGATATTCAGCTCAGCATCCAATGAGTAGGCATCGCTGTAGTACTCGATGGTCAGAGGATCTGTGGAAATTATCTTAAAGCCCTTGAACTGCGCCATGAAGGGCAGATAACCGGGGACAGCCTGCGGGTCATAGTTGGCGCTTTCGGTCTTGGCACGGTCGAAGGTCATGATCATACCCATAACTACATCTGCCATGGAGAGGTTGGAGCCGTCATGCCATTTGACCGTCTCGAAGAGGTCAGCCGGGTAGTAGACGATAGTCTTGCGCAGCACGGAGTCGTAATTGCGCGCGGCTAAACCAAGGAGGTCAGCGGTAGGATCTGTGTTTTCAACCACATAGCCGAACCACCATTCAATCTCGCCCTTGCGACCTGCGGCGTCATCGGCTGCCAGGTTGGCATCGATCCATTCGACCTCAGCCGGGGTTTCTGAGGCGAGGAAAGCGGAGGCGTCCCATGGCATACCGTACTTCTCAGCAGCGAAGGCCAGGTATTCATTGGTTAGCGCGTCGAGGGTTTCTACAGTCAGTTTGGTGGTATCGAAGGCTTCGATCAGTTCAGCAGCTTTGGCTTCAACCTCAGGTTTGGCGGCTTCAATGGCAGCGGCCTTTTCCTTGGCGGCTTCAACCTGAACCTTCATATCAGCAACGGTCAGGAATTTCTGGTTCGCAGCATCCCAATCAGCCCAGGCATCTTCTGGAAGTTCGACTTCGGGAACGAATTTCAGATTGACCCAATCCAGTGACTTGCCAACCGGGAGGCCTTCCTGGACGATGACATCAGCGCAGGCAATGCGTAGCGGCCAGACCAGACCGGTGTAGGGATCGTACATCACATCACCACTGGAAGTGGCACGGATGACACCCTGGTCATATGCCCAGTTGGAGCCGGCAATCGGGTTCCAGCCCTGGCCGAAGAGACCTTGGGTCGCCCATTTTAGTGTTCCACCCTCAGCGTCCTTGAAGCGTACGGTATAAGGCCAGATGACAGCGCCTTCAATACCGGCAGCCAGGTCGGAGGTGGCAATGACATTGGTGTTGTAGGGGATGAAAGCCTTGCCATCGATGAGGAAGACCTGGAAGGAGTCCTGCAGTGAGAGCTCGAGCGCGCGTGCCATCATTTCACGGCGTTCTTCAACCGTCTTGAAGTCAGCGGTTGCCAGGCGGTCACCGAGTTCTTTGAACTCAGGATCAGAGACGTTCTCGAGGAAAACAGGCAGACCCTGGGCGCTAGAATCCAGATACATTTCCTGGAAGATGTTGCTCTGGTCGCGGTCAAGAACGGTGGCGCTCCAGGCGGCGGTGTACATGTGCCAGAGGCCTTCCTTTGGATCTGAAGACTGCCAGATGGGGGCGGCTTCGCCAGCGGTCTTGTACTGGCGGTCGACGGTGAAGCCCACTGCTTCGAACTGCGCAGAGACGTAATCACCAATGGGGATACGCGTGCCGTCGGAGTCGTTGCGGATGAGGTTTACCAGGACGATTGGTTCGCCATTGAAGGTCCATTTACCGTCAACGAGTGTGGCTCCCATGCCTTCCATTTCGGTGGCGATGGCTGTGCGGGCTTTTTCAAGGTCGTAGGCGTAGTAAGTTTCGAGCTTGCGGGCTACATCCGCCAGGTCAGCGTAATCAGGGAACTGGGTGGTGATAGCGAAGAATTTGGGCAGCGCACCACCAGCATAGATCTCCTGGTTAAGGTAGTCGCGATCGAAGAGCCAGTTGGTGGCTTCGCGAATCTTGCGATTGGAGAAGGGATTGAGCTTGGTCTCATCATTGAACACGGCGGGATTGTATTGCATATCGTAATACAAACCGCTCGCTGTTGAGTAAGCCAATCCGGCTTCCTGAATTGCCGGCAGGTCCTTGGATGAGAGACCGTTGGCATAGATGTCAATCGCACCAGCTTCCAACTGGGTAATAGCTGAATCGGCGTTGACTACTGAGACAATGATTTCATCCAACCAGCCGCCCTTGCGTTCTGTCGTTGGTGCAGCCATTTCAGGTGGTACACACTTTTCAAGCTCCACGACAGGGGCTTCAGTTTCAACGACGGGGGCTTCTGTTTCGACAACCGGAGCTTCGGTTCCAGCCGGGGCTTCGGGGGCTGCTGTTGGGGTTGCGCAGGCGCTCAACACCATGGTAGCAGCTATCAGCACTCCTAATACAACATATAACTTACGCATTTAGTTTCTCCTCCTGTTTTGATTTTTTGGGTCTGATTCATTCTGATACAGAGAAATTTTCTGATGTCACCTCCTTGTTCTATCACTAGATAATCGAATTATTAATGGACAAATTAACTTTATTGTATTTGATGAAAAAAGTCAAGCAAAGTGGCGTCAAAGTGTGTGAGGCAAAGTGGCGTCAAAATATGTGACGTCAAATCACTAGACAAGTACCGCGCCACCTCCGACCCCGCTGGTGAGCACCTGGTTCACCCCGGGGATGGAGAGCAGTTTGTCTTTGACGTCTTTCGCGATAGCTGATTCACAGATGACGTGCGTATTCGGCCCGGCGTCGATGGTGAAGGCGCAGGGCGTGCCCGCGCGGCGCCACGCTTGCACTTCTCGCATGATTACCAGGGTGAGGGGTAGCCAATAATAGATTGGCGGGTTGGAGGTGAAGGCGACTGCGTGCAGCAGGTTGCTGTCAAGCTCGATGATTTGCGCGAGCAGGTCAAAATCACGCTTTTGGATGGCGTTGCGGCAAAGTTCGAGGCGCCGGGCGGCGTCTGCTACCCGCGCAACCTGGAGTGGGCTGGTGCGAGCGAGGTGGTGACCTTCGCTTGAACCGGTCTTTTTATGTGCATTCTCAACAATGGCGATGCAATCGGTCAAGTGCCAATGTTGAGGAGGCGCGATTGAAACCGCGTAGGAATCGACATCGGAAGAACCTGGCAGCCATTCTACAAATCCTGAGGGAATGGAACGCGCGGCAGAACCGGAACCGCGCCGGGCGAGGCGTGAGAGGTCTTTCTCGCTCATCTCAATGCCCAGGGCACGCACCGTAGCCAGAGTGAGGGCAGCGAAGGCGGAGGCGGAAGAAGCCAACCCCGCGCCAACCGGGAAGTTGGATTCACTCAGGATGTGAGCGGGGGCAGAAAAACCGCGGATGCCGCGAATCAGGTTCAAGTGCTGGCTTACTCTTTCGAGTAAAGCTCCGCCCTGCCGAATGCCATTCAAATCGAAAATATCTCGCGGTAATGAGCTGTCAAAGGTTACCATGGTGCGAGTCGTCAGTTCAGCCAGATTCATCGAAATGGAGCCGTTCTGCGGCAACCTGAGGGAATCATCAGTATTTCCCCAATATTTGATGAAGGCGATGTTAGGGTGGGCGACGGCGGTGGCGGTGGCAAAAATGTTCGGAAGCATCACATTTATCCTGCGGTTCCGTTAACGAAATAACGACAATTGAATTTTACTTGAAACTGGTTGATAATACCTATTGAAAAACATCACAGAATTATCGTTATACAGTGACGCAGCCTGGTCGACCGGTTTTTCCACTTGAAAGGACAGCCAATGGCAATTATCCGCATGGACCATATTCCCGAATCTGTAAAAATGAACTTACCGCTGAACCTGATTGTTCCAGATCCCGGTGAAATGAAGGGAGTTCCATTAGCAGAACGGAAGGTGCTCTATTTGCTGCATGGGTTGAGCGATGACGCCAGCGCGTGGGGACGTTTTACGAAAATTGAGCTTTACGCCCGGAAATATGGACTGGTGGTGGTGATGCCCTCGGTTGGACGAAGTTTTTACACAGACCAGGCCAATGGGCAGCATTACTTCACCTATCTGGTTGAAGAACTTCCGCGTTACCTGGAAGAGGTCTTTGGGATTAAACCAGCACGCGAGAACACGCTCATCGCCGGGCTCTCGATGGGAGGTTACGGAGCGATGAAGGCGGCCTTACTGCACCCCGAGCATTATTTCGCAGCGGGGAGTTTTTCAGGGTTATTGTCGTTGAGTATCGTGAACTTTGCGCCTGCGGATGATTCCATGCGCGTAGAATTCGAGTATTTGTTTGGCAATCTCGAAGATTTGCCGGGCAGTTCGCAAGACCCAATGACGTGGTTGCGCGCAGCCGCAGCAAAACACGCTGACCTTTCCCGTCTTTATGCATCCTGCGGGCGGCAAGACGACCTGTATCCCGTAAACCTAATGTTCAGGGATGAATGTGAAAAACTCGCCATACCCCTTCATTTTCATGAGACGGGCGGCGGCCATCAGTGGAGTTTATGGGACAGGGAAATCGCCAGTTTCCTGGCTTTTGCACTCAAATCCGGGGGAAACGAGGTGGATGGATGATTAAATTCGACCTGTCGATCGACCATGGGCAGCAAGGTTCGTATTTCACCGTGCCTTTTGAAGTTCCCGTGGGGATTGAATCGATTGAACTGAGCTACCAGTATCCGCGTCGAGCAGCATATAAAGAAAAACTGCTAAATGGTGTTTTCACGGCTATGCCGGAAATAAACATCGTGGATATCGGTTTGATCACGCCGGATGGCCGGCAAGTGGGGGCTTCAGGTTCAGACAAAACCCGGATCTATATAAGTGAATGTAAAGCCACACCTGGTTACACTGCGTGTGCCGTCTCACCAGGCCGCTGGCAGATCATTGTAGGCGCGTATAAGATCGCACCAGAAGGGGTGGATTTGCACTACGAGATCATCCTTAAAGAAAAATCATGGCGCTGGCTAAGGGGTGACCTGCATGTACATTCCATCGCTTCAGACGGTGTGCATACGATTGAGGAACTGGCAATGAAGGCTAAAGCCAACGGGTTGGATTTCCTGGCAATCACCGACCATAACCAGATGGTTTCATCTGCAGAATTGCCGTGCATTCCGGGAGTGACTCTGATACCGGGGGTGGAGTGGACCCATTACCAGGGGCATGCCAACTTCTTAGGTGTGGACACGCCTTATGACGAACCATTCTTCACGAATTCATTGGAGGATACAAAGGCACGCTTTGCCAGCGCGCGTGAGCGTGGAGCATTGACCACCATCAATCATCCATTTGAGGGCAATAGCAGTTTTCTTTTCGATTTCAACGAACTACCATTCGACTGCCTGGAAGTATGGAACGGACCGATGCGTGAATCCAACTTAAAGGCGGTAGGATTGTGGCAGCAATGGCTTGGCAGCGGAATGCGCGTGCCGATCACCGGCGGAAGCGACTACCACCGCGATACTCCTTTTATCTTTTTAGGCGGTCCAACGATGGGCGTATACGCCTTATCAGCCGGGACGAGTGACATTATCAGTGCGCTACGTCAGGGACACAGTTACATCACCTTCGCGCCCAATGGTCCAACTATCGAAATGCGCGCTGGCTCAGGTATCATGGGGGACCAGGTTCCCTGGCAGGACGTAAGGGAGTTGCAACTATGCCTGGCGGGGTTGCTCGCGGGTGATGTGGTGCGCGTGGTGAGCGGTGGGGAAAATGACATTGTGTATACAGCGGCTTCAGATGGCTCGCTGGAATTCACCTATGCGATGAAGCAGCCGGGGTTTGCCAGGGTGGAGGTGCTGCGGGCTTTTCTTCCAGGCTTGCCGCTGCTGCCGGCGCTGTTGAGCAATCCGATCTATTTCACGGCTTGAGCAGCGCCAGCCGGGCAGCGATATCCTGCAACAGGTAGCCCGGTTCCAGCCACAGACCGTAGATCACCTCGTTGGTCTGGTTGGGGGTGAGTGAGTGTGCCGGGTTGATCCACAGGAAGTTTGCCAGCAGTGTCAGGATGAAGAGCAACCAGATTTGGTCCGGACGGTTAGATAACCTCTTGCCGACCAGGATCAAAGCAAAGGGTAGCATAGGTAGCAGGTATTCTATTTCTATTGGAATGCGCAGGAAGATAACTTCCACACCCAGCACGACCGCCAGGGAAAACCAGCTCAACCCATCGAGGCGTGTCACCACTGGTTTTTGGCTACGCATAACCGCAGCCAGCCAACGAATGAACACCCAAAGGACGACCGGTATGCTGAAGAACATCAGATTCTTATAAAAGAAGCGCCCGAAACGCAGTGGTGGAGTCCATAAGGACGGGTCACCAGTGCTCAATACCAGCCAGCGGCTTAAATCCCATTCCAGAAAGTCCAACGGAGGAAGAAAGAAAATGAACGACAGCAGCGCGACACTGGAAGCGGCGAGTAGAAGCTGGCGACGTTGATTATTGTGGACCAGGAAAAGATAAATCAGCAGCATACTCACCGGCAATGCCGTGGATAAGCGGCAGCCGACAGCCAGCGCCAGCGAAATCGCCGCGGGCATAAAACGTTCATGAAGCAGCAGGTCAAAGCCGAGGAAAAAGAAACCCAAAGCCCACAGGTAATCGATGGTGCTGGCAGCGTTCACCCAGAAGAAAGGCTGCACCATCAGGATAGTACTGAGCAGCGTTGGGTGCGGGACAGCATAAAACCGGCAGACCTTGCGGAAAGAGTGGAGCATGACCAGGGACATGAAAACGGTGCCCAGGTTTGTAAGCAGGCTGCCGCCAGCCAGGTTGAGGAAGAAAACCAAGACCTCATGCACAAAAAAACCAGGTAAACGAGAAGGCACGTAATCGAAGGTGGCTGCGAAATGCTGCCCGGTGCGCACAACCCCGAGAGAATCACTATCGCTGCCGTAGCCGAGGAAGGTAAGCGGCACATATAGCAGCGCTGCCGCAGCCAGCAGCACCCAGGATGGTAGCGCTTCTACTTCATCCGCCAGTCTACTAAAGGAGAATCGATTATTCAAATGATTCATTGGATCACGGGGGTAGAACCACTCGTCGGGGCATCGGGTTAATAAGTGTCGTAGATTCTGGGCACACGCTGATTGATCTGGCAGGTGACTTCGTATGTAATGGTGTTGAGCTTAGTTGCCCACTCGTAAACGCTGATCTCTTCATCACCGCTGCAGCCGATGAGAACGACCTCATCCCCTACTTTTACATTCGTCTCCGCGCCAAGGTCGATCATGGACTGGTCCATACAGACACGCCCGACGACGGGGTAGGCGTGACCTTTGATGAGCACTCGGCCGTTATTGGAAAACAAACGGTTGAAGCCGTCTGCGTAGCCCGCCGGGATGGTGGCAATCCAGGTGTCTTGTGGTGCAAACCAGGTGCGGCCGTAACCGATGGAAGTGCCTGCTTCGACTTTCTTTAGAAATGAGACGCGGGTGCGCAGGCTAAGGCCGGGTTTGAGGTCAACACTATGGGAGGACGGTTCACCAGGATAGAACCCGTATATCATGATACCTGGGCGTACCATGTCCATCCAGCTTTGAGGATAATCGAGCACTCCGCCTGAGTTGGCGCAGTGTACCAGGGGTATTTTTGTACCGATGGCGAACTCGATCGCCGAAACGGCTGTTTTAAACCTTTCGATTTGTTCTTGCGTGTAGGCATTATCCATTGAATCACTAACCGGCAAATGGGTGAAGACGCCTTCGAGAGTGAGATTGGGGCAGTCAGCGGAGATGAATTTTGCCAGATCGGCTGCCTGCTTAATGGGTACGCCAATGCGTCCCATGCCACTGTCAATTTTCAAATGCACGTGCCTGGTAAGTCCTAATCCGTGGCAAACACGCTGCAGCGCGTGGATATTTTCGCGTTCGCAAACCGTCAAAGTAATCTCGTGCTTAATGGCGCTTTCCATCTCTTCAGGGAATGCCGGGCTGAACTTGAGAATGGGAAGGTGAATATCCGCATCGCGCAATTGAATGCCTTCTGGAATGGTGGCCACACCCAGCCAGTCTACACCGATGTGCTGTGCCATGCGTGAGACTTCTACCGCGCCGTGACCGTAGGCATTGGCTTTGACCGCGATCAGGATCTTGCGATCGCTGCCAACCGCTCTGCGGATGCCTTCGATGTTATAGCGAATGTTGCCAAGGTGAATCTGCGCGTGCGTCTGGTAAAGCATTCGACCACCTATTTATTGGAGTTTTCTTGAAAGATGATTTTATGAACATAAGGCGAAGTGCTGGCCGCCAACAGAGCGCCATAACCCGGGTAAAAAGCCACCTCGTCTCCAGTAGATAGTGATTGGTACGCGTCCTGCACATCCAGCAGCAGGTGGTCGCTGCTGCCGCCAAGGATGATGATACCGGGATCCTCAGGAGTCAGGTTGTCAATCGCCACATCCTGGCGGCCGATATTGCAGATGGCACGCCGGCGCACGCCGCGGTCGATGAACTCAGGGGTACCCCCGAAGGCGTCCTGGCCGCGTTCACCGATGGGAATAGAAGGCTTTTCCTCCAGTTCGATGATCTCAGCGACCAGGCGCGCGGTATCCTGTCGCGTTCCCGGGAAAGGTGATCTGTCGAGCACATTGCGGCCAAGCAGAATGGTTTCACCAATGCGCAGCAGGTTTATCTGAGCGGGCATTTTACCTGCCAGCAGCAAAGGCAGGTTGGCGCTGTTTCCGGCGCATAATACCGGCAACTGGATGGAAAATCGTGTTTCAGCCTGGTCACGCAAGTCAATGAGCTGTTGCATTTTTTCAGCGGTGGGGATGACACCACCGTAACAGGCCAGGTTGCAGCCTAGACCGGTGATTTCAACACCCGGTAAATTGGTTATTGCGCCTAATACTTCGTTCAACTTTGCCGGCCAGATACCCTCGCGCAAGTCACCCAAGTCGATCATCAGGATGAGGCGGTGATTTTTTTGATTTGCCAGCGCTGAAATGGAGAGCCTTTTGATGGTTTCCAGATCGGAAACGAGCGAGATATCTGCGATTCGAACGACATCCTCCAACCGGCTGGGGGTGGGGATGCGCAGCAGCATGAGCGGAAGTTTTGTGCCGTTTTGACGGATCGCTTCCAGGTTTTCCAGGCGGGAATCCGCCAGCATGTCCGCGCCGCTTTCTTCGAGCGCGCGCATGACCGCGGGGTGCGCGCACACGACCTTCCCTACGCAAGCGACTGAAATGCCATTATTGTGGCATAAATGGATGATCGCGCGCGCATTTTCGGCAATACGATCAGTGTAGAGTTCCAGACGGGGTGTGAATAATTTTGTCAAATATCCCTTCCGACCCAATCAACGAAGGTGGATTTTACTTCATCCGGGTATTTTTGCGCGATGGTACCCAACGCTGAAAAACGGTAGGCATCATCAAGCAGGATGGGTGTGCCTGGCTGGGGGAGCAGATATTTGCCTGCGCCAGTACAGATCCGCTGCAGAATCTCCGCCCCGCCTGTGACCCTGGTGAGGGCACCGCCGGTGCCGATCACTTTTTTCACCGCGGTCAGGTCTTTGCCTTTGACCACCTGTCTACGGCCAGACGGGGTGTAGAGGTCGGTAACCAGGGCAGCGTGCCGTTTGGCGCTGATTTCCACAGCCTTAGTACACAACCAATGTGTCAGTTCTACCTGTTTATCGGTCACTGGTATGGCTTGAAGTTCAGCCAGCCCATCTTCACTCTCCCAATCCTGGACAATTTCAATAATATTTTTAGCATTGATGAATACGCCCAGGTCACCTTCAACCGTTCTTTTGGCGTGGGGTTCTGGTTCCAGTAATTTCAATGACCATTCCTGGCTGCCGTCTGTGACGCTGTGTACATCGGTGGTGGCACCGCCGACATCGAAGACCAGGCAATCTCCCAGTTCTTCCGCGAAAAGCTCGCTGGCAAGCAGCACTGCGCCGGGAGTGGGAAGTATGCCATGACGGGTCAATTCTGCCAGGCGGCTCATCCCTGGAGCGTGGATGATATGTCGATTAAACACTTCGTGAATGATGTGGCGCAGCGGTTCGATATTCAGCACATCCACCTCAGGGAAGACATTGTCTGCGATGAGCAGGTCGATGGCAGCGTTCTTGAATATCTCAGTGACTGGCTTGTGCAGCGCGCGGTTGCCTGCATATACTACTGGAACCTTGAGCGCCAGGTTCGCGATGCGGCGCGCGTTTTCAAGCACGGTATCCTTTTCACCATAATCCACACCTCCAGCCAGAAGGATAATGTTGGGGTGTATATCACGAATTTCCGCCAGTGCATATTCATCAAGCAGCCCGGCGGTCACTTTTTTGATGATCGCTCCAGCGCCGAGGGCGGCTTCACGCGCCGCGCGCGCGGTCATGCTGTAAGTCAATCCATGCACGGTCATGCGTAAACCGCCAGCGGCAGAACTGTTAATAAAGACTTCAGCTCCCGATTCGATGGGGGTTGAACCGTTCTTCACCTGCTGCAGCGCCTGCTCAACACCCGGCATCACATCTCCCTGGGCGATACTGGTAGGAGCAAAACCCTGCGCAGCCTGCACCAGGGATCCATGCCGTGATTGCAGAAAGCCGTTCACCTTGGTGATGGTCGATCCTACTTCAATGGTGAGAATATGGATACGCTCGGGCAAATCACACCTTGGTCAGAGAAATTACACCAAACCACGCTTCTGCAGGTTCTTCACCATGGCATTGACCACCTGGATACCCTTTGTACCCCTGCCGAAGGTGGCGTCAAGCCCGGTTTCAGCGGCCATTTCAGCATTCACCTGAGTCCCGCCGGCGATGAGAATGATGCGGTCGCGAATGCCGCGCTCTACGCATAAGTCCGCCAGCTTCTTCATTTGGGCGCGGTGGATGTCGTTATGGCTGATAATGGTCGAAATTAAAATAGCCTGCGAACTGGTCTCAATGGCAGCGTCGACCAGTTTACTTACCGGCACAGAAGTGCCAAGATAGTGGTACTTGACGCCGTATTTCTCGATGCCGCCGTGCTTTATATCAAGAATTTCACGCAGACCCACCGAGTGCTCGTCTTCGCCGACCGTGCCCGCCACTACAGTGAGTTTAACTTTTTTAACGGCTTCCCGTAAGGTCTCTTCGTCCAGGATGACCTCTTTTTCAGGGATCTTTAAGTCAGAGACGTTAAGGTCGAAAGTAACTTTACCTTTGACTTCAACGAAGCAGCCTTCAG
>DHGL01000036.1:51832-66722 GCA_002402725.1 Anaerolineaceae bacterium UBA4799
GCCCATTCGGCTTCCGGTTTGACCTTGCCGCCCATGCGGTAGGGATATGTTTCCTGCAGGCGTTTTTCGCAGTTGTCTTCAGGATCGAGTTCATCAATGTAGGCTATTTTCTCGGGCTTGCACAGGGTGCAGCCTTGAATGGCATCGCATGGACGCTGCAGCCCGGCCGGGAGGTTGTTGAAGCCGAAGTGGTCGCAAACCGGCGCGAAGTAATCAGCATCGCGCTCCACAATCGTGTTCGCGGCGACTCCCCCTTTCCCATCACGGGCAATGCCGTCACCATTTCGTTGAGGATACTTGGCTGAGTCAACGAAGAAACCTTTTTCGACTGCGGCGAAATAACCGCCTGTCTCGATAACCTCCTCCAGGAAAGCCACTGAACGCACCTTTAGGTCTCGGACCATTTCACCCAGTGGTCCGTTTGTCTTCAATGTCAGTAATTCCTTAATGCCATCCAGCGCAGCCCAGGTCTGTTTGACCGTCTGGATGCCGCGGATGTTGTTGTAATGCCAGGGCACATTGCGGCCTTCGTCAGGCGTGATGGTGCTCTGGATATCCGCGCTGGTGAGCATGGAAATCAGTGTGTCGATGGTGTGTGTGCGGATGGCTTCTTCAATGTCTGCCTCTATGTAGCGTGTGTTCTGCTGGGCGCGCATTTTGAAATCCGAGAAGAAATCGCGCAGCGCCACAGCGTATGGCAGGTCGTACCATAACTTGGGGGCTGGCGGCGCGTTCGGCGGGACGGTGGAGAGACCGATGAGGTCTTTTTCCATACCTACCGCCACTGAGAAGGCGCAGTTAATACCATGCTGCACCATCAGTTCAGGCATCACCAGCCAGCCGGCTTTGGCAGTGGCGTTGGCGTTATGCGCGCCGTCTATCTGGAAGATACGGGCGCCGTTCATGACTTTTTTGGCTTCGGCAGCGTCAACAAATGAGCGGTACATGTTGACATTGCGGTAGAGCACGTTGTATTGCGGATCCTGGTGGGCGCCGTTAATGCCTTCCTCGGCAAAAAGCACCGCCACCTCAGGCCCAGCCACACCGGAGACATAGCTGTGGAAATTAATGGGCCGACCGACTTCCTCTTCGATTTGGTCGCAAGCCTTGCGGCTGGCGCGTATCTGTTTACGGGTGATGGGTACGCCGCCCACTCCTTCAGGTGTGCCTTCCATCAAACCATCAATATGGCTCTGACCAGTGGTACGGATGACCATCAGGTGGTCTGCTCCATGCCAGGCGGCCATGCGCATGCGTCGGATATCATCCTCAAAACGACCGGAGGCGATCTCAGTGGTCACCACACAGCTTGGCTGCGGGTCGATATGCTCGAAGTACTTTGAGGCAGGCAGACCGATACTGTTCTTCAGTGGTGTTGACATATCACGGTAATGGAAAGGTCCCATGTCCACACCCTCTTGGGGGACATCACGCCAGGTCCAGCCTTTGCGGCGTGGATGGTAATGATCTAAACCTTCAAGGAGATGTTCGATGTTCAGTTTTAGGTTGGGGTCGAGCGGTTCGGGTATGTTCGTCATTGATCTAATTATCCTTTCAGAACAATCCCGAGAGGATTTCTTTATCTGTATTAATCAACTTCGCGGCAGTGGGTATGTTCACCCCTTGCTTTTCGGCTACTTTGAGTACAACATGCCCGGCACCCTTACCCAGCAGACCGGCTTCGAGCACGCGCTCCACCACACCATGGGCGGTGATGCTGTCAATACCCATCCGCAGCAGCACTGAGCGCTCAATCGAGGGTGAGGTGTGGGTTCGGGCAAGGTCAACGATTGGCTCCACCAGCCTATCACATAGCTGCCAGAAGCGTTCTTTCAACTTCTCGTCGCTGAGGTTGCTCAGCTCCTTCTGACGTTCCTCAAATCGTTTAATGCGGTCTTCAACCATTGGTCGTCTCCAGTTATTATGAAGATATAAGACGGGTCAGAAATTGTTCCCTGATCCAATCCGGGGTTTTCTTAATATCCTGCGCCAGGAAAGTAATATCATTTTCCGACCAGATGGATGGCGCGAGTCGTTTCCCCGCATTCTGCAGATATTCAAGGCGCAGGCGGTCGATATCCTGTACTTTGCCCTGAACCTGTTCAAGTTTCTCGGGAATGATGATGGTTTTGCCTGGAACGTCGTCCACCGGGTTGCCACGAAGGATATCAATACCGTTCTCACGGGCGAAGGACAGCTGGCTGTTCTGGTGTTTTCCCGCGCCAGTGTATTCGGTCTCTTGAACCACCACAATCTGTTCGCGCTCCATCTGCCGTGCCAATGTGACGGCGGCGGTGAGGCTGATATTCCCGGCGGGACCGCGTTCAAGGCCCTCCAGTTTAGTAAGCAGTTCTGTTATGTAGAATACCTCTCCCTGCGTCACCAGCTGATATTCATCCATGTAGCGCAGGCTGCGCGCAGCGTTACGGGGAACATCAACGCGGTCTGGCCAGGTGGCAAAAGGTACACCAAAACCCGTGTGACCTGTAGTGAATGATTTGCGATTGAAATCATGATCAGACGCCATGTGCAACCCATGTAGATCGACCGAGCAGGCTACCATACGGGTGGAGTTGCAGCCAGCGTGCAGCAAACCGCGAGCTGTTCCGGTAAGGTTGCCGCCCCCTGCATGTGTGATGACCACCGCATCGGGATCGCGCTGGTACGTGGCGCGGGTTTGCTCAGCAATCTCCACTCCCAGGCTTTCGACCCCACGGATGCCGAATGGGGTATACAGGCTGGCGTTGAAAAATCCGGTCTCTTCAAGCGTGCGCAATTGCATGTAGAAAAGCTCCGGACCGACCGTTAGCTTGAGCACTTCGGCACCGTAAGCTTCGCAGGCGCGGCCTTTCTCAATGATCTCCGGTTGCCCGACACCACGGCTGTCATACACTTCCTGGACAATAATGCATTTTAAATTACGTTGCGCCGCCTGAGAGGCTACAGCAGCGCCATAATTCCCGCTGGTGGCGGCGATCATGCCGGCATAACCTTTGCGGGCGGCTTCATATGCGCTGATGGAAGCGCGGCGGGCTTTGAAACTCCCCGAGGCATTGGTAGCTTCATCCTTAACCAGGATGGTCGCACCTTTACCGGGCGCAGAAATCCTGCGCACCGCTTCCGTCAGGTTTCGTAATTCGTAAAGTGGCGTATTTCCCACCTTGGTTTCATGCTGGATGCGGAAGATTTCATCCATGGTGTAACCGGTATCACGCATCATGGCTTCATAATCGAAAGCAACCGGGCTGGATATGTATTCCTCATAATCCATGCCCATGGAGGACCTCATGATTTCATTTTTACGCGCCATCACCGCCGCGTAGCTCATATCCCTGCCCGTCATTTTTCGTACTCCGTTCCGATGGTCAACAATTCAGGTACGACCGTGCCGAAACTATGGTGGTAGCTGGGATTAATGACTTTAAGCTCGCCGCTTAACTCACGCCCAATGATGGTCTTAACACGAACCACCAGACCGATTTCTGCGTCATCAAGGAGAAATCCAGAAACCCTGAGAATGAATGGCACCTGCTTCGTATCCGCCGGCAGCGATGCTGCCCGTTCCTCAGGTTTTAGTACTACCTGCTCGATCTCGACCCAGGTTCCTTTAGGAATGATGCTCATTGTGATTACTCCAGACAATTCATTGCCGGGGTCAAATCTGACGCCGGTAAGCGCTTTCCCCCATCAACGCAGCGGGGGCAGGCAGGTCGATCATCCGTTTAAGCCCCGGTGTGGCAGCTACCACACGCGGGATCATGTTGACCGCCAAACCCATTGTGGCAACCCCACCGGCAATCTCTGGTTTGAGCGCCATGTGGATCTCGGGTTTGCCAAAAATATGAATATAGTCACCAGTGTCCTGCCCCTCGAGATGGGGATGGACCTGTTGAGGGTGGATAAGGCGGATAACTTCTTTATCACCCCTGTAACCGATACCGGTATGTGCGCAGCCGGCAACCATGCCCGGTTGTACTTTGACGTGTGCAGTTTCACGGTATACATTGCTGATGATTGGTTCACGCGTTTGTTCAATGCGATCCACACCCAGGCCCAGCGCATCGCTAATCATGTGGATAGATTCGGGGAAACCCACATGCCCGACGATGGACCCATCTTCAATGCCTGACTTGAAGGCGGCAGGAGTAATGCCCACGCCCTGGGATCTCATCACCGTGGGGCCGTATGGGCTCAGGTCATTCACGCGGGAAGCTTCGATACGCTCGACCGTGTGATTCCCGCCGGATAACACCACCACCAGCAGGTCGAGTACGAAACCGGGGTTAACACCGGTTCCCAATACCGTGACCTTGTTGGCTTTACATAACGCATCTAGCTGAGCAGCCAGTTTCGGGTTCTGCGCGTAGGGGTCCGCCATTTCTTCGGCGATGGAGATACAGTTAATACCCGCATTGATGATTTTCTTAAGATCCGAAATTTGCTCGGTTAACCAGGATGTTGTGGCAATGACCACGATATCTACTTTCATTTTATCCAGGACGGATTCGGGATTTGAGGTGACGGTAACACCCAGGTTACGCTCAACCTTTAATACCTCTCCAAGGTCCTTACCCGCGTAATCAAGGCGGGCATCGACCGCCGCGACGATTTGCAGGCCGGGTTTTTCAAGCATCAAGCGCGCCATGCCGCTACCCATTGCACCCAGCCCCCATTGTAAAACACGAATAGGCTTCATTTAGACTCCTGAATAATATTAAGATTTGATAGACAATCGAATTTTAACATAGAAGGGAGAGGGAAGCGCCAGAAAGATGAAAGGCATCAAGAAGACTCGATAAAACACATTCACAGCGCATAGATATTGAATTCCACCGGCAGACCGCCGTTGATTAGAAAGTGAGATGTGCGCGGCACAGGCAAACCGAGATTGGCAGTAAGCCGTTTGTCATAGCAGAGGATACCTGCCTGCCAGTTTGCGAAGTTTGCAGCAATGAGGCTGCCAAAACGGGCGTAAAGATCGCGCAAATCTTTGTTTCCGCTTACGCGCACACCGTAAGGAGGATTGGTGATGATCCAGCCTGGATTTTCACCTGGTGCCACCAGTTCTGAGATGGACTGACGATTAAATTTAATGACCGCTTTCAGTCCTGCGCGTGAAGCGTTTGATGCTGCTGCCTGAATGGCGCCCTGGTCGCGGTCATAACCGAAGATTTGCAGTTCCTGGCGGGTTATTCCAGCCCGGGCGGATTGAAGTATCTTTTCCCATTCGGGGGGATTAAAGGTCGCCCATTGCTTGAATGCAAAATCCCTGACAATCCCCGGTGGGATGTTACTGGTGAGTAAGGCGGCTTCGATAGGAATGGTGCCGGAGCCACAGAACGGATCGAGCAGCGGAATTGAGCTGCTCCAGCCGGAAAGCAATAACAAGCCAGCGGCCAGAGTCTCACGCATAGGCGCTTTGGCGCTCTCCTGCCGGTAACCGCGCTTGTGCAGCAGTGTCCCCGAGCTGTCAATGCTGATGGTGCACAGGTCGTTCACCAACCGCACAAGCACAAGCTGACCGTTCTTATCAGCTTTGGCTTGCTTCTTTGAAGCGGAAAAGTGGTCATTGATGGCGCCCAATATCCTTTCGGCTACCGCGTCGGAATGATAAAGGCGCGATTTATGACAGGTTACCGAGAGTTGGACAGGCTGACCGGGGGTCAGGTAGCGTTCCCACTCCAGGCGGGAGGCTTTCTTACGCAATTCTGCGAAGGCAGCGGCGTAGAACTCGCCGAGCCTGACGCTGACACGGCTGGCAGTACGCAAATATAAGTTGGAACGATATATATCCTCAATAGGGCCTGAAAGGAGCATGCCGCCGGGTTCCTCGCCGGACGCAAATCTTATGTTCCCCGTTGCCGGAGGTTCAATATTCACAGGCGTCAGGCTGAGCGCTTTGAGTTCACGGGCGAGAGCAACCTCAAGACCCGGAGCGCAGGATACGAAGAAATTAAGTTGTTCAGGCATGGTTTTTCCCGATTCCTGAACGTGGCGAAGGTATGCGGTTTTTATTGGTTATTTGTTGACCACTTTTACGCGACTCTAGATTGCCTGTAATCATTTGTTTTTGCATTGACTTGCGGTGCAGGTTCTTTTCAACAAATAATTTGTTCCCGGTAAACGGGTCTTTTTCAGTGTAATACATCACGCTGGCGTAAGTTAAAGGAGTGGGGGTGAAGATTTGAACCTGTTCAGGGTGCACCTTTAATTCACTGGATACATACTTGTGCAGGGCTTTCATTTCCCGTTCACTACTGCCAGGATACGCCGCGATGAGATAATAGCTGAGATATTGCTCTTTTCCTGCCTGACGTGAAAATTCGAAGAACTTCTCGCGGAACTTGCGCAATGATTCGAGAGAGGGTTTTCCCATCAGGCTCAACACAATCGGGTCTGTGTGTTCGGGGGCGACCTTCAGCTGCCCGGAAGTATGAAAGCGGGTGATGTCCTGCAGATATTGCATACCGCATTGGCGGTCTGCCAGAACCATATCGTAGCGGATACCGGAACCGACGCTGACCTTTTTTATTCCGGGAAGGCGGCGCAATTTTCGTAAGAGTTCGATCTGCCCTGAGTGATCGATGCGCAGCGCAGGGCAAATGTCGGGATAAAGACAGCGCTTATCTTCACAGGCTCCGGAGGTCAGTTTCTTGCGACATTCAAATCCGTACATGTTGGCGGTGGGACCACTCAGGTCATTGATGATTCCATTGAATTCCGGGTGATGGGAAATCTGCTCAGCTTCATTGAGAATTGATGCCTCGCTGCGTGAAACCACTGTTCTACCTTCATGAACAGCGATGGCGCAAAAGTTACACTCTCCATAGCACCCCCGATGGGTGGGAATTGAGAATTGGATTGTCTGCAGGGCTTTCACAGAGCCTTGTTGTTCGTAGTATGGATGATGAAGGCGCTCATAACCCAGGTTATAGATGCGGTCGAGTGCTTCTGTAGAGAGGGCAGGAGGTGGAGGGTTCTGCACCAGATAACGGTCGCCCTTCTTTTGAGCTAGCCCGCGCGCGGTGAGGGGGTCGTTGTTGTGATAAAAGAGGTGGAACATGTGGATGAACGCATCAGCATCTGCAGAGACTTCCTCAAAGGATGGCAGCTCCAGGTATGTGGGAGGATAATCACGCGCGAGGTAACATAATCCACGAATTTCGAGCGGGGAACGTTTTTCATGTAAGGCTTTGGCGAGCTCTACTATGCTGCCATCCGCCATGCCGTAAAGCAGGTAATCAGCTTTTGAATCAAAAAGGATAGGCGCGCGCAGGCGGTCTGTCCAGTAATCGTAATGGGTGATGCGTCTAAGGCTGGCTTCAATACCTCCCAGGACGATAGGAACCGTGTTCTTGTGGTAATGCTTGATGAGATTGGTGTAAGCAATTACCGCCCGGTCAGGGCGGCGATTATTGACACCACCCGGGGTAAAGTCATCAGAACGTCGCTTACGCAACGTTGCTGTGTAGTTCGCCACCATCGAATCTACAGTACCCGCGCTGACACCCCAGAAAAGGGCTGGTTCACCCAGTCGGCTGATGTCCACATGGCTGGAAATATCCGGCTGGGCGATGACCGCCACCTTGTAGCCTTCAGACATCAGGATCTTGCCAACCACGGCCACACCACTGTATGGGGTATCGATATAGGAATCGCCGGATACCAGGATTACATCCGCTTGTTCCCAGCCCAGATGGGCAAATTCTTCACGCGTGGTTGGAATGAACACAGTTTTTACCTGTTATGCAATAAGCCGAGTATAACATCCCGGATTGCAAGTGGAAAAAAAGTAGCAAAAAAACATAATAGCACATTTCAATTTAGCCTTGATAAAAAAAAGCAGCCTCGCGGCTGCTGCTAATATCAGTGATCAAAGTGGTTGTGATCCTCCATATGTACGTGGTCGTGGTCAAGTTCCTCGCTGGTTGGCAGCCGGAGCGCGATGATCTTCACATCAAATTCCAGATCACGCCCGGCGAGCGGATGATTGAAATCCAGCGTCACGGTATCGGCTGTGATTTCTTCAACAAAAGCAGAGGATTCAAGCCCTTCGTCATCCTCGACCGTTACTTCCATGTCAACTTCGAGGGGGAAGTCCTCAGGGAATTCACTACGTGGGAGTTCTACAACGTCTTCCTCAGAGTATTTGCCATAACCATCTTCAGCTTTGACACTCACATGTTTTGAATCGCCGATCGCCATTCCCTCAATGGCAGTTTCCAGACCGGGAATGATATGACCGTGGCCCTGAATGAACAGCAAGGGGTCATCTTCTGGAGCCTGATCGACGATTTCATCTTCTATCTTCAATTCATACGCCATGCTGACAACCAGGTCTTTGGTTACTTTCAGTAGATCGATTGATGGGTTCAATTTTTCTCTCTTTCTTATCCAAATAGGAAATGAGCCATGATTATAACATCCAGCGGTATTAATTGCAGAAACACTGGGAGGAAGAAAAAGGATGATTAGAAAATCAATAACTGATGAAAACTTCGCAGCTCTCGATATTCCCGGCGCTGGTCAATGTGTTCATTGCCTGCAGCCAGGACTCGGCGGTCAGGCTGGTTGAAAAGTGCTCCGGGAGCAATTCTGTCCAGCGGATATTATCTAAAACCTGGTCGAACCCATTTTGACCAATTTGGGCGCATATGCTGTTGATAGAAGCCTGCTCGCGGGTGATGATCGATTTGACTTCCTGAGGTGAAAGTGGTTGCTGCTGTGGAAGTCTAAATGAACCTTGACCTAACCAGGCTTCGATTGACGCCACAGCGAAATTATCCAGTAGGATATAGCCGTTTGTTTCAATATCGTATTGGCGTTCAATCTTTTTGATCACACGGTCGGGTATTGTGGCGTCGTGGTTCAAGCGGAAAAAGGAAAATGGATCACTGTCAACATCAGCATCAGTAACAGGATAGAGGGAAACAAACGCCAGGTGCGGAGGGGAAGTGTAATTCACGAACAAGCCCCATACAGAGACCAGGACTGACGACTCCCCACCTGTTTCAGAAACATGAACGAGCAGATAGTTTTGCTGGACCGAGGTGGAATCAAAACCGGTGGCGCCTGTTGGATGCTGCATGTGCTCATTCAACCGGTCAGCAGCGCGAAAGCCCATATATAACGAAGCCAGGAAGAGGAGGGCGACTAATACCAGGACGATTTTTTTCATTGGGACGCTCGAGTACAGATGAAAATCTGATTAAATGATTCTAACATCATGTTCGCTTCGAACATCATGCTTCAACTGAGACGCTGGATTAACGATCACATCACGAGCAGAGAAACAGAGTAAATCAATAGACCGCCAGCGAATCCGGCGCAGCAGATAAGCAACACGATGGCAATTTTGCGTACCATGCCTTTATCCTGCGTAACCAAATATGTCGCTCGGACGATAGCGCGCAGCAGGCTTGATTTCGTTAACATCGTGATGATGAGATTCCAGAATCCCAGTTCTATTGAGTTGATGAGTTCGGTGATCATAACATCCTCTATCTTGAAGTGGTGAGCTTCAGGATCTTGCCATTTTCATCCGAGACGACGCGAACGGTGCGGAGGAGTGTTTTTCCGTCCTCGGTCTTCGCCTTCCCGTGAAAAATCAACTGGAATTTGTCCGCAGGCAAGGCTTTGACCTGGGGTGATGCGCCTTTTAATTCAGGGAACTGCCTGTAAACTGAAGCACAAACCGCGTTTTTTGTCCTGGCGTCCATGACACTCCTTTCACAAACTTTTACGCCGCATGAAGGCTGGAACGTCAAGTTCCGATTGGGCGGCTGCCAGCTCCGGGTTAACATCGGCTATATTTTCCTGGTAGGGAAGGCTGGCTGGAACTGGTGAATCTCCACTGGTTGTAGTAACAGGCGCCGAGACTGGCAAGCGGCGTTTAACCCGATTCGGGTCAAGTGAGGTGGCGCCAATGCCAGTTAACACCAGGATTACCTGGACGCGGTCCTCCATCCTGTTATCACAAATGACACCGGGGATGATTTCCGCCATTCCCCCGCTCTTTTCCTGCAGGTTGTTAAGCGCTCCTATTACCTCGAGGAAAGAAAGGTCATTCCCGCCCGTAAAGTTGGCAATAATCCCGCTGGCATCCTCCAGGTCGATCGATTCAAGCATGGGGTGATGCAGCGCGTGCTCAAGGGCATCGCTGACACGGTTCTCGCCTTGCCCGGTGCCAATCGCCAGCAGCGAACCACCGCCGTTGAGCATCATGTTTTTGATATGGGAGAAATCCACATTGATCAACCCTGGCTGTGTGATCAATTCGGATATTCCCTGGATACCCTGTCGCAGGATATCATCTGCGAGACGGAAAGCCATTTCAATTGGCAGGTTGTGAGAAGCTACTTGTAAAAGGCGGTCATTGGGGACGGTGATGAGGGTGTCTGTATGCTGCTGCAGTTTTTTTAATCCATCACGCGCGTTGGATTGCCTGCGGCCGATCTCAAAAGAAAAAGGCAGACTGACAACTGCGACCACTACTGCTCCTAATGACTTGGCTACCCGGGCGGCGACAGAGATAGCGCCAGTGCCTGTACCACCACCCATGCCGGCTGTAAGAAACACCATGTCGGCTCCTGCCAGCGCACTGGTGAGTTCAGATAGGCTTTCTTCAGCAGCGGCTTCGCCAACCGCGGGGTCGCCACCCGCACCGAGTCCGCGGGTGATTTTACGCCCCAGTTGGATCTTGATATCTGCCTGGCTGTTTCTCAACACCTGGGCATCAGAATTCGCTGCGATGAATTCAATCCCTTCCAGACCGAGTTCGATCATACGGTCAACCGCGTTCTGGCCGCCGCCACCCAATCCAATCACTTTTAGTACAGGTGGATTGGCTTTTATGGGTGTGTGTAGGATATGGGAGTTGATGGCTGAGTTATCCATGGTTTACCTCTCTGCGAGCTGGGTTGCAATACTTGTACCATCTCCGCTGATGCGCTCTACAATGGAACCAGTACGGCGCAATTCCTCGAGAGATGCTTCAGGAAAGGTCTGTTCACCGCCGATTACGGTGACGCGCCGGGCGAGAGCGGCTTCCTGGATGGAAAAACCAATCGCCGGGCGGAATTTTTGTATAAAGGAGCGGGTGACATCAAGGTGAAATTCAGCGATTCCCCACTCATAAACCGGCAAGAGCAGATAGTGTTGAATTGGATGGGCCGGGAGCGCTGTATTTCCGGCAACTGACTCTGCTACAACCGGGGAGTCTGCTTCATCCAATATTCCGGTTGCACCGCTGCTGGCTTCTGATGTTTGCCCCGGCATCAACAGGTCTGCTACAGGCAGATACTCTTCAGGAGTTTTAAACCAGGCGCAAGCATAATCCGTTGAATCCGGTTCAGCGCTGAGCAAATAAAAACTACAACTTCTCACGTATTGCGGTATGGTGTTATCTGAAGTACTTCCCTTGAGCATTTCCAGGATGCTCAGGCAAATACCGGCATGCGTCTCGGGTGAGTAGGGCTGTCCAGGTTCGCGAATCCCTGCCCCCAACATAAAAACCGGTAAATCTTTGTCACACACAGTGCGGGCTGTCGCTTGCAGCCATTCAAAATTGTGGAAGCCATGCTGGTCCTGGCTTTGCGCATTGGAAATGTAGGGTAGTGAATTTGGCCATTTCACTGGCCCGCCTGCGCCATACTCTAGTCCGTGATTGTATGTAAAAGCGTAAGATGCCAACCCCATTTGTTTAATCAAGGAGGAATAACCGCGTCGTTGTATGGATTGCAGGGACTGTTTGAGGAAAGTGAGATCCCAGTAACTGCCTCCGGGCTGGAGGGGTGGAAATATGGGTGTCATCCCTGCCTGGGCAGCAGCCACAGCCAGCGGCAAGAAGCGGTCGATGAACCTTTCAACAAGGTTTTGCTGCACCCAACCAGCAGCTGACCAGCTCGACATTTCATTCGGACGATCAAAAAGGATGATGTATTTTACGCCCCAGTGTGCGTAAGCGGTAAATATGGCTTTCATGTCACCGGCTGAGGGGGTGTTCGGCAACGCCAGGGGAATCTGAACCAGGGGAGTGATATCCGCTTTAATCAAACCAGAGATAAATTGCTCGGGAATGGCGCGCGTGGCGTCGGAGATAAGCACCAGCCAGCTGGTCTTGAGATACTGTAATACCGGAAGCCAGGTGGAAAGGTCCTTGTTAGTGTAATGGGTGGTATCCGGAAAGTAGTGAATTCCTACCCGATGTGAGATGAGCTCCCTGGTTTTTCTACTTTTCAATATCATGCTGCACCTCTCCAGCCCTGCGTTATACGTAACAAGATAGTAGCAAGATGCGTGCCAGCTTGAATTGCGTTAATCCAATTCTGCTATAATTCCGTCGTTATGATTCTTGTCACGGGTGGTACTGGATTTATCGGGCGGTCACTCATCAGAGCGCTGGTATCTTCAGGCGGGCAGGTTCGCGTTTTGTTGCGCCCCTCCAAAACATCCCCAAACTTTCCTAAAGGAATCTCTGTCGAAGTGGCGGTGAGCAGTTTTTTTGACCAGCGCAGTTTGCGGGCGGCACTGAAGGGGGTTGATTACCTGTATCATTTCGCGGGGGCTGAGAGGCAAGGACTCAACGCCAACCTGAACCAAATCGATGTAGAAGGCACCGCCAATTTGATGCGTGCCGCTAAGGATGCCAACCTCAAACGCGTTATCTATCTTAGTCATCACGGTGCTGATCGGGGATCAGCCTACCCGGTGATGAAGGCCAAAGGCATCGCTGAGAATTGGATCATCAACAGTGGCATACCTTACACGATCCTGAGAACTGGAGCAGTTTATGGACCTGGGGATCAATTCACCGTCCCACTCACCAGGTTATTACGAATTTCCCCGTATTTTTTTATGATGCCTGGAGATGGCTCCAACCTTCTGCAACCCATCTGGATTGAGGATTTGGTCACCTGTATTCTGTTGGCGTCGGCAGATGAAACCAAGGTCAACCGGGTTATTCCCATGGGCGGAATTGAACACATGCCTTACCTGGAAATCGTCAAGTTGGTGATGAAACAGACCGGGATCAGCAGGAAGCCGGTTGGCGTGACACCAGAATTCCTGCGTGGCTTATCTTTATGGATTGCCCAGGTTTACCCGAAATTCCCGGTATCAATTTTTTGGCTGGATTATCTGGCCGTAGACCGCATTACCACACTGGACTCGGTTCCACGCGAATTTGGACTGATTCCGACAAGGCTTAAAAACCAAATCGATTATCTAACGAGAAAGATTTGATCCAATATGCCAGAGAATAGAGAATTCTGCGTCCATGCTCATTTTTACCAGCCTCCGCGCGAAGACCCATTCATCGACAAAATCCCGGTTGAGCCAGGAGCGGCGCCTTATGCAAACTGGAATGAACGCGTGTTGGCGACCTGTTACCAACCGAATGTTGAGGAGCGAAACTTCAGCGAGTTGAGCTTCAATCTCGGGCCGACACTGACCGGTTGGATGGGTGAATACGCACCGGATGTACTCGCTAAGATCGTCCAGGAGGACGTGCTGAATACAACACTCTACGGTGCCGGAAATGCGATTGCCCAACCGTATCACCACACGATTCTTCCCCTGGCGAATTCAGAGGATAAACGTACCCAGGTGACCTGGGGCATTGAAGCCTTCAGGCATGTTTTCAGCAGGGCTCCCCTTGGAATGTGGTTGCCCGAAACGGCAGTGGATTATGAAACACTGCGTATTCTTGCATCCTCCCACATCAAATTTACCATTCTTGCTCCCTGGCAGGTGCAGGTGATCGAAGGGGAATCTCCGTATTTAGTCGACCTGGGGGGTGGAAAATCGATAGTGGTGTTTGCGTATCATGGTGGATTAAGTTCGACGGTTAGTTTTGATACTTTCGCAACCAGCAATGCCGATGCATTTGCTGAGTTTTACCTCAAACCTGAGATCGATCGTTATAATCCAAATCAATTCCTGTTGATTGCGAGCGACGGGGAGCTTTATGGACATCATCAGCCTTATCGTGAGAAATTCCTGTCGAGACTGCTGGATGGGTTGTCCAACGGCATCGGTTTACGTGCGACGTACCCGGCATTGTGGATGAAAAATCACCAGGTAAAAGGCAGGGCAAGCATCGTTGAGAATACATCATGGAGTTGTTATCATGGTGTTGAACGATGGCGTGCTGAATGCGATTGCACGCCGGGCAGTAGTTGGAAAGCGGGATTGCGTGAAGCGCTCACGCTGATCGCAGCGCGGATTGATGAGGGTTTTGTAGAAATTTGCAGCGCGTATGGCTTGGATCCATATCCCGTGAGGAATGATTACATCAAGGTTGTGCTAGGAATAAGCAGCTTCGAAGAGTGGCTGGTAGATACAAGCAGGATAGACGTGTCGACCATCGGTCAGCGTAAATTAGCCATGTTGTTTAAAGCCCAGAGGCTGCGCCAGCAGATGTTCAGTTCGTGCGGTTGGTTTTTTAACGAATTGACACGCATCGAACCGCGTAATAACCTGGCTTACGCTGCGCACGCGGTAGTATTTATGGAATCTCTCACCGGCAGGGATTTTCACAGCATGGCGCTGCCTGTTTTGCGCGAATCTGTCAGTAATGCCAGTGGTGAAACCGCATTGGACCTATTTATGTTCGCTTATCAGCGGTTCAAGAACTTGCAGAAAACAGTCTGAGCTAGTGTTTTCCGAAATCAAATAAACGGTCGAACTGGTAGCCTGATTTTGTTTCGATTTTCTTAAGCCTGTTTAATATCTCATCGATGTTCAATACTACCTCGGTGAGTGTGGCAGCGTCTGCTTCGGGGTTTGCTGCGTACTGGTGGAGAACGATGAGCGCCAGCCACCAAATGAGGACATCATAAGATTCACGGTTGTACCAGAGAATATCCTGATAGCGGTTCACACGCAGGAA
>DHGL01000002.1 GCA_002402725.1 Anaerolineaceae bacterium UBA4799
TTCAACGTCATCGGCGAACCCACCACCCTTGAAGACGCCCGCGAGCTCGCCCAATCCGACCCCTACCAGTTCCAGTGGTGGGCGCTGGGGCTGGTGGGCGCGCGCCCCATCGAGCAGAAGAAGGGCGCTGATAAGGGCATTGACGGCAGGCTCTACTTCCACGAGAAGGACGGCGGAGAGACCAAACAGGTCATCTTCTCCGTCAAGGCCGGCGGCACAAACGCCGCCCACGTGCGCGACCTGCACGGCGTCATTGATCGTGAGAACGCCGCCATCGGTGTGCTCATCACCATGGAGGAGCCCACCAAGCCCATGCGCGCCGAAGCCGCTTCCGGCGAGTACTACACCTCGCCCTGGGGCGTGCACCCGCGCCTGCAGCTGCTCACCGTCCGTGAACTGCTGGAGGGCAAGGCCATCGACATGCCCCCGGTGCACCAGGTGAACGTCACCTATAAACGCGCCCCCCGGCAGAAGCCGCAGGGCAAAGGCGGTCAGCCGACGCTGGTGTGAAGAAAAATAGGATAAATGTTCATTGACAACAAATCGGAGAAATGATATAAATGTATAGCATATACGCTATATTCATCCCTCGTTCTTTTTCAATACATGGGGTATGACCATGTGGGAAATTCACTTTTTTGAATTATCCAATGGTCGCTGTCCAGCAGTAGATTTTATTGGTGATCTTGATCCTAAACAAGACCAGGTTTATGTTGAAAGACTGCTTGATCAATTGAAAGCAAAAGGAAATGAACTATTACCCCCGCATGTGAAGAATTTAGGCGGTGGGATTTATGAACTAAGGGTGCAAACCATAAATCTACGGGTTCGTTTGTTCTATTTCTTTTATGATAAAAATCAAATCATTATTACAAACGGAACTAAAAAGAAAAAACCACGAGTACCACATGAAATTGAATTAGCTCGAAAATATCGAGAACTTTATTACGAAAGAGTAAAAAATGAAATTTGAAGATTATAAGAAAAAGTTAGCCGAAAACCCAGAATTTGTATCAAGTAAAAATGCACTTAAAGTAAACTTCACAATTGCTGATGCAATTCTCAATGCCAGGTTAAACAAAGGGCTCTCACAATCCAAATTGGCAAAATCTGTCGGAACGCGGCAAGCAAATATTTCTAGGATTGAAGCAGGCCTTGGTAACCCAACTCTTCAAGTTCTAAAGAAGATATTCCAGGTTCTGGAATTAGAATTATTTCTGTCAACAGATAAGGTTCATATTGTCGATATATCGCAAATTCAATGTGCGAACGATCTAATAAATGCAGATTCATCAGAAACTGGAGTATTTGACTTTCGCGAGACAAACGTGAAAGTAACTGGCGATCAAACTACCGAGACGTATCAAGAAATGGAGATAAGTTAAATGATTCACCTGCTAAATGCCATATTATGTTCAAAAGTGATACGCGATGCCGAAAAAAACACGATTTCAATAATTGAAATCGTTGAAAATATCACCTTTGATTCAGGCATAACAGACAAACAATTTATCACTCCAATTGACTTGGATTTATTTACTCAATGGGCGCGAGAAAATCCTGAAATCCCTGTAGAATCAACTTTTCGCATTAACTATTTGTTACCAGATGGAGAAATTAGCGAATTAAAACAAATACCGATAAATTTATCCAAGTATTTCTTCTATAGAGCAACCCTTCATCTGAAAAACTTGAAAATTAATGGACCTGGTTTGTACCATTTTCTTATTGAAATTAAAACTACAAATAGTGAATGGCAAGAACTCCAAAGAATTCCTTTCCGTGTTCAATTAAAGGAAAATAAAGAGAAGTCTGATTAAGTTTTTTTATTCAAAACTCTTTCAACTTTGAACCTGGAAGCTTCCAAACCTCATATATAGGCCCAGAGAGAATCCCCACATACAGACAACACGCACTATTAGTCACAGTAAAACGGGAGCGCGCTCCTGTCTCTTCTTCACACCTTCTTCTACTTCTTGCGTCCCCCGCCGCGGCAGTAATCCCCGCGCCATGATGATTGTTAAAATCCCTTGACATAATAGTATCAATAATGATACTATAAACTCATGGTAAAAGAAGCTGACATTATCGCGCTATGAGGAGCCAGAGAATGTTAAACAATGATTACTATACCTACCGTGTCACCTGGTCAGCGGAAGACCGTGAGTATGTTGGTTTATGTTCTGAATTTCCGGGTCTCAGCTGGCTGGGGAACAGCCATGATAAAGCCCTGCGGGGTATCCGTGAGCTGGTTGCTGAAGTGGTGGCGGATATGATGGCTAACAACGAAACCACTCCCGAACCAATCGCCACCAGGACCTACAGCGGCAAGTTCCAGGTGCGCATACCACCTGATCTGCACCGCCAGTTGACCCTCGAAGCGGCCGAATCCGGCATCAGCCTCAACAGGCTGGCCAGCGATAAATTAAGAAAAGGGATTAACTGAACTTATCCTTCAGCCCCCTGCCCATACCTCTGCAGGTTCTATTCCAATAGGCGGTCACCTCAGCCGGTTCCCCATCAAAGGGCGCGTGTTCGGGGATAATTCTCCCCTCAAATCAATCTTCGTACAACCCGATGACCTGGCGCGCGTAATCCAGTTTCGTAGGGTGTGTTCGTTTTTTGAACACACCATTATTATTTTCGTTTTTGGCGGGTTTTTAACCCGCCCTACGCGCCGTTGCTTTTTAACCTTCAGCTTTCTAACCGCCGCGTCCAATCCGCCAGCGCGACCAGCAGCTGACCCAGGAACCCGCGCGCGTTTTCGTTCACCAGCCCGCCCTGCGCATCAAAGGCCTCAGCGGCACGCGCCACCATCACTTCGGGTTTGGGCAGCACCAGCGCGCCCAGGTGGGTAAGCACCTGGCGCAGTTGCAGTTGCGCGCGCGTCGTGCCGAAAGCCCCCGTGCTGGCGCCCATCACTGCCGCGGGCTTTTTCGCCAACGGCATATCCGGCGAGCGTGAAGCCCAGTCCAGGGCATTCTTGAGCACACCGCTGATGGAGCTGTTGTACTCCGGCGTGGCGATCAGCACCGCGTCCGCCGCCGCGATGCGCGCGCGCAGGCGGGAGACCTGCGCGGGAAAAGGTTTCTCCTCGTCCTGGTTAAAAGGCGGGATGCCGGCCAGATCGGTGATCTCCAATGTCATTCCCGGCGGCAGCAGTTCCGCTGCGGCGCGCAGCAGCCCGCTGTTGTAAGAATGGTCGCGCAGGCTGCCGCTGATTCCCAGTACATGTATCGGTCTCTCTTCGATCATGATGAACCTCTGTTTTTAAATAGTATACATGCACTCCTCCATCCGTTCGAATATCCTGTACTAGCTCATGCTTAAATCAAACAGGCGCGGCTGGCGCGCCTGTCTTTATAGTTGCTTCGACTACTTCTTGCGTCCCCCGCCGTAACCGCCGTTGCCGCGCCCGCCGGCGCCGGCGCCGGAGTACAGCCCGTTCTCAGCCAGGTAGGTCTGGTACTCGCTCCACTCCGCGTCGCTCATGTACTGCGGCGCGTAGGCTGTGCCGCTTTGCTGCGCGTACACCGATGAGAAGGCGTTCAGGTGGTTGTAAGACCCGGCCAGCAGGCTCCCGAACACCTGGCGGATATCCTCCTGGTCGGTCTGCGTCAGCCTTTCCTTGAGGTCGAGGATATCGATCTCTTCGATGGCCGCTCCCGCCAGCAGCGCCTCTTCAATGGATCGGTTGCCCTGCGCGGTCAGCTGGTCATACAGCGCCTGCAGGTCCGTGTTGTTGAACACGCCGGTGGTATCTGCCAGTGGCAGTGCCAGGTTGTAGCGCTCCAACAGCGCGCCTACAGTGTCCATGTGCGTCTGTTCTGAAGAAGCGATGTTGCTGAACATCGGCTGGGTGTACAGCGCGGCGAAAGAGGTATACACATCCCGCGCCAGTTTTTCTTCCTCGTACATAAAGAGCAGCGCGTCGCTCTCCGCCTGGCTCAACTCGCCCAGGGGCAAGTTCTCGATAAGGGGTTCACCCTCGCCGTAACTGTGTTCTTCCGTGCTGACCGCTGCCGCTGGCACGAGCGACCCGGATTGCGTGGTTTCATTGCCCGCGCCATTGCCGTTGCCATAGCCGTTGCCCGGCAGTTCGCTTTCAGCGCTGGTGACCGTTTCTTCACTTTTCGCCTGCGTGCGGTTGATGGCGCCGAACGCCAGCACGCCGATGACCACTACCAGTAATGTGATGCCGAATGCTTTCTTGATCATTGTGTACTCCTTGACACTTGTATTGTTGATTTGATTGGTTGACCGTACCGCGCCTACCGCTTTGAACTGGAAGACCTTTTTCGTCACCCTGGTAATCCAGCCCCAGTGAATGGCGAAGTGCAGGATGGCGGCGAGGATGAAGACCACGCTCGACCAGGTATGCACCATGTCCCATGCCGAGCGTGAAAAAAGAAACATGGGGTCGGGGTTCCTGCCGCCCTCGCTGCCGGGGGTCAACAAAAAGTACAGCCCCGAAAGCGCGCTGATGAGAAAGCTCAGCGCCGTCACCGTGTTCAACCCCAGGTTGTACCTGCCGCGTCCGCTCATTTCGCCGGTCTTACCGCTGAAAACGCGCGTGACCATGCTCTTCACCCACTTCCAGTGGAAGATGAGGTGCGCCAGCGCGATGACCACCATCGCCAGACCGATCCAGGTGTGCAGCCACTCCCAGGTCTCGCGTAAGAAGAGGATGCGCACTCCGTACCACGGGTTCCTGCCTCCCATGAAGCCGCCGTCGGGCAGAAAGAGGAAGTAGATGCCCGAAAACACCGTCACCAGCGCGGTCAGGAACAGCCCCGCGTCCAGCACCCAGTTATTTCTTGTCAGGCGGGATACGCCTCGTTTATTTTCCATGCTTGTATTACCTCCAGTTTTTCTTTTACTTACACCCTAGAATACCTGGCAGGTATGAAGAACTTGTGAATATTTGATGTAAATCCTGTGAAGGTCACAGCGCCTGCGGCGGGTGTAAAATGGAGTTATTCAAATCCAGCACAAGGAAACCCTATGCCCTTCCCTCAATACGTTCCCCTGGTAGAAACCACGCGCGGCGGCATTGTTGAATCCCTTCATTACGGCGCCATCGCCGTATGCGACCCGGCCGGCCGGCTGCTGGCATCCGTTGGCGATGCCGGGGCGGTGGTCTTTTTGCGTTCCTCCTCCAAGCCGTTCCAGGTGCTGCCGCTGGTGGAAGGCGGCGGCATGGAGCGCTTTAACCTCTCCGAGCGCGAACTGGCGCTGATGTGCGCCTCGCACAGCGGCACGGATGAGCACGTGGCGGTCATCTCAGCGCTGCAGCGCAAGCTGGGGGTCAGCGCGGTTGACCTGCTTTGCGGTACGCACACACCTTCAGACCCGCGCACTGCTGAACGCATGTTCCGCAACGGCGAGGAGAACTCGCCCCTGCGCCACAACTGCTCAGGCAAGCACACCGGCATGCTGGCGCAGGCGCTGCTCTACGGCAACCCCAAGGAAGATTACATAGACCCGCGTCACCCGGTGCAGCAGCGCATCCTGCGTACTTTCAGCGAGATGACTGGCGTGGCGCTGCAAGACATCATCCTTGGCACCGATGGCTGCTCCGCGCCGGTGTTCGCGGTGCCCCTGCGCGCCGCGGCGCATGCCTTCGCCCGCCTGGCTGACCCTTCCGCGCTGCCCGAACCGCGCCAGTCCGCGTTGCGGCGCATCTTCAAAGCCATGACCACCCACCCCGATATGGTCGCCGGCCCGGATACTTTTGATACCCGCCTGATGAGCGCGGGGCGCGGGCGCGTGCTCACCAAAGGCGGCGCCGAGGGCTACCAGGCGCTGGCCGTCCTGCCAGCCACTGGCAGCAGCGCTCTCGGCATCACCCTCAAGATCAGCGATGGCGACCTGGCGCAAATTGACCGCAGCCAGCGCATCGCCACCATCGCCTACGACGGCGGCGGGCGCGCGCGCTCCACCGCCGCGGTTGAAGCGCTGCGTCAGCTGGGTGTGCTCGACGCTGCCCAACTGGAGGAATTGAGCGACTTCGCCCCGCGCGCCCAGTACAACTGGCGCCACATCCCCGTCGGCGAGATCCGCCCGGTATTTACATTGGGTCGCTAACATGTCATTTTCCAGCCCGGGCGTCGCGCAGCTCTCCGACCCGGCCGCCTTGTCCGCGCTGGTCTGGCAGACTTTCGCGCACCACCCGCATAGACGAGTCCTTATTCCTGGGCGCGGGGTATGCACCGCGCGCTGCCCGTAGCGCGCCATTGAACTGGTGCTCGCGCTTGAGTACAGTCCCCCGCTGGAGATGGAAAAGCTCCTCAATCCATTATGAAATATCATTCTGTGAACATCTGCTGACCGGGCAAAGCGGAAACGCAAAACCGGTACTTGAACCCTGGAGCGGTATGATCGTCAGCTCTCACAATATGCAGATACGCAGCGTGAGTAATAATGGCGTAAGGAAACCGGTTTTTTCAGGTTAACGGATGAGCAGGCGGGGAATTTAAAATATCAATAAGCTGATGATTTGCATAGAAATGATATTTCCCAATCACCGCCTCTTTCATTAAGCCGCTCCCGGCCAGTTGCAGCAGATACTTGCTTGTCGTTGTATAGTGTTTATCCAGTATCGCCGCCAGTTTAGTAGGCGTGATGACTGGAAAAGTAAATAAGGCATCCACCAATTCCCCGCTATAGATCTTGCCATGAACATTCTTAATCGTGGTCTTCATCCCGTCATAGAGATTTGTGATCTTTGCCAATGTCCAATTTGTATTTACTGCCTGTTCACAAAATCCATCCAGCATAAATTCGATGTATTCCACCCATTTATTATCAGATGTTACTTCAAGCAACCGCTGGTAATACTCGGCACGATGCTGGTTAATGAACCCACTGATGTAAAGGACCGGTAGATTAAGTAATTGATCCTGGATAAGTTGTAATACCAGTAAAATCCGTCCAGCACGGCCGTTGCCGTCACGGAAAGGATGGATGGCTTCAAACTGATAATGGGCGACGATAGCCTTAACGAGAGGGTCAACCTGTTGGTGTTCAAGATTAACAAATTTAACCCAATTACTCATCAATTCTGGAATTAACTGGGCAGGCGGAGGCGTGTAACGGCTCTCTCTTGTCGCCATGTCGACGATCTGATTCTGTTCCCGTCTGAAGTCTCCACTGCCTTTTGGGATTAAACGAGCCTGTATGCCGAGAATCAGCCTGGAAGAGACCGGCAACAATTCCAGGTTTTGATACCCCCATTCGAGCGCCTCATGATAATGCAACACTTCTTTATCAGGCTGGCGTTGTTCGGATTCAGGAAATAACTGCCACTGGAGTACTTCCACCAGGGTGGTATTGATGTTCTCAATATTCGAACTCGCCACGGATTCGCGCATGGTAGCCGGCGCTGTCAACAGCAACGGATTGGGTATCTGTCCGCAGGCTCCTTTTAGTTCTGCTAACGCCACCCTGGCGTTAAGCAGATGGTCCCCAAATACGGCGTTGGAAAGATCCGCTTTGGGTGGCAACGGTAACAACTGGTGCGGATACATCGGATTGAATGACATATGGTTAATAATATATCAATATTTTGTTGTTTTTTCAATATATTATCCACGTCAAACTAACTCAAGGGGTAAAATTAGCACCACTTTTCGTCATCATTGGGAAGAGCCTCCCGCTGGAGATGGAAAAGCTCCTGGTTTAAAAATCGGTAGGGGCAACGCGTCGCGGTGTTTGCACACCCGGGCGAAGTGAGAGGTGCGCTATGCCCCTGCATGATTGTTGTTGATAGCGGTGATTAATCTCTGCGTTTGAACAGGTACAGCGTGCGCTGGCTGCCCGGGATGGGCACTTTCTGCTCGGTGGTGAAGAACAGCGCGAAGGCTTCTTCGAAACCTTCCTCGGTGTACTTATCAAAAATATCCTTGCGCGTCGCCAGCAGACGTTTCACCTGGCTGTCGCTCTTGGGCACAAACTCCACGATCGCCCAGCGCCCGGCATTAGCCATGAACTCCGCCACCACAGGCAGCGGCACGTTGTTGGATATCGCCAGGTGGTGAATGAGCGCCAGCGCCATTACCAGGTCCACCGGTCCGCGCTCCAGCATGGAGCTGCGCTCGCGGTGCGCCCAACCCAGTGCCGGGCTGGGGTTGGTGAGGTCGATTACCAGCGGCAGCAGGTGCTGTTCGTTGCCCGCTTTCAACGCCAGGTAGTCTTGCTCCACCGCGGCGGGGTCAATGTCGCTGGCAGCAGTCTCGATACCGCGGCGCGAGAGCTCGCGGCTGAACAGCCCGTTATTGGCGCCCAGGTCCCAGGCGTTATGCGGTTTGGCATACTCCGCAAAGTTGCCGATGATCTCGCCCTTGATTTTGAGGGAATCATCGGTGTAATTGGTAATGCTGTAATACTCGCCCCACTCGGTGCCTTTCGGCTCCCACTTGAGCGGCTCGATGGTCTTTTCCAGCCCGCTGAGGATGTTCAGCAGCGCTGCTTTGCTCAATTTCACCGCTGCCGCCTGGGTTGCCTGCTTGTCGCTGTATTGCTGCTGCGCTTTGGCATGCAGGTGCAGGTGCACCGCCAGCCCGCTGAGCCCAAGTTTGGTCTTGCCCGGCAGCAGCTCGCTCGCCAGGTCCAGCGGTATGCCATCAATGTAGACGCGCAAGAGCTGGGTCAGGCGGATATCCACCATGGAAGCCAGCGCCAGCGGCGCCAGGAAGTGCTGGCAGAACTGGCGGTAGGCATCCCAGGGCGCGCCTTCCTGGTAGAGATCGAATGAGAGCGTGTCGATGAGCAGCGGCTTGCCGTTCACGAACTGGATGTTGTAGGCACTGGCATCCTTGAGGATCATGCCTTTTTCCAGCGCGGCGCGCGTGCTGGCAAGCGTTAGCAGCGCGGCATCTTTGAGTTGCGAGAAGCTCCACTCGTATGGGTACGAGATGAAGGGCACCACCTCCGGGCGGATGACCTTGTAGGCCAGTCCCGGATCAGCGGCGGGCGTTTCCACTTCTTCGTGCGCGATGAGCATGCCTTTGAGCGTGAGCATGTCGTACACGCCCCCGCTCATCAGTTGGTCGTATGCCTTCCGGTAGGCTTTATTTACCTGGCGATACAGAATGCCGTCGCGCTTAAAGATGAAACCGCTCGGGTCGCGGAAAGATGCCCCGATGCGTTCTGAATGGCTTGTCATTCCTCTGGTTTCTCTTCTTCATCCACGGTGGGTTGCGGGGGCACGTACTTCTCGCCCTTGAAGAAAGCCCTGATCCTTCCCCAGAACATCTTTACCACAATGCCGATACCGCCGAGCAGGCCGGCCGCCAGCAGTTGTACCAGCAGGCTGCCCGAACCGGGGTCTAGGTAATTCAGTTTAAAAAAGATGATAGGCATGGTTCCTCCCAAAATTTGGTGATTTATTGTCGAACGCTTGAATATACCATTAATTCTCTGTTTTGTTTATTGCAACGGGATACCTTGCAACGGGATACCCGCGCCCAGGTAATGGTTGAACACAATGGGCAGCGTATTGATGGGATCCAGGTCCTGCGGCAGGGTGGAGGTATCGTATCCCGGCAGGTACATGGCAAAAAGGATATCACGCTGGAATTCCGGTGGGAAATCGCGAAACGTTTTATTGTTCGCCTTGACGCGCGCACCGTGGTCCGATTGCAGAATAATGACCGGCGGGTTGGCGGAGTCGGCGTTCTCCAGGATGCCGGCGATCATGTCTTCAATGACCGACATCGAGTATTCCGTGTAATCCTCGTAGGCGATCCAATCGAAGTATAGCGCGGGGTCCTGTTCATTACCCTGCGCATCGTACAGGTAAGGCGTGTGCGGCATGGTCAGGTGCAGGTACAGGAACTTCGGCGATGCGATATCCTGCATGTGGGGTACCCGTTCGATGGCGTAGCTGATGATCTTACGATGAGGCTCCAGCGCACGCGCCAGGTAGGCTGGCTGGTGGGTGAGCCACTGTAGCATAGTCGCCTCCATCACCAGTTGGGTGAAATCGTCATTCACAACATAATCCAGCTGAGACCGGGTGTCATCGATATTATAAGTATGCTCCGCCTTAATCTCCGGCATGGTGGGAAAGAAGCGGCTGAAACCTTCAATCATAACAGTGGTATACCCCAGTGATTTGGTATACGCCATGGCTTTATTGTTGGCGATGGAGTAGAGCCAGGTCTCTTCTTCACCCTTTACGTATTCATAATCGAAGTAATTCAAACGGGTGGCGATTTGGTGGATGGACCAGATATCGCTGGAACGGCTTTCCAGCGCGATAAAGAAATCCCTGTCCGCCAGAAAATCCACAAAAGGTTCCACCCTCTCGTTCTTCCAGTATTCACGCAGCGAGCGGATGCCAGGAAACTCATCAAAAACCAGGTAATAAATATCCGGGTAAGCCGCCTGTGCCTCACGAATGTGGACGCTGACCGGTTGTTCATCCGTCCGCGCCAGCGCTGCCTTTTTTACCTCGTGCGGGATGATGCGGATGACGCTCAACACGGTTAGCAGCACAAAAACCAGCGTGATAAAGCGCCATAACGCATAAGAGACGTCTTTTTTGATGCGGCTGACCAGCCAGGCGCTGTAGAGACCGAGGAACACGAACAACGGCAACAGGATGAAATGCTCCACCCTCACCAGGTCCTGTTCCAACAGCAGGTTGTAGATAATCCCGTACGTATTAAAGAAAAGTAAGAAGGCCATTGCCGCGTTGGCAGCGCGCACTGTTCTGAAACGGTTAAGCAACAGTGAGACCCCGTAAACCACCAGCACCAGCAGCATATAAAAAGGCAACAGTCGCACGTAGCTCTTCAGCAACAACAGCCCGGCGTTCTGCGTGAACATGAAAAGCGCCGGGTAGGTGGCGAACAGCAACACGGAGAGCGGGGGCAACAGGATGCGCGCCGCGTTGGTGTGGCGAATTCTTCTATATAACTTTTTCAATCCATTCAGCAATCTTGCCGGTTCCTTTTTTTGTTGCTCTGATCAATCCCCTTCGAGCGGATGCTCCAACGGTTCCTGCAGTGGGATGTCCGCTCCCAGATAATGATTGAACACAATGGGAAAAGTGTTCACCGGGTTGACGTTCTGCGGGATGGTTGAGATATCATAACCCGGCAGGTACATGGCAAAGAGGATGGGCGTGAAATCCTGGAATGGATAATCAGCACTGTGCAGCCGCGCGCCGTGGTCCGATTGCAGGATGATGACCGGCGGGTTGGCGGGGTCGGCGTCTTCGAGGATGTTGTTCACCATCTGCGCGATGACTCCCAGCGAATACACCCAGTACCCCTCGTAGTAATCCCAGTCCCTGTAATACTCTGAATCCACCATTTCACCCGTTTTGGTGTAGAGGTACGGCCGGTGCGGGATCATCAGGTGCGAGTAAACGATCCTGGGTTTCGGGATATCCCCCATGTTCCCCAACCGGTCAACGGTTAACAGGATCATGTTGCGGTGCGGTCGGTAGCCAAAATCTTCCAGCTGGTAGAGTTGTGAAAGCGCGTAAAACATGGTGTTATCCGTGATGAGCACACCGAAATCATCAAAGATCATGCCAAAATCGCTGTTATCGCTGGGATCGATCTCATAAAGCACATCTGCGTTGATCGTTGGCATGGTCGGGTACTGCCAGGAGATTTCATCAAAGACCACGCTGGTGTAACCCTTCGACTTAGCGAATTTGAAGGCCGCGTTGTCAGCGATGAGCTGGTAGTAATTGTCCGTTTGACCAGGGATATCCGGGTACTCGGTGTAATTCAGGCGGATGGACATCTGGTGCAGTGTGGAGGTGCCGCTTGAAAGGACGTCTTCTGCCACGAAAAAACCTTTTTCCAACAGGAATTCTTTAAATGGCTCGACCTCGGCAGTGTGCCAGTATCCGCGCATGGCTTTGAATCCGGAGAACTCATCAAAAACGAGGTAATAGATATCCGGGTATTTATCGCCGTCCGTCGTAGCCGCGGCTTCCACGTCTGTGTATTCGGTCTGCAGCACCCGCGATTTTTCGATCTCCTTGGGGAGGATACTGAAAGTATTAAAAAGTGTCAACGCGCCAAAGATCAGCACAATACCCCGCCACAGCATTCGCGATGGCTGCGTTTTGAGATGCGTCACCTGCCATGCCAGCCAGATGGCGATAAACAGGTAGAGCGGGAGCAGCGTGTAATGCTTGGCCATGAACAGGTCTTTTTCCTCCACAAACCGGAAAAGGATGCCGTATGTGTTCATGAAGAGCATGAAAACACTGGCCGCGTTAGCGGCTTTAATGGCTTTGCCGTGGTTCAGCCACAGGCTGATGCCGTAGACGAGGATGATGAGTACCAGGTAGATGCCCAGGATGCGCAGGAAACTTGAAAGGAGCACCAGTGAGACATTCTTTTTGTAGAAATATAAAACCGGATAGATGCCGAACAGCAGGGTAGCAATGACCGGATAGATGAGCTTGAACGCCCGCGATTGAAAGAACTTGGTTTTTGCGTTGGCTGGATTTGTCATGGTAGTTTACTGGATTTTCACCAGCTCCAATCGGTTCGGCGTCCTGATGATGTGCCGGTCGGTTTCCTGAAAATAGCGCTGCCCGGTTTCCTTGTTTATGTATAGAAAACAGACCTGATAATCACCGACGCGTAAGGCTTCTTTGGCGATATACACATTAAAACCCGAGTTCTTCAGGTCCAAATTAAATTCCGGAAAGACCCTGGGAATGTCTCTTCTCCCGGTCGGCGTGGTCTGAAAAACGTAATCCCGCTTTTCAGAGCGTAGCACCAGGTAGATATCATAATCCGCCAGGTCTGTGGCGACGGTCAAAAACGACCATCCGTTAATCTTGTAGAGCTTCTCACCCTCGATGACTGTTTCTTTTGAGCCATCAACGCCGCTGTTGATCAGGTCTTCCGATTCCGGCATGGAACCCGGCAGTTCCACAGGCTTACCCTGCGTGAGGAAATACTTCAACTCGATCGTCGGTGCAATGATCAAATAAATCCCTAACAACGCGAAAAGGATCAATTGTACCCGGGTACGCGGTCTGACTTGCAGTTTTTTAGGAATCACTGAATGCTTCATCGGCGCTGCGTGAGCTCCAAAATCCATAGATTTAAACCTGTAATTGCCATATCAATCCCCTTCTTCTGTGCCCTGCAGGTTTGGCGCTTGCAGCGGGATGTCCTCTCCGAGGTAATGGTTGAAGATAATGGGCAGGGTGTTGATGGGATTTTCATCCTGTGTGAGTGTGGAGGTATCATAACCGGGCAGGTACACCGCGAAGAGGATATTGCGCAGCATCTCCTGCGGAAAACCCTTCAATTCCTGGTTGTTTTTTCGGATACGCGCGCCGTGGTCTGACTGCAGGATGATGACCGGCGGACGTGCCGGGTCAGCATTGGCCAAAATGCGAGTCACCATCTTTTCGATATATTTCATGGTGTAAATGTATTGACCCTCATAATAATTCCAGTTTTGGAAGAAGGTAACATCAACCAGATCTCCGTTGCGGTCGAACATAAAGGGTTGATGCGGGATCATCAGGTGAGTATAAACGAACCGGGGGGATGGAATGTCCTCCAGGTTGGGGAGCCGCTCCTGCAGGCTGATGATGAAATCTTTATGCGCCTGGTCCGCCGGGTTACCAAGCCTGTAAAAATCGTCAAAGGCGTACAACATGGTGGTATCTGCCACCAGCATGCCGAACTCGTCGAAGAGAATCCCCATATCCCCTTCGGTCGAGTAATTGTAATGGAACAGGTAATCGGCGTGGATATCCGGCAGGGTGGGATGCAGCATGGAAATCTCTTCGAACACCATGGTGGTGTAACCCTTCGATTCCAGCAACGCGATGCCGCGTGCGTTCGCCAGCGCTTCATGCCAGATGGGTTGGTCTCCCTGTTTATACTCATATTCGGTGTAGTTCATGCGCACCGCCATCTGGTGCACGGTGTGGTTGGAACTGCTAAAGGAATCCTCCATCACGAAGAATCCGTTATCCTCCAGGAAAGCCTTGAACTCGTCCACCTCGGTATTGTGAAAATACTGGCGCATGGCTTCAAACCCCGAGAATTCGTCAAAGATGAAGTAGTAAATATCAGGATAAGAGGAAGGCGCTTCAGCAACTGCCGCTGCCTCGACCTGGCGATTGGCCTCCCGCTGGATGCGCGCCTTCTTGACCTCGATGGGGATCAACCGCAAGACTGTCAGCACCATCAGCGCAGTGAAAAGGATGACTGTGCCCTTCCAAAGAGTTGCGGCTTGTTTTTTTGCCAATCGCATGGTAAACCAGAGCGCATAACCTGCCATTAGCAGGAGAAGTGGTAACAGCGTAAGATGTTCGATTCTAAAAATGTCGGCATCCCGCAGTTCATTGTAAATAATGCCATAGGTGTTGAAGAAAAGCAGGAAGACAGAAACCGAATTGGCCGCTCGCGTTCCATTAAAGTGATGAAATGGTAAAAAGACCAGGTACAGCGCCAGTATCAGCAGTACATAAGCCAGCACCACCCTGCCAAAGCTGGCGGACTGTACCATGGTGGCGTTCTTGGTATAGTAATAGAACGCCGGGTATAAACCGAACAACAGGGGAGCGATGAACGGGTAGATCAGCCTGGCAGCCCTGGTTTCCAGTATACGGTTAATGAAGTCGCGGGTCTGATCCATTACGGTGTCATTCCACTATTTTTATTCTGTTGAAAGTTTTTTCCAGGCGTTCATCGGTGGACTGATAGATCATCTCGCCGCTGGTTTTGTGCTTGAACAGAAAGCCTACACGATACTCGTCTTTTTTCATCGTGTCTTTGGCGATGAACGCGGTGAAGCCGCTCTGGCTCAGATCAGCCGCTAAATCAGGAAAAGCCTTTTCAACATCCTCCCGATTACCGCGCCTGGTGGGAAAGAAATAAGTGTGGTTTTCGGAACTCAACACCAGATACACATCATAATCTGTTTGTTTAACATCCCGTTCAATAAATGACCAGCCGATGACCCGGTAGAGCAGTTGTTTACCGAGTTTCACTTCACTGATTTTATCAATGTTGGATCGGATGGATTCAGAGGACTCAAGCGTAACATTGCCCAGGTCTACGGGTTTGCCTTCCTTGATTGTCAGTTTATCTTTTATGGGCGGGGCGATAAAAAGGTACAGCACCATCAAACCCCACAACACCACATGAATCCAGGCTTTGCTTTTCACTTTCATAAATCCACCAGTCGCCGCCGGTATTTTAATCTGATAACCCCGGACAGAAATGCATTATACCGTAATTGAACGGAGATACAGAAAATACCTGTAACGGTTGAAAGCCGCGCCGGTTTTGCATATACTATTATCAATGAGAACACAAGGAGGCTCATAATGAAACCGATCCTTCTGCTGGACGAATCACTAAAGGTGGAGGTCTTTTATGCCTGCGAAGACCACGACCTGGCAGACAACATTTGTTTGAAGATGACCGAAGATTGCGTGGAGGGCGAGCGGCTGCTGCGCAACGAAGAAAGCCACCTGTACATCACCGCCGCGCAGGCGCGCGCCCTGGCCGAAGCGTTATTGGCCGCGGTGGAGAAGAGCGGG
>DHGL01000030.1:0-4266 GCA_002402725.1 Anaerolineaceae bacterium UBA4799
GCATAATCGAAATAGAAGGAGCGTCAGCTGGTGAAAGTCGGCTGCATGAGTGAATTATGGCTTCAAAAAAGAAAGATGTCAGACCGGTAATCACATTCGCGTGCGATGATTGTAAAGAACGCAACTACACATCTGAGAAGAATCGCCGTAACGATCCGACGCGGATGGAAATAAAGAAGTATTGCCCGCGGTGTAAAAAGCACACGCTTCACCGCGAGACAAAGTAGCGCTGTAATTTCGGTTGGGCGGATATTCCGCCCAGCCAATACAGGCCAGTAGCTCAACTGGCAGAGTGCCTGTCTCCAAAACAGGAGGTTGCGGGTTCGATTCCTGCCTGGCCTGCCAAGAAGTGAAATGTAATCGCCGTCATGATGGCGGCGTTTTACCCTGAAAATAAGGAGTTGGCTGTGGCTGATAAGAACCAGAAGGTCAAGAAAGAAAACCGCATCAAGCGCTGGTGGCGCGAGACGGTTGGTGAACTGCATAAGGTGACCTGGCCAACTCCGCATGAAGCCTGGCGCCTGACCAAGATTGTGCTGCTGGTGATGATCATCATGGGCGCTATCCTGGGCGGTTTGGATTTTGTTTTTACAAAACTTGTCGGTTTGGTGCTGGGATAACCCTATCCCGGGCACATTAAGGTTTGGTGTTTATGGTCGCGCAGGACGATTTCAACCAGGACGAACTGGAAGAAAACCTGCCTGAAGAATTAACTCCTTCGGGCGGATTAGACGCATCTCAACCTGTCGCCTCTGAAGCTGTCCCTCTCTCCAGCGAGATCAAGGCTGAAGAGATACCGCTAGGTCTACCAGCAGATGGTTCGCAGGAACGCGCCTGGTTTGTGGTGCACTGCTATTCGGGTTACGAGAACAAGGTGCGCTACAACCTTGAGCAGCGCATCGAGACAATGGGGATGAAGGACAAGATCTTTGACGTGGTCATCCCCACCCAGGAAGAGATTGAAGTAAGGGACGGTAAACGCCGCACTGTGGAACGCCATGTGTTCCCCGGTTATGTGCTTGTCAACATGATTCTCACGGAGGAATCATGGTACGTAGTGCGCAATACCCCGGGCGTCACCGGTTTTGTAGGAATGGGCAACGATCCCACCCCGCTACGCCCTGAAGAGGTGCAGCAGATTTTACGCCGCATGGAAGCCGAAGCCCCGCTGGTGAAAGTGACCTTCAAGATCGGAGAGCGCGTACGCATCGTGGACGGGCCGTTCAATGATTTCCGAGGCGTTGTCGCGGAGATTGATATGGAAAAGACCAAGGTTCGCGTTATGGTGAACTTCTTTGGTCGTGAAACCCCTGTGGAGCTGGATTTCCTGCAGGTGGAAAAGGCATAACCAGGTCTGTTGACCTGTTTGTGGGAGGGTGTCCCAGATATCACCCGTTATAACCACCGAGGAGAAAAAAAGTGGCAAAGAAATTAAAAGCAATCGTTCGTTTGCAGATTCAGGCTGGAAAAGCCAACCCTGCGCCCCCCATTGGTCCTGCCCTCGCCGGGCACGGCATCAATATTATGGCATTCTGCAAGGAGTACAACGCGCGCACCCAGAACCGTGTGGGCGAGATCATCCCTGCGGAAATCACCGTTTTCACTGATGGTTCATTCACCTTCATCTTGAAATCGCCCCCGGCCTCCGAGCTGCTTAAAAAAGCAGCCGGTGTACCGAGCGGCTCAAAGATCCCCAACCGCGAAAAGGTGGGCAAGGTCACCCGCGCTCAGGTGCGTGAGATCGCTGAGATCAAGATGAAAGATATGAACGCGCTGGACGTCGAAGGCGCCATGCGCCAGATCGAAGGCACCGCCCGTAACATGGGCATCACCATTGTAGAAAATTAGGTTTGTGGGAGGGTGTTAACGCACCCGCTTGCACCACGAAGGAGAAAAAATGGCGAAACACGGTAAGAAATACCTGGAGGCGCTCGCCAGGGTCAATACCGAACAGACCTACGAGCCGCTTGCAGCAGTAACACTGGCAAAAGAAACAGCTTACACCAAGTTCGATTCCACCATTGAAGTTCATCTGCGTATGGGCTTGGACCCGCGCCAGGCTGATCAGCAGGTGCGCGATGTATGTGTACTACCGCACGGACTGGGTAAGGCCGTCCGCGTGCTGGTCTTCGCCCAGGGAGAAGCCGCGACCAGGGCCCAGGAAGCTGGCGCGGATTATGTGGCAGATAGTGACGAGATGATCAACAAAATCGCCGCGGGATGGACGGATTTTGATGTAGCCATTGCCACTCCCGATATGATGGGCAAAGTTGGCCGCCTGGGTCGCGTGCTCGGCCCGCGTTCTTTGATGCCGAATCCGAAAGCCGGCACTGTCTGTTCAGCGGATGACCTGCCGCGCGTGATCAATGAATCAAAAGCCGGCCGCGTTGAGTTTCGGCTGGACAAGACCGCCAATATTCACGTGCCTATCGGCAAAGCCTCGTTTGATGCCGTACAGCTGTTCGAAAATTTCGCCGCTTTGATGGAAGCCATCAAAAAGGCGAAACCATCCGGCGCGAAGGGTTCATATCTAAAGAAAGTGACTATCGCCGCCACCATGGGTCCTGGCGTCAAGGTGGACCCGCTGCAGGCGATGAACATCTCACTCGAAAAATAGTGGTATAATATCCCTCGCTGGAGGGTGTTCCAGCGCTCACCAAAGATAGCCGGTGTCTGTGAAGACTCAATATCCTGCCGAGGTGAAGACGTGATTCAGATTTACCTCCCCTGGTGGAGAATTGGAATCAGTCTTTGTGCGGCAGAACCGGACAAAGACTGATTTTTATTTTGGAAGGAAGGAGGTAGTTTTCATTGGCCTTTACAAAGAAGCAGAAGGGCGACATGACCGCCCAATATGAAAAATGGATGGGAGAATCTCAGGCGATGTTCGTGCTTGAGTATGTTGGCATGACGATGAAAGAAGTCGATGCGCTGCGCGCGAAAGCCCGCGAAGCAGGAAGTGAAGTCCACCTGGTGAAGAACACGCTGTTTAGCCGCGCGTTGCAGACCGGGGGATACACAGTGCCAGAATTTCTTGAAGGTACATCCCTTGTCGGGTTTGCTTTTAATGACCCCCCCGCGCTGGCGAAAGTATTCGCTGACTTCATCAAAGGAAATGAGACCCGCAAGGTTAAAGGCGGTTTCCTGGGCAAAGTTGTCATCTCAGATGCCCAGGTAAAAGCGCTGGCAGATCTCCCGCCGCTGCCCGTGATGCAGGCTATGCTGCTGGGCTTGATTTCCGCCCCCGCGACCAAGCTGGTGCGCACGCTGGCCGAACCCGCCCGTTCATTGGCGGCTGTCGTTAAAGCCTATTCAGAGAAAGCGCCTGTCGCTGCCTGATCGAATGGCTTATACCCCGGGTAATTGTTTTACCCGATGATAAATGAATAAAATTAACAAAGGAGTTTTAGAAATGGCTGATATGGAAAAACTTGTAGAGCAGTTGAGCGGTCTCACCGTTCTTGAAGCTGCCGAGCTGGTGAAAAAGTTGGAAGAGAAGTGGGGTGTTTCCGCCGCCGCACCTGTGGCTGTGGCTGCCGGACCTGCCGCTGCCGCCGCTGCTGAACCCGAAGAAGAGAAGACCGAGTTTGATGTCGTCCTCAAGGACGCCGGTCCCAAGAAGATCGAAGTCATCAAAGTCATCCGCACCCTCACCAACCTGGGCCTGGTGGAAGCCAAGAACATGGCTGAAACCGCTGGTTCCAAAGTGCTCAGCGGTGTTGGCAAAGAAGCTGCTGCCGACGCCAAGTCCAAGATCGAAGCCGCTGGCGGCGTTGTCGAACTCGCCTAGTTTCGGTTGCGATTGAAAAAGACCTCCCGTCAGGGAGGTCTTTTTTGTTGATTGAATTAACCAGCTACCGAATGCACCTGGCGGATGACCATCACCACCTTGCCCATAATGCGCAGGCTCTTGGGATTTTTTACATAGATAGGACTCATGTTGGGGTTGGCGGGCTGCAGGCGAATGCGGTCGGCTTCCTTGTAGAAATACTTGAGGGTGGTCTCGTTATTATCATCCAGCCAAACCGCCACCATTTCGCCGTTGTTGGCTGAGGCGGCTTTCTTCATAACTACAATATCGCCGTCGTTGATCATGGCGTCGATCATCGAGTCTCCGCTCACCTCGAGAGCGAACAGATCGTTAATCTCCTTGGCGGGCAGCAGGCTGCGCGCGATATCCACGCTGGATTCAGCGTCGTAATAATTTAGGTCAGAGAGGGGCATGGGGATGGGCTCGCTGGCCACGATGCGCCCGGCGATGGGGAT
>DHGL01000030.1:4369-4524 GCA_002402725.1 Anaerolineaceae bacterium UBA4799
GAGGTGGACTTCACATTGATGCTGTCTCCGATCTGCCGGATGGATGGTGCATATCCGTTGACATCCTGGAACCTGGTGAGGAATTCCATGATTTTGCGATGTCTCTCGCTTAAGCCGGGTTGTCTGCGTGCCATTCGTTACCTCCTGCGCTATTT
>DHGL01000030.1:4534-31668 GCA_002402725.1 Anaerolineaceae bacterium UBA4799
TCCCCCACCTGCGCAGCGTCAGATGCTCTGTTATGTTTCCCTTGTTATTTTGATAAAGCATGATAAAATACTCCCCGGGAGTATAATATCTTTTGGAGTGACGCATGCCATTATACGAATACATTTGCAGCGACTGCGGAAATGAATTTGAAAAGATGATGCGCTTTGATCAGGCTGGCGAACGGCCGCGCTGCCCGCGCTGCGCCGGGGAGGACACGCGCAAGAAGCTTTCGATGTTCTCGTCTTCCGGAAGTCAGTCCGACGTTGGTGCCTCTTCAGGGGGCTGCGGCTCAAGTTCCGGCGGTTTCACCTGAGCGGGTTAATCAAACCTGCGTGACAGGAATTTCATGAAGCTAAAATCAGATCTCAGCAAGCAGCGCATCCGCAACCGCCTCAACCGCCTCGAGGGGCAGATCCGCGGCATCAACCGCATGCTCGCGGCGGAACGGGATTGCAGCGATGTGCTGCAGCAGCTCTGCGCTGCCCGCTCCGCGCTGCAGGCAGCCATTGAAGCCTACACAGAACAAATGGTCAATGACTGCATGCTTTCTGATGATATTGGCAAGGAAGAACGCCGAAAACTGGCCGTGGAAATGCTGGCGGTCATTCACAAAACATAATGATCAGGAGCAGGATATGAGTTCAGCCTCAGTAAAATGGATTGGCGGTAAGCAGTTTGTTGGCACGGATTCCACAAAGCATTCAGTGGTGCTCTCCACCCCTGACGAAGGCGTGGGCATGAAGCCCTCTGAGTTGATGCTGGTGGCGCTGGCCTCTTGCACCGCGGTGGACGTGGTGGAGATACTCACAAAAAAGCGCGCCGGGCTCGAAAGNNCAAGATTCACCTTACTTATCGCCTGAAAGGCAGCGCGCTCACTGAAAAGGACACGGCGCAGGCCATCGAGTTGTCGGAAGAGAAGTACTGTTCAGTGGCAGCAACGCTCAGAGGCCAGGCTGAAATCACGACTTCGTTTGAGATACTCGATTAGTACAGCGGGGAATGGATTTTCTCAAACGCCAGCGGGGGACCCTGGTGTTTTTTATTTCCTGAAGATCAACTGCCAGTACCCCACATCGACCCAACGCTTGAATTTAAAGCCCACCTCAGCCAGTTGACCAACCTTCTGAAATCCCAACGCTTCGTGCAACGCCACGCTGGCGGGGTTGGGCAGGGTGATCACCGCCATCAGCGCGTGCGCTCCCGCGGTGCGCAGACGCGTGAGCAATTCTCCGTAAAGTGTCTTGCCGATGCCAAGCCCGGTGAAGGCCGGCGCCAGGTAGATGGTGGTTTCAACGGTGAACCTGTAGGCGGAGCGTTCGCGCCAGCGCGTGGCGTAAGCGTAACCGGCGAGCTTTCCTCCGACCATCGCGCACAACCACGGCATCTGCTGCGCTTTCACTCCCTCAATGCGCCGGCGCATTTCTTCCTCGCTGACTGGTGCTTCCTCAAATGAGGCCGTTGTCTTGGTGATGTAATGGTTGTAGATGCCGATGATCGCAGAAATATCTGCGTCTTCGATTGTTCGGATTGTGGGTGTTTCCATGCCGACAAGTATAGGACGTGCCCAATGCGTTGTCAAACAAAAAGCCCGCGCAGCGCGCGGGCAAGGGTGCGATCAAATATCAGGGCTGGCGCATCACCAGCGCCACCCAATCGCCGCTGTGGCGTTGCTCAACAAAGGTGAGCCCCTGCGCTTCAGCGGCGGCACGCACGCCCGCTCCCTGTTCCGCCAGGATGCCGGCCAGAAGGATGACACCACCCGGGGTTACCAGGCGTGCCATGCCCCCCTCGAACAGGCGAATGAGGACGGGTGCGAGGATGTTTGCCAGCACCAGCGGCGCGTTCCGCGCGGAGAATTTCCCCGCGTTTACTTCATCCACGGAGCCCAACCCGGTTTCAACTTTCTCTTCCACGCCGTTGGCACGGCTATTTTCGTGCGTGGCCTTGATGGCCGCCGCGTCGATATCCACGCTGACGGCTGTTGAGGCGCCGAGTTTGAGCGCCGCGATGGAGAGGATGCCCGACCCGCAACCGATATCAATGGCGGGTTTTCCCGCGATGGTGTAATCTTCAAGCAATTCCAGGCATAGCTGGGTGGAGGGATGTGTGCCGGTGCCAAAGGCCATGCTCGGGTCTATCTTTACCGCCAGCCGGCTTTTATCCTCCTGTTTGATCCACGCCGGCAGTACCAGCAGCTTCTGACCGATGGGGATGGGATGGTAATGTGCCTTCCAGGCTTCCATCCAGTTCTCGTCAGCGATTTCATTGTATTCAGGTTGCGGTAGTTCGCGGATGGTATGCAGGTGCCACAACGCTTCTTCTAGCTTGTGGCGGTTCGTTTCGATATTCGCGTCAATGATGAGGTAACCGTACACTTTGACCGGACCGTAAGGCGTGCCTTCATCTTCAGCATCGCGGTACTTAACGTTGGATTCCACCACCACGCCGCCGCTGGTGTAACGGCTCAGTACTTCCGCCACGGCTTCGGCCAGTTCGCCATCCACGGTCAGCGATACCTGCAGCCATCTGGCATCAGCCACCGAAAACCTCCCTCAACGTGTCCAGGAATCCTTTTTCCTGCGGTTTAACTTCCGTGCCCATGCTGGCAGCCAGCGCTTCAAGATGCTGGCGCTGTTCGTCTGTCAGGCGGGTGGGGACCTCTACATTGACAACCACCTTTTGATCGCCGCGAGCGTTGCTGCGCAGGATAGGACTACCTTTGCCGCGTAGGGTGAACACCTTGCCAGGCTGGGTACCGGCCGGGATGGACAGTTTAGTGGGGCCATCCACCGTGGGGATCTCGACATCGGCGCCAAGCGCCGCCTGGGCGATATTGATGTTCAGGTCGAGCAGGATGTCGTTCTCTTTACGCCTGAAGAACTTGTGGCTTTTGACCTTAACCTCGATGTACAGGTTGCCAGTGGGTCCGCCGTTGATGCCGGGCTGCCCTTCACCAGCCAGGCGGATCTGCGTGCCGCTATCCACCCCACCGGGGATGGCCACCTTCTTGGTGATAGTCTTGCGTTCCAGACCTCTGCCGCTGCAGGTATGGCAAGGTGTGCCGATGATCTCACCGCGCCCGGCGCAGACCGGGCAGGTGGTTACCTGCACCATTGACCCCAAAAAGGTCTGCCGAACCTGGCGCACTTCTCCGCGACCGCCGCAATTGCTGCATTTGGCCGGGTTGGAACCGGGTTCGGCGCCTTTACCTCCGCAGGTGTGGCAAACTTCATCACGGGTGATTTCGACTTCTTTTTCCACCCCAAAGATGGCCTCTTCAAAGGTCAGCGTTACAGCGTAAGAAAGGTCCTGCCCGCGCCGTGGCGCGTTTTGGCGCGCGCGCGAAGCGCCGGTGGCAAACCCGAAGAACTCGCCGAAAATATCGGCGAAATCCATCGTTGACCAGTCCGGCACGCCGCCCGCGCCGTTAACGCCGGCGTGACCGAATTGATCATAGGCGCGACGTTTATCGACATCTGAAAGGACGGCGTACGCTTCGTTGATTTCCTTGAACTTCTCTTCAGCGTCCGCTTCCTTGTTCATATCCGGGTGAAATTTACGCGCCAGGGTGCGGAAAGCCGATTTCAACTCCTCCGCAGAGGCGTTACGGTTGACACCCAGAATTTCATAATAATCACGCTTGGTCATACATCGTTATCCCTGTAAGCAATTTAAGGTCAATCCGGGGCGCGGAGAGGGTCTCTCCGGTCGCCCCGTCAGATTATACCTGAAGGTACAAGCCTGGCTTATACTGATTTAAATTCGCCATCCACCACATCACCGGTATCACCATCAGGTGGTGTGCCACCACCATTATCAGTACCTGGTTGCTCCTGCTGCCCACCCGGCGCTTCCTGCGCTCCGGCTCCGGGCTGCTGGTACATGCTGGCGCCGATCTTCTGGATCGACTGTCCCAGCGCTTCGGTGGCGGTGCGGGTGGCAGCGGCATCGTCATTGTTCATGATGCCGCGCAGGCTGGCGATGCCATCTTCAACCTCTTTCTTCAGTTCGCCGGGAGTCTTTTCACCGTTTTCACGGATCATTTTTTCCGCGGTATAAATGGTGTTATCAGCGTTGTTGCGCACTTCAACCAATTCTTTGCGTTTACGGTCTGCTTCGGCGTTGGCTTCAGCATCCTGTTTCATCTTCTGAATTTCGGCTTCGGTCAACCCGCTCGAGGCGGTGATGGTAATGTGCTGGGAGCGGTTGGTGGCTTTATCCAGCGCGGTGACGTTAAGGATGCCATTGGCGTCAATATCGAAAGTTACTTCAATTTGCGGAATGCCGCGCGGCGCGGGGGGGATGCCGTCCAGGTTGAACTTACCCAATGACTTGTTATCCGCTGCCATGGGGCGTTCTCCCTGCAACACGTGGATTTCCACCTGGGTCTGACCATCAGACGCGGTTGAGAACACCTGGCTCTTGCGGGTGGGAACGGTGGTGTTGCGTTCAATGAGCGGGGTTGAAACGCCGCCCAGGGTTTCCACTGAAAGCGTCAGCGGGGTAACGTCGAGCAGCAGGATGTCTTTGACATCTCCACCCAGCACACCCGCCTGGATGGCCGCGCCAACCGCCACGACCTCGTCAGGGTTCACACCCTTGTGCGGTTCTCTGCCGAATTCGCGTTTCACAGCCTCCTGGACCGCGGGCATGCGGATCATACCGCCGACCAGCACCACCTCGTTGACCTCAGAAGCCTTAAGGCTTGCATCTGAGAGCGCGCGGCGGATGGGATCCATGGTCTTCTGAATCAGATCGCCGGTGAGTTGCTCGAGTTTGGCGCGGGTGAGAGTGAGCACAAGGTGCTTGGGACCGGTGGCGTCAGCCGTCAAGTAGGGCAGGTTGATCTCGGTCTGCTGCACAGTGGAAAGCTCTATCTTGGCTTTCTCAGCGGCTTCTTTCAGGCGTTGCAGTGCCTGGCGGTCATTATGAATGTCGATCCCGCTGGACTTCTTGAATTCCTCGATGAGGAAATCCATCACGCGCAGGTCAAAGTCATCACCGCCCAGGAAGGTATCACCGTTGGTGGAACGCACCTGGAAGACGCCTTCGCCGACATCCAACACGGATATATCGAAAGTGCCGCCGCCGAGGTCATAAACCGCGATGACCTCGTTCTTTTTCTTATCCAGCCCGTAAGCCAGGGAGGACGCGGTCGGTTCGTTGATGATGCGCAACACTTCAAGCCCGGCGATACGGCCGGCGTCTTTGGTGGCGTTGCGTTGGGCGTCGTTGAAATACGCCGGCACGGTAATCACGGCCTGGTTCACAGTCTCACCCAGGTAGGCTTCGGCGTCTGCCTTGAGCTTGCTGAGGATCATGGCGCTAATCTCGGGGGGGCTGTACTCTTTGCCGTCGAGGGTCACGCGGATATCACCATTGCTGGCCGCGGAAATTTTGTAAGGCACGCGGCTGATGGTGCGCTGTACTTCAGGGTCGCTGAATTTGCGACCCATCAGGCGCTTGATCGAAAAAATAGTATTTTCGGGGTTGACGATGGCCTGGTTGCGGGCGGCGCGCCCCACGATGCGCTCGTGATTCTTGTTTACCGCCACGACTGACGGAATGAGACGTTCCCCTTCGGCGGATGGGATGACGACGGGTTCGCCGCCGCTCATCACCGCTACAACCGAGTTGGTGGTACCGAGATCTATACCAATGATTTTTGCCATAAATTCCTCTCCAATATAGATTATCTGGCGACGCGCACCATTGCCGGACGCAAAACGCGGTCGCCTAATTTGTAACCTTGGCGCATGACTTCGATGACTTCGCCGCTTTCGAAATCCACATTCTCTTCACTTGAAATTGCTTCGTGAACGGTCGGGTCAAAGGGAACCCTGTTCTGATTGATGAGCTCAACACCCTCTGCTTCGATGATGGCGAGCAACTTGCGCGCGATCAGTTCGATACCGTTCGCCCAGGCTTCTCCGGGGCCGTTCTTGGGTTTATCCTTCAATGCGAGTTCCAGGTCATCCAGCACCACCAGATATTTTTTAATGATCGCACCGGTGATATCCTGCCGTGATTGAGCCTGGTCGCGTTCAACGCGCTTTTTATAATTGGAAAATTCCGCCCGTTCCCGTTGCCAGCCCTCCAGGTTGTCAGCGGCTTCCTTTTCTAGCTCTGCCAGACGGGTTTTAAGTTGATCGATTTTCTCAACCAGAGTCGTTTCTGATGATGCCGTTTCTTTTAACTCTTCACCTGTTTCTGTTTCCTGCTGATGGGGTTTTCTGCTGTGTTTTTTTGCTTCATCCATGATTTATTCCTCAGTCATTTAGTTTTTAAAAAACAATCATTCGATGATCGTGTCATTCACCAGGTCTGAAAGCAACCCTGAAAGGAACCTGACGATGGAGATGGTCCTTCCGTAGGGCATGCGCATGGGACCGAGCACGCCGAGCGTGCCGGTTGCCAGGCCGGGGGTGCCGTAACGAGCGAGCACGATGGAGCACTGCGAAAGCGCGTCATAGATGCCCTCACCGCCAATCAGCACCTGTACCCCGCCCAGCGAGGATCCGTGCAGCACTGTTTTGGATAAAATGTCATTCAACAGTGGTTTTTCCTCCAACACGCGCAGCGCGCGCCTGGCTTCCTCTGAAGCAGCGAATTCCGGTTCTGCCAGCACGTTGGTCAACCCATCCAGCACCACCTCTCCAGAGATCATCGAATCCGCCTGTTCCATTTCATCCAACACGATCTGTTGAAAATCCTGTTCCAGCGCACTGAGCACACTGGATTCACTGGACATCTCTACCATATTATGACCGGTGAAGAGATTATTTAAATGGTCGGCCGCGTTCGAAAGTTGCTCCTGTGATACCGGTTCGGGAAGGGTTATAAAGCGTTGCAGAATTTCACCGCCCATCAGCACCAGCACCATCAAAACCTGGCGCCCGCGCGCGGCAATCAGTTCGAGGTGTTTATAACGGGATTGCTCTGGATGAGGCGCGGTGACGAGGGAGGCGGCGCGGGATTGATGCGCCAGTATGGAGGCTGCCAGCCGCGTCCAGCCTTCCACGTCCTGGCGCATCTGGTAGAACTGATGGGCGATGGTGCGGCGCGTGGAATCTGGCAGTTCAGTTTCCTGAACGATGTTGCCCACAAATAGGCGGTAGCCATCTTCGGTGGGCACCCTGCCGGCGGATAGGTGAGGTTGACGCAGATAACCCAGTTCGGTGAGCGTGGAAAGTTCATTGCGCACCGTGGCAGAGCTCATCTCCAGGTTGAACTGCTCCACGACGTGTTTTGAGCCCACCGGGTTCGCCGAGCGGACGTATTCGTGGATCACCAGGGAAAGCAGCATGCGTTGGCGGTCAGTAAGTTCGGTCATTTTTTATCTTTTTAGCACTCGAAGTGCTTGAGTGCTAATTTACTGCCAATAATGATAACATGCCGGAAAATTCACGTCAAGGAAGGGTGGAACGTTCTAATAAAAGATTAATGCGACTCTCGAGTTGCCTTGTTAGCTGCAATGTGTTTTTTTCCTTACTGTACAAGCGTGATATTCTGGTAAGATGATGGAGAGGTTGCGCCTTGAAGAACAACATCGACCACACGATCACGCTAATATTGCGGCTAATTGGCAATATTGCAATTATTGGATTAGTCACTTTCTTATTAAAGCTGGTGGAATCCGGCTTGCAAATCCAGCTCATTGCCTTGCTTTACCTGCTTCCTGTTTTGGTCTGTACGGTGCTGTGGGGATTGACCTCCGGCATCATCGCGGGGTTTGTTTCATTCCTGGCGTTCAATTATTTCTTTATCCAGCCTTACTTCACGCTGAACGTGCATCAGACGCAGGATTTGATCACATTGATCGTTTTTCTGATCGTGGCGGTGGTGGTCAGCCAGTTGATTGGGCAGGCGAGGAAGGCGGTACGCCTGGCGGAAAAAAGAGAGCAGGAATCCGCGCAACTATATGAAGTAACCTCCGCTTTAGCCGGTGTGACCGACATCCGTGAAACCATCGGCATGCTTGCCGCCAGGATTCATGACACATTCAATTTTGACCAGGTCGAAATCTCCACCAGAGATCTGTCATCGGATGAAAAGATTATTTACCGGTATCCCGAGACGGCACGGCTCGAAAACCCGGCCGAACTGGTCATTCACATGAGCACTGCAAGAAATGACGAAGGAACGCTGAACCTGTGGTTCGATCAGAATAAACTTTCCATTGAAGAAATGCGTATGCTTTCAGCGTTCTGCAACCAGGGAGCGCTGGCCATTGAAAGGATTCGCCTGTTCCAAAGTGAAAACCTCGCCAGGATCCTGGAGGAAAGCGACCGGGTAAAGACCGCTTTGTTGAATTCAGTATCTCATGAGTTGCGTTCACCGCTGGCGGCGATTAAGGCATCAGCCTCCAGCCTGCGGGGAGGGGCAGTGCCATGGGAAACCCCCGCCAGGGCGGAATTATTGGCGACCATCGATGAAGAAACGGACGCGTTGAATCTGCTTGTGGGTAACCTTTTGGATATGTCGCGCATCGAGGCTGGCACGCTCAAGCCGACCAAACGCTGGAATTCGCTCATTGAAATCATCAAGGGTGTTGAAGTAAAAATGCACGGGCAACTCGCCGAACACTCCATCCTCTACACAATAGAAAAAGAGTTGCCTCTGGTGCCGACAGATTATGTGATGATGGGTCAGGTTTTCACCAATCTATTCAGCAACAGTATCAAATACGCTCCCAGGAACACCCCGATTACCGTTAGTGCAGGAGTTACGGGGGGCCAGGTGGTGGTCAAAGTGGTCAACCAGAGCCCGCCAGTTCCAGAAGAGCACCTCGGGCATATCTTTGATAAATTCTTCAGAATCACCGAAGCGGATAAGGTCACAGGTACCGGCCTGGGTTTATCCATCTGCAAGGGGATCATCGAAGCGCATGAAGGTAAAATATGGGCGGAGAATTCGGCGGATGGATTTACCTTCAATATCACCCTTCCGCTCACTCTGGATGGCGCCTTGCCGCGATTACCGGAGGATCTAACAGATGGATAAAGACCCTTTGATTTTGCTGATCGATGACGAGCCGCAAATTTTACGGGCATTGAAGACCATTTTGAGTTCCGGGCATTTTCGTGTCATCGCTGCGGTGACCGGTGAAGAAGGGATTGCGCTGGCAGCCTCACAACTTCCTGATGTCATCATCCTTGATCTGACGCTGCCGGATATGGATGGAATCGAAGTCTGCGAACAGTTGCGTACCTGGTCGACGATCCCGATCATTGTACTTTCTGTACGCGATGGCGAGCGCGATAAGGTCGCCGCGTTGGATAAGGGCGCTGATGATTACCTCACCAAGCCATTCAACATTGAGGAGCTGCTGGCGCGCATCCGGGTTGCGCTGCGCCACTCTGCCCAGTCCATCGGCAACCGGGAGACGGTCATCAGGGCGGGTAAACTCACTATCGACCTGGGGCGTCACGTTACCAGTTTGGACGGTATCGAACTTAAGCTCACCGCCACTGAATTCAAGTTGCTCGCTTATCTGGCCTCGCACGCTGACCGCGTATTGACCCACCAGGCGATCTTGACCCAGGTCTGGGGGTTCGAAGAGGCCGACCATATTGAATACCTGCGGGTCTATATTGGCCAGCTGCGCAAGAAGATAGAAATTGATCCCGACGCGCCGATGGTGCTGGTTACTGACCCAGGTGTGGGTTACAGGTTTAAAACCGGGGAGTAAAGCACTTATTTTTTCTTTATTTTTTTTCAAAAGACCCTTAGTTAAAACTTATCTAAATTAAGTAAACTCTCTACCGAAGTCGAGAGTCTGTATTATTTATTAATTTTTGTAAAACTATAGAGAGCCTTAAAAGATGAATCCAATTGAAAAACCCGTAAATATTTTTGAACAATCCTCCAGCATCACGCACGAAAATAAACTGCAAACCTGGCTCATCGGTCGCCCTCTTGCGACGGCCGACGCGCCGCATCAAACCATCGGCAAACTGGTCGGTCTGGCGGTCTTTGCTTCAGACGCGTTATCCTCGACGGCTTATGCCACCCAGGAAATCATGATCATCCTGGCGGTAGCCGGTAGCATGGCGTTCCGGTATGTCTTTCCCATTTCCGTTGTGATTGTGCTGCTCATGGCGGTTGTCACCTTTTCATATGAGCAGACGATTTCCGCGTACCCAGGAGGTGGAGGCGCCTATATTGTTGCCAGGGATAACCTGGGGGAAATCCCGGCGTTAACCGCAGGCGCTGCTTTGTTAACGGATTATGTGCTCACGGTCGCGGTCTCCATTTCTTCAGGCGTGGCGCAAATTGTTTCCGCCTTTCCCGCGCTGTTCCAGTACAGGGTAACCATCGCCGTGGCGTTGATCCTGTTTGTGATGCTGGTCAATTTACGCGGCGTTAAAGAATCCGGGGTGCTGTTCGCTATTCCCACTTACTTTTTTGTGGTGGCGATGTTCATCACGGTGATCATGGGATTGGTGCGCTATCTTTCCGGTTCACTGGGAACAGTGGTCAATCCGCCCTTGATGGAGGCGGAAGGACCTCTGGCGCTGGTCACCCCGTTCCTGCTGCTGCATGCCTTTTCAAGCGGTACTTCTGCGCTGACGGGTATCGAAGCAATATCCAACGGCATCACCGCTTTTAAAGAGCCCAGGACGAAAAATGCGGGTAAAACCTTAATCTACATGGCGTTGATACTTGCATCCCTCTTCCTGAGTATCTCTTTCTTATCCAGCCGCATCGGCGTCATTCCCTCTGAAGTTGAAACGGTAATTTCGCAACTGGTGCGTACAGTGTTCAATGGGCAGGGGTTGCCTTACCTGGTAACCATCAGCGCCACGGCAGTAATCCTCATCATGGCTGCCAACACGGCCTTCGCGGATTTTCCGCGCTTGAGCGCCCTGCAGGCATCCGATGGTTTCATGCCGCGCCAGTTGACTTTTAGAGGCAGCCGCCTGGTGTATTCGAGCGGTATCGTCTTATTGGCTGTGATCGCTTCTTTACTGGTGATCGGTTTTCAAGCCAGTGTTACCAACCTGATTCCCTTGTATGCGATCGGGGTTTTTCTGTCATTCACGCTTTCACAAACGGGTATGGCGCGGCGCTGGTGGAAGTCCGGGCATCTTTCACCTGAAGTAGAAATCATTGAGCGCGGATCCATTCTTAAGCATGATAAGGGATGGGTATATAAGATGATCATCAACGGTGTCGGCGCGGCCAGCACTGCGGTTGTGGCGGTCATTTTTGCCATCACTAAATTCCGCGAAGGCGCCTGGGTGATCATAATCGTGATTCCGACGCTGGTATTCATCTTCATGCAAATACACCGCCACTATAAAAAACTGGCAGACCAGCTCTCATTGGAAAATCCGCACATTAACCGCAACATTTCCCGCAATCGCGTGATCATGCCCATCAGCGGGGTGCATAACGGTACCCTGGCGGGTCTGCATTTCGCTAAATCCTTATCTGATGATGTGACTGTGCTGCACGTCTCCATTGACCCAGCAGAGACAGCTAAAGTGAAGAGCAGATGGGAGAGTTGGGGAGAGGGTTACCGACTGGTGATACTTGAATCTCCTTACCGCTTGTTCCTCGAACCGTTGCTGGAGTACATCGACAAGATATCGTTGATTCTGGCGCCTAACGAGATCATTACCCTGGTTGTCCCGCAATTTGTTCCCCGTCATTGGTGGGTCAAGATACTGCATATGCGTACCGCGGAGACGCTGCGGAAAGCGCTGCTGCACCGCAAGAAGATCGTGATCACCGAAGTGCCCTACCAGGTGGAATAGGCGGTCAGGAGTCACATCAAAAATGATTGGTAAATATCGGGAGCCAGTCTTTTCTTGTTCGTGTTGACCATCCGGTGATTAACCCTTAAAATGAACTTGATAAGGTTCAATCTATCCTGTGTTGAGGAGGATGCATGACCCCCACCCCCTTCGTTTCAAAACGCGCACCATTTTTCAAAGACGTACCTGATGAGCAGTGGAACGACTGGCGCTGGCAACTGAGCCGGCGCTTGAACTCCATCGAGGATTTTGAGAAGATCTTCCCGCTCACTAACAGCGAGCGCAAGGCCCTCAGCAGCAGCGGTCTTTTCCGCGTGGATGTGACCCCATATTTTGTCTCATTGATCAATCCCGATGACCCGAATGACCCCATCCGCAGGCAGATCATCCCCACCGCTGGCGAGATTAACGCCTTTACTGGTATGATGGAAGATTCTTTGTCAGAGGACCGCCACTCGCCGGTGCCCGGGCTGGTACACCGCTATCCAGACCGGGTGCTGATGCTGGTGACCACGCAGTGCGCCTCTTACTGCCGCTACTGCACACGCGCGCGCATTGTGGGCGACCCAAACCAGACCTTCTCGCGCAGTGAGTTTGACGCGCAAATCGAGTATCTCAAGAATACCCCGCAGGTACGCGATGTGCTGCTTTCAGGCGGCGACCCGCTCACCCTGGCGCCCAAACTGCTGGAAGAACTGCTCACCCGCCTGCGCGAAATCCCGCATATCGAGGTGCTGCGCATTGGCTCACGCGTGCCGGTCTTCATGCCCATGCGCGTTACCGATGAACTGACCAATATGCTGCAGCGCTTCCACCCGCTGTGGCTGAACATTCACGTCAACCATCCCAACGAGATTTCTCTTGAACTGGCGCAGGCAGCCGACCGGCTGACGCGTGCCGGTATCCCGCTGGGCAATCAATCCGTGTTGCTGGCGGGCGTGAACGACTGCGTGCATATTCAGCGCGACCTGGTGCAAAAACTGGTGCGCATCCGCGTGCGCCCCTACTATCTCTACCAGTGTGACCTGGTGGAAGGCGCCGGTCACTTCCGTACACCGGTGGCCAAAGGGATTGAAATCATCGAGGGGTTGAGAGGTCACACTTCCGGGTTCGCTGTACCCACTTATGTGGTAGATGCCCCAGGAGGCGGCGGTAAAATCCCCGTGATGCCCAATTATCACATCAGTTCCTCCGACCACAAGATCATTCTGCGCAACTACGAGGGATACATCACTACTTACGAAGAGCCGCAGGACTATAAGGCGCATGATCCGAAGACCTGCGCCTATTGCCAGAACAAACGCGGCGAACCGGGTCAATCCGGCGTGAGCGGTCTGCTGGATGGCGAGGGCTTTGCCATCAAACCGGAAAACTTTGACCTGCTGCACAACCGCGGCGGGGGCATGCACCGTTTACAGGCGGATTCAACCAAATGGAAACCGTTGGGGATTGGGGAAAACCCGGAGAATGGAGAATAGAGATTAGAGATTAGTAAAAACCTGATTAATGATTGAGAAACTTGATTGAGATGAGCAGCAGCGGACTGAAGAGACTACACGTTTGGGTCCAGGCGAAAGACCTGACCCTGGATATATATAAGAAAATTCTCCCGAGCCTGCCAGCTGAAGAAAAGTGGGGGCTTTCTAATCAACTAAGGCGTTCATCCATCAGCATTTCTACGAATATTGCGGAGGGATATGGCAGGTTCTATTTCCAGGCGAATGTTCAGTTTTGTTACAATGCACGGGGATCTCTAGAGGAAACGATTAGTCTCATAATACTCGCAACAGAATTAGGTTTTATTCCACAAGAAATGAGCGATCCTCTAATAAAGAAAGCGGATGAGCTTGTTATTCAACTCAATGCATATATCTCGTTTCTAAAGACTTCTAAGAAAAATGAACAGGAAGACTATTCACAAAAGTAAATACGTGAGAAGATTGGTGAGGATTATGACTCGTACTTGTCGAACATAGTTGAGGAGAATAATTGAGACGATTCTCCGCTCTCTATTCTCTACTCTCTATCTGAGGAGGTTTCATGCACTATCGCAGGTTAGGCCAATCCGGTTTGAAAGTCAGCGAGATTTCGCTGGGCACGTGGGTTACTTTTGGCAACCAGATCGATGAAAACACCGCCATCAGCCTCATCAAGGAGGCATTTGACCAGGGCATCAATTATTTTGACAATGCCGATATGTACGCCAACGGGCAGGCGGAACTGGTGATGGGCAAGGCCATCGCCGACATGCCGCGTGAGGAGCTGGTAATCTCGAGCAAGGTCTTCTGGCCGACGATGAAAGGCCCCAACGGGCGCGGGCTTTCACGCAAGCATATCAGCGAATCGATTAACGCCAGCCTCAAGCGCCTGGGCACCGAGTACGTGGACCTGTACTTCTGCCACCGCTTCGACCCTGATACCCCGGTGGAGGAGGTGGTGCGCACCATGACCGACCTGGTGCATCAGGGGAAGATCCTGTATTGGGGCACCTCGGAGTGGGAAGCCAGCCAGATCATGCAGGCGTACGGCACCGCGCGGCAGTTCGGACTCATCCCGCCCACTATGGACCAGCCGCAGTACAACATCTTCCACCGCAAGCGCGTGGAGGATGAGGTGATGCCGGTAACACGTGAACTTGGGCTGGGTCTCACCACCTTTTCACCACTTTACCACGGTGTGCTTTCAGGCAAGTATAACAACGGTATCCCCAAGGGCAGCCGTGCTTCGCTGGAGGATTATGGTTGGATACGTGACCGCATCACCCCAGAACGCATCGAGATTGTCAAATGTCTCACCGGGGTGGCCAATGACCTGGATATCACACCGGCGCAGCTGGCCATCGCCTGGGTGCTGCGGCGCAAAGAGGTCTCTTCCGTCATCACCGGCGCGACCAGGCTTGAGCAGCTGGATGAAAACCTGGGGGCTTCCGAAGCCTATGAAAAGCTCACCGAGCTGGATATTGACCGCATCTTCGCCTGTTTGGGTGCTTACCAGGAATAAGTATTGAGTTAGAAAAGCCGGTAAGTTCATATAAAAAAGGATGGGTTTTTCTCCCATCCTTTATGCTTTAGAACCGCAAGCATTAACTTCTTAGTTTTGCCCCCAGTTCCTGCTCCAACCGCTTGATGATGCGGTTGCGCACCTGGGCGGCTTCTTTATCGGTCAATGTTCGATCCGCTGCCTGGTAGGTGAGATGGTAGGCAAGGCTCTTTTTGCCGCTGCCGATTTGCCCCCCGCGGAACACATCGAAGAGCTGCAGGTCAGCAAGCAGCTTACCACCGCATTGCCAGATGTGCGTGGTCACGTCAGCCGCCGGGATGGTCTCATCCAGCACAAAGGCCAGATCCTCCACCACAGCCGGGAAGTCGGGGACATCTATGGTATGGTGCAGCTCTGGGATGAGTTCGACCAGCAGGTCCATATCCAGGTCTGCTGCCATGACCGGGTATTTGAATGTATCACCCCAATCATAGCGTTCGCGCACCGCGGGATGGATTTCTCCGCACACGCCTAGCTGCCTTTCGCCGGTGCGGATGATGGCGCACTTTCCGGGATGGAATCCCGGGTGTTCACCCTGGCTGAACTTTACCTCGCCGATGTGCAGCCCTTCCAGCAGGTCTTCAAGAATGCCTTTGAGGTCAAAAAAGTCCATTGCCCCGCTATCCGCCGGCTGCCAGCCCTGCGGGTTGCGTTGCCCGGCGAGCAAGATGCCCAGCCTGGTTAACTCGTCCGGCAGGCCAGATGGGTCTTCGGAGTGAAAGAAAACGGGACCGATTTCAAAGAAAGCCAGGGATGAGCGCTGGCGCGAATTGCGCTCAGCGGTATCCAACAGACTGGCCAGCACGCTGTGGCGTAGAAATGCCTTTTCATACGCCAGCGGATTGCTGATGCGCAGGTAGGGTTTATTGTCAACTTCCGCGCTTTTGGGCAGGCGGCGACCTTCCTTCTCAGGCGTTGTCCAGCGGTAATTGATGACTTCCTGGAGCCCCAGCGCAACCAGCAGGTCGCGCGTGAGGTCGGTCTTCTTGAGGCGAAGGTTCCCCTGCTGCACTGGCAGGCGGTCGCTGATGCGGGTTTCGGGGATATTGTCATACCCGTGCACCCGGGCGATTTCTTCTATCAAGTCAGCCTTGCCGGTGATGGCGCTGCCTATATCCAGGCGGTGGTCCGGGCTGGTGGCGCGCAGCACATCGCCTTCAATTTGGATCTTGAACTCCAAACGCGAGAGCAATTCGGCGATGCGCGTCAGGCTGAGTTCAAGCCCTAGCCAGCGTTTCACATCGCGCGGGGTGATTTCCACCTCGGGTGAAGCCGGCGGCTGTGGGTAAGCGTCCACCAGCAGCGGGTCAACCGCGCCATCAGCCAAACGCGCCATCAGCTCCAGACCGCGCCTGACGCCGGTTTCTGCCATAGCGGGGTGCACGCCGCGGGTGAAGCGATAGGAGGCTTCTGAAGGCAGATTCTGGGCTTTGGCCGTGCGGCGGATGCGAATCATGTTCCAGGCCGCGCCTTCCAGCAGGATGTTGCGTGTATTGATGGTCACTTCAGATTCCAACCCGCCCATCACACCGGCGAGCGAGAGGATGCCGGCTTCATCACACACCAGGATGGTGCCTTCGTCCAGCGTCCTTTCCACGCCGTCAAGGGTGGTGAGCTTTTCTCCCTTGCGCGCGGCGCGGGTGATGATCTTCACCTGTTTGCCGGCGGCGCGCCTGGTGAGCACATCATAATCAAAAGCGTGCAGCGGTTCTCCCAATTCCAGCATGGCGTAATTGGTGGCGTCCACGATGTTGCTGATGGGTCGCATGCCCGCCAGTTTGAGGCGTTGCTGCACCCACAATGGGCTGGGTTGCAACTTCACGTCACGAATCAGCCCCAGCACGAAACGGGGATTGAGGGTTGGATCGGTGATTTCCATGGCTGCGAAATCAGCGCTACCAATCTCGGGCGGGGGTGAAAAGTGCGGGGTTTTGAGCGTTTTGCCAGTAATGGCGGCGATCTCGCGTGCCAGACCGAGCATGCTGGCGCAGCGCGCGAAACTGGGCAGCAGGTTGATATCGAGCACCGCGTCTCCCAGCAGCGCCACCAGCGGCGTGCCCGCAATAGCCGTGGAATCAAGGAACATGATTCCCTCGTGCTCATCAGAAATTCCCAGCTCCTTCTCAGAACAGATCATCGAATAGGATTCAATCCCGCGGATTTTGGTGCGTTTCAGCGTGGTGAGCACATCACCTTCCTGGTGGCCGTCGTAAAGCTGCGCGCCTTCCCTGGCGTATGCCACCTTGAGTGGCTGCGGTAGCAAGCCTTTCCCTTTGTACTCAAAGAGGTTGGGCGCGCCGGTGAGCACGATATGCTCCTGAAGACCATCCTCCAGGCGGCAGAGCACCAGGCGGTCAGCATTGGGGTGCGGCATCACTTCGGTTACCGCCGCAGCCACGATTTTTTCACGGTCCCAGGGTAGACCGCTCACTTTGGCGGTCGTGCTGCCGGCCGGCGGCAGTGGCATGCCGATAATATGGATGCCTTCTACCTCCATGCCCGCCATGGTCATCTGGTGTGCCAGTTCCGCCACCGGCAGGTCAATTTCAACGAAGTCTTTCAACCAGGATAAGGGTGCTTTCATGTGTTTTCTCCAAGTGAAGTGATTAGTGATTTGTTCTCAGGAATTGGCTTTCCTGTTCCCAAATCACTGGTCACTGATTACTGATCTCAGAATTGCTCCAAAAATCTCAGGTCGTTTTCCCAGAAGTAGCGGATGTCATTGATGCCGTAGCGCAGCATGGCGATGCGCTGCACGCCGAACCCGAAGGCAAAACCAGTGTAGCGCGCGGGGTCGTAACCGCCGTTGGCCAGCACCACCGGGTGCACCATACCGCTGCCGCCGATTTCCAGCCAGCCGCCGCCGCACACCCCGCAACCCGCTCCGTGGCATTGGAAGCATTGGATGTCAAATTCAGCGGATGGCTCGGTGAAGGGGAAGTAGGAAGCGCGGAAGCGTGTGCGCGCGGAGGGGCCAAAGAGCCGGCGTGCCATATCGGTTAAGGTGCCCTTCAGGTCGCTAAAGGTGATGCCCTCTCCAACTGCCAACCCCTCCAATTGGTCAAACTGCGTCTCGTGGCGCACGTCCACCTGCTCATACCTGAAGACCATCCCCGGCACGATGACGCGCACCGGCTGGGGATCAGCCGGGTTGAGCGCTGAGATCTCGCGCATGGCACGAATCTGGCCCGGTGATGTGTGCGTGCGCAGCACCAGGGGGTTATCACCCCGGTTGGCGACATCCAAAAAGTAAGTATCCTGCATGTCACGCGCCGGGTGCCCCACCGGGAAGTTGAGCAGCTGGAAATTGTACTCATCGGTTTCAACCTCGCGCGATTGGAAAATCTGGAAGCCCATGTCACCGAAAATCCGCAGCAGTTCGCGCAGGATCTGCGTATCCGGGTGCAGGCGGCCGCGGTTGCGTGGTCTGCCCGGCAGGGTCACATCCAACGCCTGGGTGCTGAGGGTCTGTGCCAATGTGGAGTCTTTGAGAGCCTGGGCGCGGTCGTTGTAGGCGCTTTCTAGCGTAACTTTTATACGGTTGGCGCCCTGTCCCACCAGCGGGCGTTCATCCGGCGGCAGGGTTCCCAGGCTGGAAAACGCTTTCACCACTACGGCGTTCTTACCAAGGTAAGTATTACGCCAGGCAAGTAAGGCTTCCTCGTTGGTCACACGAGCCAGTTCGCCAATGGCTGCCTTGCTGAGTGCTTCCAGTTCTTCCAATATTTTAGCTGCGCTCATGTTTCACTCCTGCTGCTTAAAACTGTAGCCCGTCCTTGAGGGACGGGAGAAATTGCCCGCGGTACCACCCACATTGGTCACATTTGTGACCCGCTTGGTCCGACATTATTTTTATCGGCTGACCAGGTAACGCCGGTCTGGGCGGCTCAGACTATAACCAAACCACTTGCGCTGTGGTGAGGCTACCCCGGTTGTGTGGGGCACCGGTCTAACCCGGCTTCACCTGAACGGCTCGGGAGGGAACTTCAGCCGGTTCTTGCCGGGCGAGAATTTCAGTCACTGTTCCCGCGTCCCTGTCGGGTTTCCCCGGTCTACTTTCCTCCGTCATTGCCTGTTGAGCGGTATTATAGCGGAGAGGGAGAAAATGGGCAAGAGAATTTAGTCCTCCGTGATGTCCGCATCTTTTTGAAGTATTGTGCGTGGAAGGCAGCACACTGTTCATCCCGCCACCGCTTACGCGCGGCGCCTCGATGAATCATAAACGGCTCACGGGCGTCCGGTGGGCTGCCTTCCAGGCGTTCGCGATGGCGTAAATTCGCCAAAAGGCTGGTACTGTTGAACAGGAAAAGCGCCTCCAGTTAACCGCAGCGGTGGGCATGTAAAAATGATATTGTGGAGCAGACTACCTGATAAGACGATAGTGCGAGCAGGAAAAAACATCGAGGTTCCCCACTTCCTTGGGGTAATCGGGTCAATGTTTTGCATTTATTGCTGCCGCTATGATAATGGTGCGCGCGTTGAGCGATGAACAGACAGCGCGGTGTTTTGTATTGACCAGGGAGAAGTTTATCGCTTTCATCAATGGTATTGAGTGATGAGGCTCCCGGAGAACCCAGGATCGCCTGGCGGCTCGATATTGAACTGCTCGGTCGCCAGGCTGAACGCAGGACAAAAAAAGACCCGGGTTTCTACGGTGCCGGGTCCTGACAAGTGAGACCAGGCTAATTAATGAACGATCGTTCCGACCTTCTCGCCGAAGAGGGCTTTTTTTAGTGCGTCCACGTCCCACAGGTTGAGCACGTGGATGGGCAACTTGTTTTCCATGCACATGGTGACGGCGGTGGAGTCCATCACTCCCAAGCGCAGTTTGATGGCGTCCAGGTAAGAAAGTTCGTCGAATTTCACCGCTGCGGGGTTGATCTTGGGGTCAGAATCGTAAACGCCATCCACCTTGGTGGCTTTGATCAGCACATCAGCTTCAATCTCCATGGCGCGCAGCGCGGCGGCGGTATCGGTTGAAAAATACGGGTTGCCCGTGCCCCCGCCGAAAATGACCACGCGACCCTTTTCAAGGTGGCGGATGGCGCGGCGCCGGATGTAAGGTTCGGCCACGGTGCGCATTTCGATGGCAGTCATCACGCGCGTTACCACGTCCTGGTGCTCCAGTGCGTCCATCAACACCAGGGCGTTCATCACAGTACCCAGCATGCCCATATAGTCGGCGGTGGCCTGGTCCATGCCCATCTCCATCCCCACCTTACCGCGCCACAGGTTGCCGGCGCCGATGACGAGCGCAATGTCCACACCGAGTTCACGCACTTCTTTCAAGCGCCGTGCGATATCCTTCGCCTGGCTGGCATCGATACCGCTACCGGAGGGTCCCGCCAGGGATTCACCGCCAATCTTTAAGAGAATCCTGTGATACCTGAGTTGCTGCATATTGCCTCCTTGTGGTTATAAAAAAGACCAACCCGAAGGCTGGTCTTTGAAGGTCACGATTCGGTCTCTTCAGCTGTCGTTTCACCGAGCGCCCAGCGGGCGAAGCGGCGGACGACGATATTCTCTCCAAGAGCCGCAACATTCTGGTTGATCAGCTCCTGCACAGTGATGCTCTCATCGCGGATATATGGCTGCAGCATCAGCACAAACTCGTTCTTGTATTTTTTTATGGCGCCTTCGATGATGCGCGGGAGGATGGCATCAGGTTTGCCTTCTTCTTTGGCTTTGGTAGTAGCGATCCTGGTTTCGCGTTCAATCACTGATTCCGGGATGTCGGTTTCCAACACGAACTCGGGGGAGGTCGCCGCAATTTGCAGCGCCAGTTCATGCGCCAGGGTACGGAAAGCTTCAGAGCGTCCCACAAAATCGGTTTCGCAGTTCACTTCAACCATCACACCCACGCGGCCATCACCGTGGTTGTAGAGTTCCAAAATGCCTTCAGAGGCGGCGCGGGAAGCGCGTTTGGTGGCGGTCGCCAGACCTTTTTCGCGCAGAAAATCCAACGCGGCGTTCATCTCGCCTTTGGATTGTTCCAGCGCTTTACGGCAGTCGAGGATGCCGGCACCGGTGCTCTCGCGCAGTGACTTGATCATTTCAGTGGTGATTTCCATTTTACAGATTCCTTCTTCTCCAGGTGGTCACCGGCCAGAGACCGATGTTAATCTAATCTTCGTCGTCGGCCTTTTCGACGATTTCTTCTACTTTGTCTTTGACGTCATCCACCACATCTTCCACTTTGTCTTTGACGTCATCTACCACATCTTCCACTTTGTCTTTGATGTCATCGACAATGTCTTCAGCCACGTCTTCGATGTTTTTAATGATGCCTTTGGCTGACCTGGCGTGTTTGCCTTTGCCTGCGGTCTTTTCTTCCTCATCTGTTACAACCGCTTCACCATTGTCGGCTTTCTTCACGGACTTGGCTTTGACGGCAACAGTCTTGTCAACTTCCTCTTCGATGACATCCAGGGTTTCTTCTGTGATGACCGATTTAACCGCATCGGGTATCAAACTGGAATCCTCGTTAACATCCATCGCCGCGTCTGCTTTAGGTCCAATTTTTGCCAGCGTGGACGCTCCGAGCAGCTCAGCGTCTTCAAGTTCAACCTCTTCTTCAAAGCGCGGGCGAGCGCCAGCGGCTACACGAGCGGCCGGGGTTTCAAGCACCTGGGTCTCGCCGCGTTCTTCTTTCTCAACCATTGACTTGCCTTCGATAACCGCGTCAGCAATCTTACCCACCAGCAGTTTAATGGCGCGGATGGCGTCGTCGTTGGAGGGGATGACATAATCCACCTGGCGCGGGTCGCAGTTAGTGTCTACCAGCGCGATCACCGGGATGCCCTTGAGATTGGCTTCATGCACGGCGGTGTGTTCGCGCATCACATCCACAATAAACAACAGGTCCGGGACGCGCTTCATTTCGCGTACGCCAGAGAGGCGGGTCTGTAGTCTTTTGATCTCACGTTCGATGAGCAGGCCTTCCTTTTTGGTCAGGCGGTGGATTTCGCCTGAATCGCGCATGTGCTCGAGTTTTTCCAGTTCCTGGATACGGTTAAACATGGTTGTCCAGTTGGTGAGCATGCCGCCGAGCCAGCGCTCGGTTACATAAGGCATACCGCAGCGAACAGCTTCTTCGGAGATGGTTTCTTGCGCCTGGCGTTTGGTGCCGACGAACATAATGAAACCACCCTGGGCGACGGTGTCGCGAACCAGGTTGTAGGCTGTGGTGAGAAGCTTTACAGTCTGCTGCAGATCGATGATATGGATGCCGTTGCGCTCAGTGAAAATGTACGGGCGCATTAACGGATTCCACTTATTTGTGCGGTGACCGAAATGGACGCCGCTTTCCAATAGGGATTTCATGGAAATGATGGAACTCATGGGGTGTTACTCCTTTGCGTTTGCCTGGCGCCTTCTTTAGCCTTTCCCTCACTGCTTGTGGCAGCACGCAGGAAAGATCGGAAAGCGTGTGAGATAGTCTGCGGTTTTCACCACAGCCGACAAATTATACCATAGATATCCGCCTGAAAAATTCACTATATATACACTATATATTGACGTAACGCCTCAAAAGAAAATGTTACTTTAGTAGAAATGTTGCCTCAAATACAAATGTTACCGAATGATTTTCCATAAAGCGTTTGTGTTCTCGTAATTGAAAACCCACCAAAAAAGTTATGCCTTTTCCCCTGCTGGAGCAGGTGCTGCCGGTCACCTACGGTAAAAAGACCATTTAATCTTCATTCTTTTTTTACGCTCTGACCCTTGAAAAGGTTACAAAGAACCTTTTCAAGGGTTTTTTCGGGTTTGATCCAGGATTTTTACGGCAAGTTATAGACATGTCAAGGCAAAAAGGAAATGTCCTATGTCAAGTTATTGACACATTATTATATTGCCGGGAATGTATAATTCAATCATTCTATTGTCAATTAGGAAACCCATAATGCATATACTGGTGACAAACGATGATGGTATTCAGGCTCCGGGTCTACTGGCGTTGGTGCAAGAAATGCGCTTGCTGGGTGAAGTGTCGGTACTCGCGCCTGACCATAACTGGTCAGCTTCTGGGCACGTGAAGACGCTGCACCGTCCGTTGCGCGCCAGACCCGTGCTGCTGGCCGACGGCAGCGAGGCGCTCAGCAGCGACGGCGCGCCCTCAGATTGCGTAGCCCTGGCGCTGATGGGGGTGATTGAGAAACCGGTCGATGTGGTGGTTTCAGGCATCAACCCTAATGCCAATATTGGTCATGATGTGACCTACTCAGGTACCGTGACCGCGGCCATGGAAGCCGCAATCGGCGGCGTACACGGTGTGGCGGTGTCTTTAGACGCTCCTGAGTACGCCAAAGGCGCGCTGGATTACACAGCGGCGGCTCGCGTTGCCCGCATTGTGGTTGCCCGCTTGCTGCAAAACACATTACCGACGAACGTGCTGTTGAATGTTAATATTCCCTACCTTAAGTACGCTGAAATAAAGGGTTTGCGCATTTCGCGCCAGGGACTGCGCATTTACCGCGATGCGCTGGTACGGCGCGAGGACCCGCGCGGAAAGCCTTATTATTGGATTGGCGGTGAAGCACCCACTGGCGTTCCGGATGAAGGGACGGATTTTGGCGACCTGCAAGCTGGTTACGTCTCCATCACCCCCATCCAATTGGACCTTACCGCTCATGAGCAGCTGGCTCATCTGCGCTCCTGGGGCTGGTCATCTGATGAAATACTAAAATTTGTCTGACAATGGGCATTTGACTTTATTCGCGGGATATACTACATTTACGTCAGGTGGTTCGCAACTTCATTTCATATCGGCGCAAGGAATTGCGCGAGGAGAGAGGAATGAACAAAACAACTGTCAAGGACTGGATGAAGAACCTGGTGGTGTTTGTAGATCCGGATACCACGGTGTTTGAAGGGTTGCATATCATGCGCCATCGTTTTGCCACCAGCCTGATAGTAGAAAAAACTGCTGATAACCCCGAGTATGGTATTGTCACCTCCATCAATATCTGCGATAAGATCATCGCCCAGGGCAATGATCCCACCAAGACGAAGGTAAGGGATATCATGGCTTCGCCGGTGTTCACCGTACAATCTTCGATGATGATCACTGAATGCGCGGCAATGATGAAGGAAAAACGCATTCATCATCTTCCAGTCGCGGATGAGAATGGGCAGATTATCGGCATGATCACCGCCATGGATCTGTTGTTGATGGCGGAGGCCATGGGTACGAACTTCAAAGACCGCAGCCTCACCTGAGTATTTTGACAAAATAACCTTCCGGCGCATCGGTTATAATAACTCGTTAATGCGCCGGTTTTTTGTTTCTTCGTTTAGCTTTTTACTCATGGTCGGGCTGTTGTTGGTGCTGCCCGGAGGAAGTGTGCAGGCTGCCACAGTATCACCGGGGGAGATCATCAACCTGGTGAACAATCTACGCGCCGCCAATGGGTTGCCACCGCTTATCGAGGATGCCATCCTGGACGGCACGGCCTATGCCACGGCGCAAGCCATGGCTGCCAACGGCGTATGTGCGCATATCGGCGGCGCGCGGGACCGTATCAGCGCGGCTGGCTTTGGTGGTGGCGCCGTGGTCTTTGCGACAGAAAATATGGCATGCGCCGTCAGCGCCACGATATCCGATATCCAACAATGGTGGGCAGACAGCGTGCATATGATGCCGATGAATGAAGTGCGTTATACCCATGTGGGAGCGGGCGCATATACCGGTTCCGACGGAACCACTTATTATGTGTTGCACGCGGCGTATGTAGGTGATGGCGGAGCCCCGTCCGTAGCCAGTTCTGCAGTCGAGGTACCTGTACAGACGGAGGAACCAGCAGAACCGCTGGTCGAACCTGTGGTCACTGCCACCCCCCAGGCTGACGGTTCAATCGTTCATATTGTGCAATACGGTCAGGCGTTGGATACCATCGCCACCTGGTACGGCGTCACCATCGCTGAAATCAAAGCATTGAACGGCATGACCTCCAATAATCTGTACGTGGGCGATAGCCTCATCATCAAGGTTGCGCCAACGGTCACCATCACCCCTACGCGCACGGTTACACCGCAGCAACCCACCCGTACCCCCTCCATGACGCCCACCCTTACCAAAACGGTCATTGTGAATACACCTACCCCCACGGACGAACCTGGTCTGATGGAGACATTGCCTAAAATCGACCGCCAGTGGCTGGGGTTGGGTTTACTGGTCGTGAGCGCAGCGGGGTTAATGCTGGTACTTTATTTCCTGTTCATTCGTCCCCGCTTAAAGAAGTAACCCGCAGGGCATCAGATCATAAAGTCCTCGCCCTGCCACACGCCCTCAGCCGGGGTGTGCAGGTGTACAGGGTGGCGCTGTCCGTTTTCGCCGATGTAACTATCAGTTTCACTGTGTATCTCCAGTTTCTTTTCAACTGCATCCAGGCGTTTCATCAGCGCTGAAATGGACTCACCCAGTGTATCGGGCAGTTTTCCGTGCTCCAGGTCTGGCCCTTCTTCGGCGGGCTGGCTGCGTACCACTACCTGACCAGGCACGCCCACCACAACCGAATTGGGAGGTACAGACCTCACCACCACCGCGTTGGCGCCGATGCGGCTGTGCGCCCCGATGGTGATATCCCCAAGGATCTTAGCACCGGCGCCGATGACCACTTCGTCTTCGATGGTAGGGTGTCGTTTGCCTTTCTTCAGGCTGGTACCACCCAGGGTAACACCGTGATACATGGTGACACATTTACCGATGACCGCTGTTTCACCAATGACCACGCCCATGCCATGGTCGATAAAAAAACCCGTACCGATGCGTGCGCCGGGGTGGATTTCAATGCCGGTGAAGAAGCGGGTGATATGAGAAAACCAGCGCGCCAGCAGCTTAAAGCCGCGCTCCCACAACCAGTGTTCCGTGCGGTGAGCCCACACCGCATGCAAGCCTGGGTACGCCAGCAGCAGTTCCGCGCTGGACCTGGCGGCCGGATCGCGGTTGAAAACCGATCGCATATCTTCATGCATCGTTCTTATGCCCATTTGTTTTCTCCTTGGTGCTTTAGTCGATCAGGTCGGAGAAAAGCGCGGTACTCAAGTAACGCTCACCGAAGGAAGGGATAATGACCACGATGAGTTTGCCGGCGTTTTCGCTGCGCCCTGCCACCTGCAACGCGCTCCACATCGCTGCGCCGGAAGAGATACCCACCAGCAGCCCCTCGCGGGTTGCCATCAACCGCGCCGTCTTGATAGCATCGTCATTGGTCACCCTTATCACCTCGTCATAGATTTCCGTGTTCAGTATTTCAGGGATGAACCCGGCGCCTATACCCTGGATGGCATGTGGACCTTTGCTGCCGCCGGAAAGAACTGGTGATGCATCCGGTTCCACCGCCACCACCCGCAAACCTGGTCTGCGCGCCTTGAGCACTTCACCGATGCCGGTGATGGTTCCCCCGGTACCCACCCCCGCCACCAGGATATCCATGCTTCCATCTGTGTCGCGCCAGATTTCTTCAGCCGTGGTATTACGGTGAACCTCAGGATTGGCTGGGTTCGTAAACTGTTGGGGCATGTAGTAATTTTGACCTGAAGCGGCGATTTCTTCCGCTTTGTGGATAGCACCCAACATGCCCTCTCTGCCCGGGGTGAGCACCAGTTCAGCCCCGTAGGCTTTAAGCAGCATCCGTCGCTCCCGGCTCATGGTATCCGGCATTACCAGCACTAAGCGGTATCCCCTGGCGGCAGCGGCGAACGCCAGCGCGATGCCGGTATTGCCGCTGGTGGGTTCCACCAGGGTGGTGTCTGGCGTGATGAGCCCGGCTTGCTCGCCGGCTTCAATCATTGCCACTCCGATGCGGTCTTTCACACTGTGAGACGGATTGAAGTATTCAAGCTTGGCAACGATTCGCGCATCCAGGCCTTCTGCCAGACGGTTTATCCTTACCAGCGGTGTGTTGCCGATCAATTGGGTTATATCATTTGCGATTTTCATATTTTGTCCATTTCTTTGGTTTCTGGTTAAATCAAAAGCGGCCGTGGGAGGCTGCACAATATTAGATGTGCGGGGACGTCCACCGCCGCCTGGAATTTCCACTCTCTGGTTGATTCAAGCGGTGATTAAGCCGTACCCCGCCTTGGACACATGCATTTATAACGCATTGACACCTCATTAATCAGATAAAAGTGCTCTTATTATATCCAGTGGTGTTACATTGTCAAGATTGACTCACTGGATTGCAAAATTAAATAGAGGGGCAGTTTCGTCCCCAATCCATTTTTGAGTAGATAACAGTTTACAAATTATATAATTAGTGATATTATGTAAACTGAAAGGAAAAAGGAGGAGGCCATGACCATTGGAGGACGTATCAAACAGGCTCGGA
>DHGL01000006.1:0-683 GCA_002402725.1 Anaerolineaceae bacterium UBA4799
TCAGCTGCCGCTTGCTCACCTGGAGTTTGTGAATATGTAAAACCAAGTTTATCTGAAAGCACCAGGTCGCGGAAAAAGATGGCCACCTGCCGTCCATCCTTAGAGGTCACGTAATAAGGACGGTATAGTTCATCTGCCTCTTGCACAGTCTCCGCTGAATCGCGCGTGAAATTGCCCAAACCCAGCGATTGTGCCAAAACAACCTCCCCTGTCTGCATCAATTGATACCCGGCGTCAGCCACTAGCGGGATGATATCCTCGGATACCGCGCCTTCCCCCGGCCACAAGCCCACGGGAGCCTTGCCAAAATGCGCCTGATAGATTTCAACACTTTTTTGCAGGTGAACAATGGCATCGTTCGGCCAGGAAAATCTTTCCGGGAGTTCAGCAGTGGGATTGCCGACTGATGCAATGTCAGAATTATAGATGAGTGGCAGGATCGGGTGCGCGTAAGGCGTGGTAATGACCTGTATCTGCCCGGCATCCTGAAGTTCCTTGTGCACAGGGAGGACCTTCGCCATGATTTCCCTGATTTCATTGAACAAAACAGTTTTATCCGCTTCGCTGAATCCTCTATCTTTTTCAACCAGTTCTTTCAAAGGAGACTGTGCCAGGAATTCCGGGTCAATCCACGCCAGGTTGAACCAGATTTGCAGGTCGCGGTAGTCCTGCTCGGAGAATTG
>DHGL01000006.1:767-12165 GCA_002402725.1 Anaerolineaceae bacterium UBA4799
GGTTTTTCCGCGAGCACCCAGTAATAATCCTTGGCGCCATGCTGCGTAAAATCATCCAGTTGTTTCATCAACACCGGGGTCAAATTGATCGTTACCCGCACATTGGGGTAAGGCCTGACCATCGCGGCCATATCATAGTAGTCCTTGGTCGCGTGCGCCCTTACCCATGGGCGTGTGTAAACCCCGTCTTCATCCTTGTAATATAAAGGCTGGTGCTGATGCCAGGTGAGGTTGAGATACAGCACATCCTTCCTGCCGATGCCTTTCCTTGTGTCACCGGTCGGAGATGCACAGGAACTCAAAACAAAAGCCAGCACGAGCAGGATTGCCATGTACCTGGAGATAGTTTTCATAGGAACACCTCGTACTTTCATATACTTACAAATACCCCGAGTCCTTTTCAGAATCCGGGGTATTCAATCGAACACATCGTGCTATCAACCCTTAACACCACCCAATGTCAGACCAGAGATAAGGTACTTTGAGGAGTACAGGAAAAGTACCATCACTGGAACCATCACCAGGATGGAACCCGCTGAGAACTGCCCCCATTGGGTTTGAAATTGACCTTGCAGTCGCTGCAGCCCCAACGGCCAGGTCAACAGGCTCTCCTGAGATCCCAGCATCACGCGCGCCAGCAGGTACTCGTTCCAGGCGGCCATGAAATTGAACAGGAAGGTGATGGCCAGAGCCGGGGTCGATAATGGCAACAACACCCGTAGAAAAGCCTGAAGTTGTGAACAACCGTCGATCCTGGCAGCTTCTTCAAGGTCTACAGGAATGGTGTCGTAATACCCTTTAAGAATCCAGACACTGAACGGGATCGACGTGACACAGTACGCGATGACCAGCCCGCGGTAAGTTCCGACCATGCCTAATTCAATCGCGAGGATATAGATTGGGATCATCAACATCGAAGCGGGTATCATTTGGGTAGCCAGCAAAAAGACCAACCCAACCGAACGCCCGGGGAACTTCCAGCGTGAGAAGGCATAAGCCGCGGTAGCCGCCAGAATGACGCCGATCAAGGCGGTAGATATAGTAATCGCCAGGCTATTCCACACCCAACTGAGGAAGGGTTTTTCGAATAGGATAATGCGGTAGGATTCAAGGGTGGCGTCCGGCGGAATTATGGAGAGGTCAGTCGACATCAACCGGTCACCCGGGCGCAAAGACACAGCCAATATTCGCAGAATGGGGAAAACCGCGATGATGCACGCGATGATCAGTATAAAATGGATGATGATCCTCTTAAAAGGTGAATCCTCACGCCCACTGCGGAAGAAAGACTTCTTGGGATATGTATTAGTGGCGCTCATGATTCATACGCTCCTTTCAAGGACTTGGTGTAGCGCATGTAGAAGATGGTGAATAGCAATAAAAGCGCGAAGATCACGAAAGCGAAAGCCGCTGAGAAACCATAACGGTTATACTGGAAGGCTGCCCTGAAAAGACCGGTAACCAGGATATCAGAACTCTCCAACTCATTCTGGTTAATAAAGAACGGAACGTTGAAGTTGTTGAATGTCCAGAATGTTCCCAGCAGGATAGCGGGTGTCAATACCGGCTGGATCAACGGAAGGGTAATATTCTTGAACTGCTGCCAGGCGTTAGCGCCGTCCATCTCCGCCGCTTCGTAGTATTCAGAAGAAATGCTTTGCAGTCCTCCCAATAACGTGACCATCATAAAGGGAATTCCCAGCCAGATATTGGTCATGCACATGGCAGCAAAATTAGCCACCGGATCCGCCAGCCATTGGACTCCTGGAAGACCCAGCTTCGTTAAAAGAATATTGAAATAGCCATAGGCGAAGTTGAATTCTCCACGCCAGGCGAGCACCGCGATGACCTGTGGCACAGCCCATGGGAGAATGATAATTGCCCGGTAGATCCCCTTACCGCGCATTTTCCGGTTTAGAAGCATCGCCAATCCCAATCCACCGCCTACGTGAAAAGTGATGTTAATGACCGTCCACAACAACGTTTGTCCGAGGAGGGGGAAGAACATTTTTTGTTTTAAGACGGGTTCTGTGAATACGCGTACATAATTCTTGATGCCAATAAATTCTGGGTTCCGGAAAGCCTTCAAGGACATGTTAGTGAAGGAAAGCCGTAATTCCCAGATTAGGGGGTAGATAACCAGTGCAATCAGTCCGATGACCGCTGGAGCCAATAACATGAATGGAAGGGCGTATTTATACTTCAACCATTTCGTCAGAATCAGATAAAGCAAGGCTTCTACCAGGACTGTCCCCACAAGAATCAGGAGTACCGTTGTACCAACTTCGCCGAGGCTTTTCAGGATCACCTCTGATGTGATCATGAGCTTTCCTCCTTGTCTATAACCATATTTATAGTATATGCCGGGCTGGATTTACAGCCCGGCGTTTATGATTGAAAAAAAGGAGAAGGAATAGATCCTTCTCCTTTAGTGCAGATTACTCTAAGTCGGCGATGCAGGTTTCAGCAGCTGCCTGAGCGTTGGCGGCCGCAGCCTCAGGAGTGGTGGTGCCAGCGTAAGTGGGCAGCAATTCGGGTTTAATCGCATCCCAGACGCATCGTATCTCAAGTACAGTGGGCATTGGTTTACCATAACTCATTTGGGCGGCGGAGCCAGCCAAAATGGGATCCTCAGTGATAACAGGATCAGAGAGGGCTTCGGTGAGCGCGGGCAGACGTGAAAGTTTCTTGACCATATCGACCTGGTTGTCTTTACTTGTGGCAAATTTTATGAAGTCAACCACTGCGTCAAGCTTCTCTCCCTCAAGACCCTTCGCAACCATGAAGAACGCACCGGAAGTTAAAGGTGCAGGATAGGTACCGGTGGCAACGACCTTCGGGATGGGAGCGACGCCCAGGTTATCCCCCAGGGCTTCCTTGTAACCACCCAGCGACCAATCGCCGTTGATGATCATGGCAGCATTGCCTTCTTTAAACATAGTATCGGAGACATTATAATCACTCTCGGCTGGGATTAAACCTGCTGCTTTTACATCAGCCAGGAATTTAAAGGTCGCAATCATTTCCGGGGTATTCAGGGTCGGGGTGACGCCGTCAGCGGCAAAGACCGAACCATTGAAACCGCCCAGCCAGGGCACAAACCAAAATGCTTCAGTCTGATTGAAGACTAGTGGGTACTTCCCTGGATTGTTAGCCAAAAATTCTGCTCCCCAAGAAAATAATTCGTCGGTATTGGTGGGGGCAGCTTCTACGAGCGATTTGTTGAAGAGAACCATTAGATGGTTACCATTGGAAATAGGCACACCCCAGGTCTTGCCATCGGGACTCTTGACGGCGGCGGTGGCGCTGCCTACGTACTTGCTAAGGTCAACCAGGCTGTCAACCGGCTGGATGAGGTCGGCGGCGGTGAAGGGACCCAGGTGATCGGAAACAGTCCAGAGCAGTTCAGGAGCGGCATTCGCCAGGCTGGCGGTCTGGAAATCCTCTCTAAGTACTTCAACGTCCTTGTTTGTAACCACAAAGGTCACATTCGGGTGCGCGGCGGTGTAGGCATCAGCGAGCGCCTGCACGTACTGTAAACTACCATCTGCCTCACCCTCTTTCGTCCAGAGGTTGATGGTTACGGGGCCAGCCTCTTTCGGTGCACAGGCGGCCAGTAGCATGACTGCAACGAGCAACACGCTAAACAGGGGGAACAACTTTTTCGTCATTTCTTTTCTCCTCTTTTGTTTTTATCTATAAGTGGTAACTTATATTGCTAACTTTTCAGTTCACGCTGGGCTTCGATCACCTCCTTTTTCATGCAATTGTTATAAACCATTATACATCTGAGAGTTTAAAATTCAAAAAGAACATTCCTGGATTTCTTTTCTTTTTTTACGGTTTCCCAATCGATCACCCACTGATGAGTTGAGATTTTCTACATAGAATATCTTAATTGGCATAATGTTAATCTTTACATAAAGTTTTGTCAAGCAAAAGGGGCAAAAGGGGTGTGAGGGGGTGCACCGTTACGTGAAATCTATGCAACAGAATCGTAAGTATTATCCAGTTTCTTTTTGCTCACATAGTAAAATTACTTTGAAATGACCTGTGAATGGCGACTGATTTTATCGCAACCCGCATCCGGAGCCTGGAATATGGGGCTGGATGAAGCCATTTTGTACTCAACTGCGCATAAACACACTCCCCCAACGCTCAGGCTGTATGATTGGCAGCCAGCAACGCTTTCAATGGGATTCGCTCAGCCTCATCTTGATGTTGAGATGAATGCGTTGGAACAAGAACTTTGGGGGTTGGTGCGCAGGCCAACCGGTGGCAGGGCAATATTGCATGTAGATGAACTTACATACGCTGTGGTCGCAGCCGATGATGACCCGCTCCTGGCCGGCAGCCTGCTGGAAAGTTATCGCAAAATCTCACATGCCTTGCTGGCTGGCCTGGCATTGTTGAATGTGGATGCGGTTGGCGAGAAAACCTACAATAATGGTCAGGCTGGCAAGAGCAATAATCCGGTTTGTTTTGAAACCCCATCCAATTATGAAATCACGGTGGGAGGTAAAAAACTGATCGGTTCTGCACAATCCAGAAAGTACGGCGGCATCCTGCAGCATGGCTCAATACCGATCAAGGGTGACATCACTCGCATCACCAGGGTGCTTAAATTCACCTCTTCGCAGGAACATCAATCAGCCGCCCGGAACCTGTTAGCCCGCGCTACCACGCTTGAAACCGTGATGGGGTTTGTTCCATGTTGGCAGTCAGTCGCAGACGCCATTATTTCAGGTTTCAGCAGCAGTTTCAACATCAACCTGCTCCCGGGTCAACCCACGGAGGATGAACAAAAAATGGCAGCCGAATTGGTCAGTACAAAATACGCAACAGCGCAATGGACTTTTCGAATTTAATTTAGATTTTCGTACCATCCCGAACTCCGCAGAACTATCTTTTTTTACTGGTACAATTCTTGCTATGTTTTCCAGGATAATTAAAATGCTTTTGAAATTTCTGCTTTTTTCGATCCTCCTGTTGCTGGTTCTCTTCGGGTTGCCCAGGCTGATAACTTCGCTTGCTGCCGCGGGCAGGATGTACAGTGCAATCGATGCCCCGGCAGCGCCAGTAGCCATTGTGTTCGGTGCCGGGCTGCAAAAAGACGGCTCCCCTTCCCCGGTGCTAAAGGATCGGGTCACTGCCGCAGTGGAGCTTTATAAGGGTGGAAAAGTTGTAAAATTGTTGATGAGCGGTGATAATCGTTTTATTGATTACAACGAACCCGCCGCGATGCGGGACTACGCCCTCAGCCTGGGGGTACCAGCTGAAGACATTGTGCTGGATTATGCCGGCCGGCGCACCTATGATACTTGCTACCGTGCCAGGGATATCTTTGGCCTTAACGAAGCGTTGTTGGTGACACAGAAATTTCATCTCCCTCGGGCCATCTTTACCTGCAACAATATGGGCATAAAGGTCAACGGTGTCATCGCCGACCTGCGAGATTATCACGACCACGCGGAGCGTTTCTGGAACCTGCGTGAAATCCCCGCCACGCTGGTCGCTGTCTGGCAGGTGTGGGTGTCAAAACCACTTCCTGTTCTGGGAGAACCAGAGCCAATATTTGCGGATAACCAATAAAGCGGCTAATTATTATGAATCGTGACAAAGCGCTGGCACTAGTAAGATATTACGTCAAAAATGAAAACCTCATCCATCACATGCTGGCGGTAGAGGTTTCTATGCGATATTACGCGCAAAAGCTGGGCCAACCGGTGGAAACATGGGCCGTTACCGGCTTGCTGCACGACTTTGACTGGGAGATTCATCCCTCGGCTGAACAACACCCGCTGGAAGGTGCACCGATACTCCGCCAGAATGATGTTCCAGAAGAGATCATCCAGGCGATTCTCTCACATGGCGACCACCTCAACCTGCCGCGTACCTCTTTGCTCGCTAAGGGTTTGTACGCCTGTGATGAGATAACCGGCCTGATCACGGCAGTTGCGCTGGTGCGTCCTTCTCGCTCGCTATATGATCTTGAAGCCAGTTCGGTCAAGAAGAAGTGGAAGGATAAAGCTTTCGCCGCGGGAGCCAACCGTGAAGAGATTGCCCGCGGCGCGGAGGAATTTGGCGTTCCGCTTTGGGAGCATTGTGGAAATGTGGTTTCTGCCATGCGCACGATCGCCCCGCAGCTGGGTCTTGCCGGTAACCCGTGTTCAGATTCATCACCGGATTGATCAGAGGAGTAGTCGATGACATTGACCGGTAAGGGTATGATGATATGGAAGATCCCGAATTGTGAAGCAGGTAACCCCTCTGTCATCGCCAGGGTGGCAGCTTCCTCCGGGTTTTCTCATGTGCTGATAAAAATAGCCAACGACACCCGCCCTTACAACGTCGACAGCAGCGGCAGAGACTTGATCCCCCCTGTGCTCGACGCCTTACGCGCCAAAGGCATCCAGGTTTGGGGTTGGCACTACGTGTACGGATATGACCCCATCGGCGAAGCCAATATTGCCATTTCTCAAACCAGGAAATATGCCCTGGATGGCTATGTGATCGATGCTGAAGTGGAATACAAGCAGGCCGGGCGCGAAGCCGTAGCCAAAACCTTTATGAACCAGTTACGCAAAGGCATTCCCTCCACGCCAGTCGCACTGAGTTCTTTCCGTTGGCCAACCTATCACCGCACTTTTCCATACGCCGCCTTTCTGGAAAAATGTGATTTGAATATGCCCCAGGTATACTGGATGCAGGCGCACAATCCTGATTATGATCTGAAACGTAGTGTCAGTGAATTCAAAGCCATCACCCCCTTCCGTCCAATCGTGCCTACCGGCCCGGCGTATGGCGAAAGCGGCTGGTACCCGTCTCCATCAGAAGTAAGACTGTTCCTCGATACCGCCAGGGCGTTGGGGCTGACAGCGGCAAATTTCTACTCATGGGATTATTCCCGGGTGCATCTGGTACCGGTATGGGACGAGATTGCCAAATACAATTGGCCGACACAGGGGAGCGTTTCGATCCCGGCAACCGACGCGGTCACTCGTATTTTCGACGCTCTGAACGCGATGCAGTACGACCCGATGCTGGAAATCTACGCGCCTAATGCAGTGTTGGTCACCCCGCAACAGACCATTCAGGGGAATACCAATATCCGTGCCTTCTTTGGGCAAATGTTGACCAACCAGCTTAATGATGGTGATTTCAGGGTCACCACCAAAGAGGTCAAAGACAACATCATCCACTTCACATGGACCTGTAACGCCAGAAGGGGTATTGTTACCGATGGAAAAGACACCATCGGGTTAAAAGATGGCAGGGTGATTTACCATTACTGCTACTACTCTATCGAGTGATTAGCGGTAACCAGTATTATTCGCTGGGTTCCTTTAACTGTACAACTTTCTCTACCCGGTCTCCGGCAGACAACTGCAGAATCTGCTCACCCTTGCCAGCGCGTTTTGAGTAACCAATATCATCGACTCTGCAAGTTTTGGCTGCTGCCTTTTTCAGGTGAAGGGTATATTGATAATTCTTTTTTCCAAAGACGACACCGATCAACTCCACACCGTCCTCCATGCGGCATCCGATCACTCCCTGCCCGTAACGGCCCTGAATCGGAAATCCATCCGGTTCAACGCGCCAACCTGTCCCGTTGCTGGCCACCAGCACCACATCGCCCTTGCGGGCAATCTCAACCATTCCCGCCACCCCGTCTCCGGCTGCCAGTTTGATGGCATTCACGCCCGCGGCAATCAGCCCCATCGGTCTCACTTCAGTACCATCGAACCTAATCGCCATACCCGATCGGGTGACGACGAGATAATGCGCTTTTTCTGTGACCAGCATTACATCTACCAGTTCATCTCCTTCGTTAACTTTCACCAACGTGAACAGGTCAGATGCTGGTCCTTTTAGCTCACTCGCGAGTGTCTTTTTAATCAAACCTTGCCTGGTGATGGTGAGGACGAATAAATCTTGCAGGTTTGCAGTCGCGGGCAGGCAGAATACCGAGGCGGGTAGCCCAGCGGTGCGCAGCGGAGAAATGCTGGAAAAATGACTGCCTCCTCCCGGGTTCTCGATTGCGGGTAAACTCTGAATCGAGATTGCCGCTGCCTGTCCATCCAGACCAGCCAGATACAAAGTCTGATGAGAATCAGTACGCAGCGCGAAGCGCGGCGCGTCTCTGCCGCTCATACGCGGAGGTTTCTCCGCATTGATTTTGCCGATCCTCCCCTGGTCATCCATTACCACCCAGACTGATTCAACAGGCGTTACATCTTTTACGGTCAAAAGGTCAGAAGCCACCTTGCCCTTCTTCAGGTTTACGATCTGGGTTTTGCGCCGATCCGGGTATTTATTACGGATTTCCTTCAGTTCATCTTCCACTACCTGCCGTTGTTTGGCTGGAGAACGCAGCAGCGCCAGCAGGTCTTTGATCAATTGCACCAGTTCGCGGTATTCCTGTTCGATCTTTTTTCTTTCCAGTTGCGCCAGACGTTTTAAAGGCATGTCCAGAATAGCATTTGCCTGGATGAGTGATAGCTTGAATTTCTTGATCAAGCGCTCTCGCGCATCATCCGTATCCGTGGATTTCCTTATGATGGAGATAACCTCATCCAGGTTCTGTAAGGCGATTCTCAAGCCCTCGAGGATGTGAATCCTCTCCTGCGCTTTCCTGAGATCAAATTCGCTGCGCCGCTTGATCACTTCAATGCGGTGCTCCAGGTAAACCCGCAAGGATTGCTTGAGAGTTAAGAGCCTGGGTTCGTTACTGACCAGCGCGAGCAGATTAATACTGAAGGTTACCTGTAGCGGAGTGCGTTTGTACAGTTCACGCAGCACTGATTCAGCCTCCGCCGCCTTGTTCAGTTCAATAACAATCCGCATTCCCTGGCGGTCGGATTCATCACGCAGATCGGATATTCCCTCCAGGTGCCCCTCACGGGTGAGTTCCGCAATTCTCTCGATCAGAGCAGATTTGTTCGTCATGTACGGCAACTCGGTAATGATGATGCGGCTTTTTCCGCGGGACATTTCTTCCAGGTTCAACCTGCCGCGCAGTGTGATCCTGCCCTTGCCTGTCGCGTAAGCTGCGAGAATCTCATCCTGTTCATGTTCCTGCAAAATGATGCCGCCAGTCGGAAAATCTGGTCCTTTGATGAACTTCATCAAGTCGGTGACGGGGATTTCATCCATCTTCTGCCAGTTTTCCAGCAGAAAGGCCAGCGCATCGATAACTTCCACAAGATTGTGTGGAGGGATGCTGGTTGCCATCCCCACAGCGATACCCGAGGCGCCATTAACCAGCATGTTTGGTATGGCAGACGGCAGTACCAGAGGTTCATCCAGCGAATCATCGAAGTTACGCACAAAATCAACCGTGTCCCGGTCAATCTGACTGAGCAATTCCATTGCGATTGAGGTCAACCGGGCTTCGGTGTAACGCATGGCCGCTGGAGGATCACCATCCACGCTTCCGAAATTCCCCTGCCCATCCACGAGCAGGCAGCGCATAGAAAAATCCTGTGCCAGGCGGGCCATCGCCTCGTAAACCGCCTGGTCTCCGTGCGGGTGATATTTACCCAGAACTTCACCGACAATCCTGGCAGATTTTTTATATGCAGAATCAGCACGAACACCCATATCATACATGGCATATAACAAGCGCCGCTGCACAGGTTTCAAGCCATCCCTGGCATCAGGTAGTGCGCGGGAAACGATGACGCTCATGGCGTAATCCAGGTACGATTGCTGCATTTCGTGATCGATATCAATTTTGCGAACAGAACCCATATCCATAATCTGGTCTCCAGCAGTTGTGAAATTCAATAAGTTAAGTTTACTTTAAAAAAAGAGAGAGGCTACCAATTTCAACCTGGACATCATTAGAAAACACTCCGGACAATTGAATTTATCCGGAGTGTTCGTGGTAAGTGATTTTTCAGATCTATTCGGATTTGGGTTCGGTCTCAACACCGGCGTCAGCCCCGGCAACAGCGGCTTCGCCTTCAACCGCTGGTATAAACCGACCGTACACGAAGCCGGTGCCTGCCGGGATGAGCTTGCCAATGATGACGTTTTCTTTCAAACCAAACAGTGGGTCTTCAGAGGAAGCGATAGCTGCACCGGCGAGCACTTTGATGGTATGCTGGAAGGAAGCGGCAGAAAGGAATGAATCCGTGCTGAGCGAGGCTTTGGTAACTCCCAGCAGGATTTCAGCATAGCGCGCAGGTTGTTTACCCTGTGCGACCATTTCTTCATTGATGCGCTTGATCTCTAATCTGTCTACCACATCCATCGGCAGGTAGGTGGTATCTCCCGGTCGAATGACCTGCACCTTGCCTATCATCTTGCGGATGATCACCTCAAAGTGTTTGTCATTGATATTTTGCCCCTGCGCCCGATACACTTTCTGAATCTCGGTCAACAGGTACATCTGCGAGGCTTCCCTGCCTTTGATCTTGAGAATGGTGTGAGGGTTGATCGACCCTTCCGTTAACGCCTGGCCTGCTTCCACCTGGTCGCCGTCACGGATAATCATGCGCGAAGTGCTGGGAATTTCGTAATCCTCGCTCTCTTTCTGTTCATAAGAGACGAAGACTTTCCGACCTTCCACGCGTACCCTGCCGTCGTGCTGGGCGTTGATTAGAGCATCTCCCATCCTGGCAACCGGGTCTCCTGTGACGATTTCGCTGGCATCCTGCGCAACGATCTCCCATTCGGCGGGTACTTCGTACTCATCAGATACTAGCTCGCTGTGCTCCACACGCACAAGTTTCTGTTCACCGGAGCGCTCAGCCTGCAACACCCGTGCGATTCCCGAAATGGCAGTAATGACCGCCTCACCTTTAGGGGTCCGGCGCGCTTCGAAAAGTTCTTCCACACGCGGCAAGCCTGTGGTGATGTCACCACCTGTTGCAACACCGCCCAGGTGGAAGGTTCGCAGCGTCAACTGCGTGCCGGGCTCGCCAATGGATTGCGCGGCCACCGTTCCTACGGCTGAACCCAGGGTGACAAGTGAACCACGTCCCAGGTCCATGCCATAGCATTTTGCGCAAATGCCGTGTATCAGTTCGCAAGTTAATGGAGAACGCACGTACACATTTTCCACACCAGCATCAGTGACCTTGCGAATCAGGTCATGGTCGAGAATATCATCATGCTCTGCGATCACTTCGCCCGTCTTGGGATTCACAATGCGCCCCGCGACTGTGCGACCGTACAGCCTTTCTTTCAATTTCTGCCCCGCCACATCATCTGCTTTGCGTATCCAGATACCGTTTTCAGTTCCGCAATCTTCCTCGTTGATGATGATGTCCTGGGCAATATCCACCAGGCGGCGGGTCAGATACCCGGCATCAGCGGTGCGCAGGGCGGTATCAGCCAACCCTTTGCGGGCGCCATGCGTTGAAATAAAGTACTCAAGTGCGGTCAATCC
>DHGL01000028.1 GCA_002402725.1 Anaerolineaceae bacterium UBA4799
ACTTGTTTTTCAACACCCTCATCTTATTGAATTTACAACCGGAGAAATAGCGGTTTTTGGAATTTTTAAGAATTGCTGTAATGATAGTAGTATCCATATCATCAACTGAATAGTGATCCATCCCTATTAACTGCATTTTCTCCCATGCACCAACATAGCTTTGAGAGTTTTTATCTTGAGCATTCGCGGCGCTTTGAACCTCTTCATGAAGTATTGATTTCCATGTGTCATCATCATTAAAATTCGCTGTCAAAGCCATCCTAAAATAGTCTTGTAAAATGTGAGCCTGCAATATTTTTATTTCAGCTATTCTATTTCTGATTTTCATTATTTGATTCTCCTGTCGGCCGGAAATCTGAATATTTACCTTAAAATGGATTGGTTTCGTCGCTTTCAACCTTTATGAAATCTTCCCGGATTTCAGGCTCATCTGGGTCATACGTCTCAATTTCAGACTTTACTCTATCGATATCCGGCCAATGATCCTGTCCCATGGCGTTATATGGAAAATGTTTTATTAGTATTGCTGCAATTGCCTCTTCCAGGTCCAGTTGAAATGCTTTTTGCTTTTCAAATAGCATCTCATCAAATTGACGCTTTGAAATGTCATGAATAATAAGAATGTACTCTAAATACCTGTCATACAGGAACTTTCCGTCATATTTAATGCGTTGCTGTTTTAGAATGTATGGGAATTTTTCTGCCTTTAATTGGGATTTAAGTATTACACAGAGTGATTCATCCTTGCTCTTCTCAGCGTCGCGATGATATTTTCCAGAAAGATAATCGGTGTCCACATTAAGATATTGTCCAAGTGCATCCATTAACTCGGGAGATACTTCTCCGATTTTTATTCCTCGTTCAACTGATTTGGACGACCAGCCAAAGTCATAGTCTGCTCCAAGGCTCCTTATACTGCTATTTCTAAGCTGTAAAGCTTCCATTAAACATTCTCTGTCTAACAGAACTTTTTTGAGTTTCTTATTTGCCATATGTGTGCACCTCCAAGGTGTGGACATTTATGTAATTATTGTCTTATCCGCATTTGCTTTATTTATATTGACTGCCGACATTAATTTCTTTATAATGATGGTATCAAATAAACCTGAAAATTACAAGTGCTTGTCGAATGGAGGGGTACTATGAATTCAGAAAATTCTATTAGTAAAATTTATACAGACATTATCGGCCCAAATGTAGGTAAAGGTGAGGCTGTTTTATGCCTACTGGGTTTAGCTACAATCATTTTTATGGCAATAGAGCATCGTTATGACATAAACGTTAAAGTGGGACCGGTTGATATTGCACTTACACAAACAAATGATTGAGGTGGAGGAAAAATGAAAAAACTATCGGAATATGATTGGTTTTGTGATGAATGCCATGAATACTTAAATGACCAATCAGGATTTGATGCCTATTGTGGCTATTGGACATGTTCGAATTGTGGTCATTCAAACAAAATCGGGAAAAGCGAAATAATATTTGATAACCATGATGATTTTTGCAATGATGATAAGGATGAGGAAACGCCAGTAGGCTGTAGAGCTTGTGGCGGGCCATACCCAAACTGCACGACCAGTTGCAATTTATTTGATAATTAAACAATAAGCCAAAAAGAGCTGGAGAAGCCAAAATAGCGAAAAGCCACCCGCCCGAGCCTCGCAGCGAAGGCGGCTCGGATAGGCGACAAAAAGAAGCAAGGAGAAATCAAGCGGCTTCGTCGCCTGGTTCCGAAGAATTGGGAGTGACTTTTCTTTTCCGACTTCTAGGACCTGGTTGTCGAAGGTAGTAGAATGGTAGCGAGAAGTGCACCGGAATTCCTACAGGGCATGAACAAAGTCGCCAGTGCAGCACAGCTACGCTTCGATGTAAAAAACTCCCTTTCCTTATCTGAACCCGTCAAACAGCGTCTGATGCGGTTGGCTGGCAGCCGTATGACCGTAGACGGTGTGTTGGTGCTTGAAGCCAGGCGTTACCGTGAACGCGAACGCAACCGCCAGGACGCCATCAACCGGCTCCATCGCCTGGTCGAACAGGCGCAGCAAATCCCGCTCAAACGCGTGCCTACCCGGCCGCACCCCGCCGCGGTGAAAGAGCGCCTGGATGCCAAGAAAAGGCGGTCAGCTATCAAGCATGTCCGCCAGTTCAAACCCGAATTGGATGATTGAGGCGTGAAAAAGCGTTTGACAGGTTGTTTTAAGGTTGACTCGCACCAAAATAACCTATAATAATAAAGTCGATCATTCATTCAGAATCACACGCTAAAGGAGAGGAATATGTGGTACTACACGCTCAATAATCAACAGGTTGGCCCCGTGGAGGAAGCGGAGATCAAGAAACTGGTCGAAGCAGGTACCATCTCGCACGGAACGCTCGTCTGGACCAATGGTATGGCCAACTGGCTGCCCATCGGTCAGACCCCGCTCGCAGGATTTTTAGGCACCATGCCACCGCCGGTAATATCCTCCGCAGCGGCAATTGTGTACGAAGACCCGGAAGTTGCCAAAATGAGAAAACTCTTCATGTGGTTCTGGATCAGCCTCATTGGCACGCTGTTGTTTGGTCTTGGCATCATCGCTGCCGGCGTGTTGTTCTTCGTCATCTTCCACAAAGCATGGAAACAGATCGAGCATGAAGGCATCCGCGCCAACGCTGACCAGGCGACCGCCTGGTGCTTCATCCCTGGCTGGAATTATTACTGGATGTTCCCGGCTTTCCGCGGCCTGGCCAGAGAACAGAACGGCAAGTTCGACAGCCTGAACATCGGCATGGAGAAGATGGACCCGAAACTCCCTACCTGGATGCTGATTTGTCTTTTCGGTAGCGTGGTCACCTTTGGTGTGTCGCTCATCGCCTTCATCGTCCTTTGGATCATGTACACCAACAAGATCAAGAACGGCTACATCGCCATTCACCAGGCCAGCAAGTAACGCTTTATCATACAAAAAATCCCGCTCGAAAACCGGGCGGGATTTTTTTTGTTATTCTCCATCATGCCCCGGCGATGATACCGGCGCCAGCGAGGTTGAAGAGTATCCCTGGCATGAATGCCAGCCCGACGACGAGCAAAGCCAGAATGACCGCGATGACCCTGAGCAACAGTCCTTTATGCGCAGCGACTTCCCCGGACTGGAAGTACATTTTGACGATCACGCGCAGGTAATAAAAGGCCGAGACCAGCGAAGTGAGCAACCCGATGACAGCAAGCCAGATAAACCCGCCTTCGATAGCCGTGCGGAACAGGTAGAACTTGCCCCAGAAACCCAGGGTGAGCGGGATACCGGTGAACGATAGCATGAACACCGCCATCGCCGCCGCCAGCGCCGGGGCGGATTTCCCCAACCCCGTCAGGTCATTGATCGCATTGCCGCTGCCGTCGTGCTTTTCCACCGCCACCAGCACCGCCCAGGCGCCCAGAGAGGTGAAGGCGTACGCCGCCAGGTAGAAGAGCGCCGAAGCCACAGAATTCTGGCGCACCGCGGCTTCTCCAAAGCCCACAAAGGCCATCAGCATGTAACCGGCGTGAGCAATGCTGGAATAAGCCAGCATACGCTTGAGATTGGTCTGTACCACCGCCACCACGTTCCCCACGATCATCGTCAATGCCGCCAGTACCCAGATGAGCGGCATCAATTCCCCGGCGATGGTGGTGAAATCGAGCGAGAAGACCCGGATGAGCGCGGCGAACCCCGCCGCTTTGGCACCGACCGACATAAAAGCCGTCACCGGGGAAGGCGCACCGTGGTACACATCGGGCGTCCAGCCGTGAAAAGGTACCGCGGCCACCTTGAAAGCGAAACCAGCCAACAGCAACGCGCTACCGGCGATCAGCAGGAACATTTGAACACGGCCCTGGCTGATGGCATCAGTGATGCCGTACAGGCTGGTCGTCCCCGCCGCCCCGTAGATAAAAGCAATACCAAAGAGCACAAAAGCAGAAGCCATCGTTCCCAACAGGAAGTACTTAAGCGACGCCTCCTTTGACTCGATTCGTTTGTGGTCAATGCCCGCCAACACATATAGCGGTATCGAGAGCAATTCCAGCGCCAGGAAGACCATAATCAGGTCACCAGCACTCGCCATTAACATCATGCCGCTGATGCTGAAGAGCAGCAGGATGTAATACTCACCCTCACCAATACCAACGCGCTTAAGGTAGTCATACCCCAGCCCGATGACCACGATGCCGCTGAGCGCGAACAGTAGGTTGAGGAAGATACTGAAGCCGTCCACGCGAATCATGCCGTTAAAAGTGGAAGCCGGGTGCCCGAGTTGTAACAGGCTCGCTCCCAACGCCGCGGTCAATCCGACCACTGCCAATATAGGGGTGAGCAGGGGAACGCGTTTGCCAAACCATACATCTAGAAGCAGCATAATCAGCGCCCAGACCACCAGCAGGATGACCGGAAGAATGGAATTCAGATCGATCAAAGTCATATTATCACCTTCCGTTAATGCGCGGTCTGAGCGACGGTCTGAATCAGCGCCAGCAACTGCTCAACCGCCGGCGACATGAGCGTGAAGAAGGGCTTTGGGTACAGCCCAATCCAGAAAGCCAGCAGCAGGAGCGGCGCCAGGATGATGACCTCGCGCGTGCTGAGATCCGCCAGTTTTTCGTTTTCAGGATGGTGCACCGGTCCTAAAAATACCTGCTGGAACATATGCAGCAGGTACACTGCTGCCAGAATCACCCCGAGCGTGGCTACCGCGGCAAACCACGGCGAAGCCAGGAAGGGTGAATTGAAAGCACCCAGCAGGATGGTAAATTCACCGACAAAACCATTCAACCCCGGCAACCCCATCGAGGAGAGGACTGTGATCAGCGTGAGGCTGCCCAACAGCGGGGTAACGCGCCACAAACCACCAAAATCTGCCATCAGGCGCGTGTGGCGCCTTTCATACAGCATGCCCACAATGAGGAATAATGCGCCGGTCGAAATGCCGTGGTTGACCATCTGTAAGATGGCTCCCTGCACACCCTGCGCGGTGAGAGCAAAGGTGCCCAGTACTACGAAGCCGAGGTGACTGATGGAGGAATAGGCTACCAGCCGTTTCACATCCTTCTGTCTGAAAGCTACCAGCGCCCCATAGAGGATACCGATCACCGCCAGCCCAGCCATCCAGGGAGCCAGTTTTAGCGTCGCCTCAGGGAACAGCGGCAGGTTGAAACGCAGGAAACCGTACGCACCCATCTTGAGCAGCACACCCGCCAGGATGACCGACCCGGCAGTGGGCGCTTCGGTGTGGGCGTCTGGTAGCCAGGAATGCAGCGGCCACATGGGCACCTTGATGGCGAAAGCCAGACCAAAAGCGCCGAACAGCCACAACTGCGCTGCCAGCGGTATCGCCGAGCCCGCTAGTTTCGTCAGGTCGAAGCCTCCGTAGGTCAAACCCACCCACAAGATGCCCGCCAGCATCAGCAGCGAGCCGGCCATGGTATAGAGCACAAACTTGACCGCAGCGTACACCCTGCGCTGGCTGCCCCACAACCCGATGAGGAAGTACATCGGTACCAGGGTGAACTCCCAGAAGATATAGAACAACACCATATCCAGCGAGAGGAACACGCCCATCATGCCCATTTCAAGCAGCAGGAAGAAGCTCATAAAACCGTTGACGCGTTCCTCCACCGCCTTCCAGGTGGAGAGGATGGCGATGGGTGTCAGGAAAGCGGTCAGCAGCACCATCAGTACACTGATGCCATCCACGCCCAGATGAAAACCGACCGTGTTACCGCCCAGGGTAAACCACGGCAGGTTAATTTCCATTTGAATCCCGCCTTCAGCGCTGTTAAACTGCGACAGCATCCAAAGGGATAAACCGAAAGTGACCAGCGCGGTTATAAGGGCGGTCCAGCGCGCGGTGTTCTTGCCTGCCCTGCCCAGCAGCAGTACAAGGAAGACACCTACAAGCGGGAAGAAGGTGACCAGAAGAAGGGGATTAATCACTGAAGTCATCGCCCGTCCTTTAACTTAGAAATAGATACATCATGATTGCCAGCAAACCGACGACCATCCACAAAGCATAAGAACGCACGTAACCGTTTTCCAGTTTTCGCAACCCTTCGGCCAGCGTGCGCGTACCGGCTGCCAACCCGCCGCCCACGCGGTCGATAACGCCCAAATCTACCGGGTCAGCCATGAATTGCGCGAAGGCTTTGTAAGGATTGAGGATCAATGCCTGGTAGAACTCGTCTACCCACCACTTGTGTTCCATACCGGTGAATAGCGCGCCGAGGGGTTTCTTTAACGGATCATCGGCTTCGGCATTCTGCACTCTACGCGAATAAATGAACCAGGCTGCGCCAAGGCCCAGCAGCGCCAGGAAAAACGAGAGACCCGCCACCAGCCAGATGAACCCGGCGGGTTCCCCTTCACCAAGGGTGTGAGCGAGCCAGTGTTCAAGCGTGTGCACGCCCGGAAGGTTAAGGGCACCGCCCAAAACCGAAAGCAGCGCCAGGATGATAAGTGGAATGGTCACCACACGCGGGCTTTCGCTGGCGTGCTCGGCTGCCGCTGTGAGCGGCTTGCCAAAGAATACCATCACCAGCTGCCTCCCCATGTAGAAAGCCGTAAGGAAGGCCGTGATGACCAGCAGCGCGAATACGGCTGTGTGCCCGTTGTATGCCGCGCCGAGGATCTCGTCTTTTGAAAAGAATCCTGCCAGGGGGGCGATGCCTGAAAGCGCCAGGCCGCCAATGAGGTAAACCCAGTATGTAAGCGGCATTTTCTTGCGCAGCCCGCCCATATTGCGCATGTCTTGAGGATCAGTTTCAGCGCTGCCATGACTGCCGTGCATACCGCGCTCCATGCCCTGGATGACTGAACCCGCGGCCAGGAAGAGCAGTCCTTTGAAGAAGGCATGCGTCACCAGGTGGAACATCCCGGCGACCATCGCCCCCATGCCCACCGCGGCCACCATAAAGCCCAACTGGCTGATGGTAGAATATGCCAGCACCTTCTTGATGTCGTATTGCCCCAAAGCGATGGTCGCGGCAAGCAGCGCGGTGAGCGTGCCCACCCATATCACTACCGTTTGGGCGACGGGAACCACGCTGTAGAACGCTGTACTGCGCGCCACCAGGTACACGCCGGCGGTGACCATGGTCGCCGCATGGATGAGCGCTGAAACCGGTGTGGGACCGGCCATCGCATCAGGCAGCCATACAAAGAGCGGAATCTGGGCGGATTTGCCGGTGACTCCCAGCAGCATGGCCAGCGTGATCAGTAACATCACCCCGGGGTGCGCCGCGGCCACGTTTGCTGCCTGGCTGAAAACTTCGTCGAATTGCAGTGAGCCAAAATAACCAAAGATGAGGAAAAGCGCAATGAGTAACCCGAAATCACCGATGCGGTTGGTTATAAAGGCTTTCNNACCAGAAGCCGATGAGCAGATAGGAACACAGCCCCACCCCCTCCCAGCCCACGAACATCATCAAAAAGTTATCTGCGCTGACCAGAATCATCATCGCAGCGATGAACAGATTCATGAAGATGAAGAAGCGCGTATACCTGCCGGGGTCGCCATTATGGCGCACATCATTGTGCATGTAGC
>DHGL01000013.1 GCA_002402725.1 Anaerolineaceae bacterium UBA4799
CCTGATAGCGGTTCACACGCAGGAAGGTTTGTACCTGGGGATCTGTAAACCAGCGGGATACGATTTCTTCGACCGGTTCATTTTTCGTCGCGTCGTACCAACCCTGGTGAGCGATGCCAATGCGTAAGAGGAGGGTTAAATTCTGTATCTCCTGTTTGCTTGTGGCCATAGATTGCAGCGTCTCAACGAAAGGTTTATTGAGACGGAGCTCGTCCAGCCAGGAAAGGGATTGTTCAGAAAAATCCTCCTTATCGGCGAGTTTGCCCAGGCGGCTCGTCAACGCCAGGGTTAGCAGGGTCACCCGCCTGTCCGGACCTGTATGTAGTGGTTTTAGAAGAGTATTCGAAATCTTAATGGCTTTGGGTGTTGAACCTTTGATAGACCTTTTCATTTTTCCTGAAAGGATGAGAGCGGTCGAAAATAGAGAACTGACCTCACGTTTGAGTTCATCATTTTCACCAGGATTACCGGCGTACAAAGCAACGCCATCAAGGAATCTGCCAATCCTTTCTGGAATCTCGCGGATTTCTACACGGTCTAACTCCTGGCCGGATGCATACTTTTGAAGCAGATAATCCAGGTAACCATTATCGATGATAACGCGGTAAGGCTCCAACACCGGTTTGAGGGTTAGTTCGTTCAGAGCCTGGTCAACATCCGGCACACCCTGGTTGCCTGTGAAGTCATACAAAGCAGCGTAATCATGCGCGGGGTCAGAATGGACGACATGAAAGTCAAGCAGCGTGTGATATTGATATGCGTGCAACCTGAAAGAGAAGCCGCGGTCAATCACTTGTGCTAAGGGGCGCAGATATTGGAGTTGTGTAACCTGGTCCCGATAGATTAACCAGCCGTTACGGTCAGCGGGCAGTTGCAAAGCCTGGGCGATGGCAACCTGTTCGAGTTTCTTTTCCTGCCCGAGGCGGCGGATCTGGGGAATGGAATAATTGATCCAGCCCTCAGTGTCTTCGAACTTATTATTAAAAACTACCAGTGCGGATTTGCCATCTTCGAAATTCGTATAGGCATAGACATTTTCATTCACGTTACCATATGACGTGATAAAGTCGTAAAGGTTAAAGTGGTCAACCCCGGCAAATAAGCGGCGTTGATGCAGCAGCGGGAAGATCTCCCGTTCATGCCTTGAAATCAGGTCATTATCCACCTGTTCTTCCCAGTAGGCTTTCCTGAATTCCATGCCATATTTTTCCGAAAAACCTTCGATCTGCCCGTGACCCAGCATGGGAAGCCCGGGCATGGTGGTCATGAGCATGCAGATGCCAAAATACTTGTCGCCTTTTCCGAATTGCTCGACAGCGGTGCGTTCATCCGGGTTGTTCATGAAATTGACGTAACGCTTGAGGATTTCGGGGTCAAATTCCAGCGTGTTGCGGATAAGTTTGCGGTAGCCGGCGTTGTCTTCATTACGCAGCATGTTCATAAATGCGCTGTTGTACACCCGGTGCATCCCCAGAGTGCGTACGAAGTATCCTTCCATGAGCCAGAAAGCTTCTGCGAGAAGCAGGGTATCAGGGGCTTCTACCGCCACCCTGTCCACCACTTCACGCCAGAATTCCACAGGGAAAGCGCGATTAAATTCATCCGTGCTGAGACTATGTTCGGAGCGCGAAGGAATCGCACCACCGGAGCCGGGGGTTGGGAACCACAGGCGCTGGTAATGCTTTTTTGCCAGCGTCATCGCCGCGTCAAAACGGATGACGGGAAACCTGCGGGCGACCTCCAGGATGGTCTGGATGACCGCCTCACGGACTTCAGGGTTGAGGTAATTTAATTGGGCAGTGTCATTCCACGGCATGGAGGTTCCGTCGTTGCCGTGATAAACATAATTCACCTGACCGTTACGCAAATCCTGGCGCTTGAATACCACGGCGGCATCTGTGCGGTCAAAATAATGGTCTTCAATCTGTATGAGCACATCAGGGTTCGAAGAAAGATTCTCGCCATTGAAACTGTAGGAAGGATACGGGCAATAATCCAGCGAAAGGAATCGGTCGGGATGATATATCATCCATTCAGAATCAATGCCCATATGATTGGGAACCATGTCGCTGGCCAGGCGGATGCCAAAACGTGAGGCATTTTCCTTGAGTACCGCATACGCATTCTCCCCGCCCAGGTCAGCTGCAATCTGGTATGAATGCAGCGAATACGCCGAAGAGATGGCTTCGGGGTTTCCACATAATTGTTTTATGCGCGCAGAAGCCGGGCTGCGTTCCCACAAACCGATCAGCCACAAACCGGTTATTCCCCAGCGGGATAAGGTCTCGAGTTCTTCAAGCGGGATCTGGTCCAGGTGGCGAATCTCCCGTTGGAATTTCTTGCTCAACTGGTCAAGCCAGACATAGCTGTTTTTGGCGATCAGCACCAGCCGCGGCATCCATTCACGGTCCATGCTGAAGGCCTCGATATCCGCGGAGCTGCCAGCGCGCAGGAATTCATCGCGGTCATAGACAGGGATGGGGATGATGCCGGGGCCACTGAAACCGAGCTTGTTTTCTTCTTTGATCAGGTCAAGGCTTGAAAGCAGGCGATACAGGTAATCACCCAGTAAAGCAGCCCAATGTTCACGGATGTACTCAAGTTGTCCGGTGATGGAATCAGGCACCTCGATTGCCGGGCTGCGCAACATCTGTGTCAGAGGGAGATTCGCGGGTCCAAAATATGGCTGTAAAGAGAAAAACTTATTAATTTCTGAAGTAATCTGGATGTAACGAATGTCGTTGGTGAACCTATTTTCGGCAAACAACTCCCGGTAAGGATCAAGCGCAGGGTTTTCAAGCGCCAGCCAAAGCATCACCAGTTCTTCTACCAGTAGTTCCCGGTTAGCGGTACCAGCGGTAAAGCCCTGCAGATAGTCCTTGGCGTCAACCTGTTTCTTATAAACTGCTGAAGGAGGAAATTCCTGTACGAACAATTCAAGTAAAGCATCCAGAGCGGAGGCTGACAATTGCTGTTCGAGGTAGGCGAGCGCTTGTTTTATGACCTGTGGATTCTTTTGCTCTTTATACAACTTGAAGATGTGGTGGAATATCTCATCAATCAAGCCCATAGCATTCACATGGCTGGTCTTGGCGGCGTGCTCAGGGAATGTTGCCAGGTCTCGTTTGGAATTTAGCTTATGCACAAACTTGCGGGCGGCGTGGAAGTTAGCAAAAATAACATTGCCGTCATAGCTGAAGAGCGTGTCATCGAATGCGTATTTTTCCCGGGCTCGTCTGGAGATATGAAATTCCATGCTTGCGCTCCAATCTCTTATCAATAGGGATGCCTGAATTATATACACAGACTGAATAACGCGTCACGCCTGCCATTACATTCATGTCTTTAATAATTCGAAGAGGCAATAATGATTCTCAGTCCTGCCTTCAAGCTTTACATCATTTATTATGAATCCTGAATTAACCAACCGCTCAATCGACTTTAAAGTCAACCCCGTATCCCACCTGAATGTGTTGGTCACCTGGCGCAGACTGGCGGCTCCGAGTGATTTGAAAAACAAGCGCAGAATATGGTCCATCGCCTGGTTTTCTGTGATATAGCGCGCACTTTCAGGGAGGTGCGGGTAGTAACGATGCGTCAGGTCATAAACGAAAGCGTACTTCCAGGCGCCGGCTTCACTGATCGCCACCGGGAGAACGCGCAGCTGCGCTTGAAGGATATCCAGAGCGCGGTTGAAGGGGGATTGTGAATTGGCGCCTGCCAGGCGGGCTTCTTTACGAAGCGAAATTGTATCCAGAGGGCCGTTTTTGTTCAGCGCCTCGAAGATTAATTTCGCTTCCAATGGTAAGGCTCCCTGGTTGTACTGGTCAATGAGGTCCAGTTCGGGTTCACCATAATTAGGGGAAAGGGCGTAGAAGTATTTTACCGTGTCCATCGAGATAAGCGTGTTCTTATGCCGGAGCACCCTGGCGTAATACCAGACTTTTTTATCGATCAGCATGTCCTTCCAGTTCCATGAGATGTGCCCGGGGTCATCGTGTTTATCGGCAACAGCTTTATTGCCTGCTACCGCTCCCCAAAGGCTGGGAAAAGCGAAACCTTTCACTGGCCAGAAGAAGATGAAACCGCGTTCTTTCACAAATCCTACAGCCTGTTCAGGAGTAGCGAGGTGAGAACCCGGTGCGAAGCGAAAAGTCAGCGCCTGGTATTCAATCAGTGTGGAAATGGAGATGGAATCCATCATGTATACAGGTCCAATCATATCAGGATTCATGAAAGGAACTGAATCAATAACTTAGCGTAGAAATCCTGGATCAAACCTGAAAAAACCCTTGAAAAGGTTACAAAGAACCTTTTCAAGAGTCAGAGCACAAAAAAGAACGGAGAAAAGAAGGTTCTTTATCCCGCGGGTACCCGCCAACACCTGCTCCAGTTGTTGATAAGGCATAACATTTTTGGTGGGTTTTCAACCCAGCGAGAATACAAACTCTTTTATGCAAAATCGTTCGGTAACATTTTTATTTGAGGCAACGTTTCTACTAAAGTAACATTTTCCTTTGAGGTATTACATCAAAGATTAATACTAATTTTTTGTAGAGAATATATGTGTAATGATATTCGAACCGCTGCCGCCGATATTTTGTGTCATCCCAATCCTGGCGTTTTCCACCTGGGTTCCGGCTGCTTCACCGCGCAATTGTGCCACCACTTCTACGATCTGGTACATGCCGGTCGCGCCAACCGGATGACCGCGGGCTTTCAAACCACCACGCGTGGCGATGGGAATCCTGCCGTTTATGTTAATCTCACCATCCAGAGCCAGTTGGGGGCCTTTACCCCTTTCCGCGAAACCATTCGCTTCAAGGGATAAAGTTGCCATAATGGAGAACGCATCGTGGAGTTCAAACAGGTCGATATCCTGTGGTGTGAGGGAAGATTGAGCGTAAGCCTTTGTTGCCGCTTTGTACGCGGCTTTAAGGAATAGGGCATCTTTTCGATGATGGACAGCCAGGGTATCCGTTGCTGATGAAGAAGCGACCACCCTGATGGTCTTTTGCCCGTTGCCTTGACCTATTTTTTCCAATGGAACGACCACAGCCGCAGCGGCACCGTCACCTGTAGGAGAAGCATCCATCAGGTTGATGGGATCGGTGATCATGGGTGCTTTCAGGTAACCTTCAACCGTCACCGGTTCGTGAAAACGGGCATAGGGGTTATGCATGGCGTTTTTATGGGCATTGACAGCAAAAGGCGCGAAGTGTTCCTTTTCCCAGCCATACTCGTACATATACCGCTTCATCAGGAGCGCGTTCAAAGCCACAAACGAAAGCCCGTTGCCCGCTTCCCATTCTGCATCCGCAGCCGTGGCGAGGGCGGCAGTAATTTCGTTTAGGGGCGAATCGGTCATCTTTTCAACACCGACCGCGAGCGCTGAGTCCACCATGCCTGAAGCAACGGCCATCACCGCGGTACGAAAACTGGCAGCGCCAGAGCTGCAAGCGGCTTCGGTGCGGATGGCTTCCGCGCCGCGCATACCAATCCAATCAGCCAAATACGCCCCCAGGTGCTGTTGATGGTTGGCTGAGCCAGACATCATGTTACCGACGTACACGGCCTGCACCCGGTCCAGCCCGGAATCCTTTATGGCTTCCAGAGCAGCCTCACCTGCCAGTTCGCGCAGTGATTTATCCCAATGTTCATCGATTTTTGTCTGTCCAATTCCAATAACTGCGACCTGTCTCATCTCTCCCTCGTGAGAATTTCTATTGAGATTATACCCGCACAACCTATCAGGAACTATCAGCTTGGTCCGTTTTACACGAAAACCAGGACTGACTTATAATTCGGGAAGTCATCAACCCGGAGAAGTGAACTTGCGCATCGCTGAACGCCTGATAATTACGCTAACCCTCTCATTATTCTTTTTTAGTGTTTCCTGTTCAGGGATCTCCACCCCGGGAATGGAAACATCGCCCACGCCAACCGCGCCACAACCTACCCTCACGCAGACAGCACCAATCATAGAAGATCCGGCATTGTTCATCTCAGAAGGCGTACCAGAAGACTGGCTGAGTAAGATCAGCGATTTTTCGGACATAACCGTGACAGAGAATAAAGAACAAGCCAATCTTATCTTGACTACACAAATTGGAAAAACCGAAGAGTCCCCGGCTTTTGTTAGCACCCGAGTTTACGCGGTGGTTGTGCCCTTTTTCACCGTCCGCGATGAGATTAGCTCCAATGACCTGAAAGCCTTATGGTCGGGGAAAGAAGTCGAAGGTCAGTATCAATCAATCGCGGTCTCGAGAGAGACGGTACGAGTATTAAGCGCGGTGTGGGGAAAGCCAGGAAGTAGCGTGCAAGTACTTTCCCCTGAAGGGCTTCTGGCTTTTTGCGGAGGGAATCCGGAGGTGCTGGCAATCCTCCCGTTCGAAGCATTATCCCCCCGCTGGAAAGTACTCAGGCTCGATGGATTGAGCCCACTGGACAAACCGCTGGCGGAAGATCAATACCCGCTGACCATCCACATATGCCTGCAATCGTACCTGACCGATCAGGCATTGACCAGTGCAGTTGTCAAACATTTTTCAAACGCGCTCCCCGTGACCAACCGGGACGAATCGAAAATGACCGTGCTCATGATGACCGGAACTACCGCCATCACGCGAGTGTTGGCGTATAAGATTAGTATTAAGGGCATGGACTATCCCATCGCAGCGGTGGAAGATTGGTTCGTGAACGCGGATTTGAAGCACGTGAGCAATGAATCACCCCTTGTAGAAGGTTGCCCGGTACCGGATGAATTTTCCTCAAGTCTCGTATTTTGCACACCGCCTGAAATGATTGAAGTGCTGGAGCTCCTGGGCATCAATGTAATCGAGCTCACAGGAAATCACATCAACGATTACGGAGCGGAAAACCTGGAATATACCCTCAAGGCTTATGAAAATAGGGGCTGGCATGTGTACGCCGCCGGCAACACAGTTGAAGAAGCACGCAGCCCTATTCTCATTGAGAGCAATGGTAATAAAGTAGCTTTCATTGGATGCAACGCGGTAGGTCCCGCGACAGTATTTGCCAAAGAGCACCAGGCTGGAGCAGCAGAGTGCGACTTCGAGTATCTGACCCGCGAGATCCAAGACCTGAAACAAAAGGGGTATGTGGTTATAACCACCTACCAGCATGAAGAAGAAGAAAACCTGATGTACTTTGAAAAAATCAGCCAAGATTTCCAACAAGCGGCTAAAGCTGGAGCGGATATTGTACAGGGTTCACAGGCGCACAGCCCTATGGGTTTTGAATTTGTGGGTGATAACCTTATCCATTATGGATTAGGGAATTTCCTGTTTGACCAGATGGTGGAATGGAACCGGCGCGAATTCATTGACCGTCATATCATTTATGATGGTGAATACATCAGCACCGAATTGTTGACCGCCATGCTGGTGGATTGGTCGCGTCCGACACCTATGAGCAAGGATGAGAGAACAGAATTACTCGAAGAAATATTTACTGCAAGTTTGAAGAGGAAAAATGAAAATAAATGATGTGACACTCACAATCCGCGAGGGCATGGCAGTATGGCCGGGTGATCCAGAAATCAATCTGCATCGGATCGAGAAACTTGAAGAAGGCGCGAATGCCAACGTGACCTATATGGGTTTCGCGGTGCACACCGGCACACATGTAGATGCCCCCCGCCATTTCCTGGCGGATGCTGATTCAGTAGACCAACTGGATTTGGAGGTGCTGGTTGGCGGCGTAACCGTGGTGGAAATACCGCAAAAAGTTGACCAGATTACAGCGTCCGAAATTGACAAAGCGGGTTTGGTCAAGGGTACAGAGCGGGTGTTGTTCAAAACCCGGAATTCAAATTACTGGATTGAAGGCAGTGACACCTTCCAGACTGGTTTTGCGGGGATTACCGAGGACGGTGCACAGGCGCTGGTGGACCTGGGAGTAAAACTGGTGGGAATCGACTATCTATCAATCGCTCCCTACAAGATGAGCCGGCCTACCCACCTGGTGTTGTTGAAGGCAAGAATGGTGGTGATCGAAGGGCTGAACCTTTCAAAAATTAATGCGGGAAAATATATGCTTTATTGCCTGCCGATAAAACTGGCGAATTCAGATGGCGCGCCCGCGCGGGTGATATTGGTAGAGGAATGACTTAAGAAATAATCATAATTCAGGTTGGCGATAAGACAACCTGAACCCGCTCGTCAAAAAGCTCACGGATTCCCCCTGCTCAGATTCAATCCGTATTGACAAGTCCTTGAGGTTGGATACCAACTGCAGAACATTGAGCCTGGTTGAATCACCCAGAAATGGTGTGAATTTTGTCAACGCTATGGTCAGGAGCTTAACGACTCCTCTTTTGTGGTCTCGCTCCAGGTGATACAGTAGCACGCTGACCTGAACCAGTCCCCATGGTACAACTGTCGCTGTATTTTCACTTCATTTCTCCATGCAAACTCGAGAATCTCATGCGCTTGAAAATACTCACCTTTATTGATCAAGGCGATGCCGTTTTCAACTTTTCGTGGTAAGTCGATGACATTGTGACAAATAATGAACTCTATGACGAGACCGATTCCAGGAGTCCAGGATGGATGATTTATGATAGGATAAGGGTTGGGTGAAAAAAATCATAAGCAATCGAGGGACAGATGATCGATATACCTGAAGCAGATATACTGCCTTATTCTCTTGAGCACAACTTTTGGACATGGTCCGCGCAATCCAGGGTCAATCCCATCCCTATCAAATCCGCAAAAGGAGTTTACTTCTGGGATGTGAATGGCAAAAGATACCTCGACCTGAATTCGATGGTGATGTGCGTGAATATTGGACACGGAGATGAACGGGTAATCAACGCGATGATCGACCAGGCGAAGGAATTGCCTTTTGCAGGACCGCATTTTGCCACCAAACCGCGGGCATTGTTGGGCAAGAAACTGGCTGAGATTTTACCTGAAGGTTTAACCAAGTACTTATACACACTGGGCGGAGCGGATGCCAACGAGAACGCCATAAAACTGGCGCGCGCCTACACAGGCAAGCACAAGATTCTCACCCGATACCGCTCCTACCACGGAGCGTCATACGGGGCGGTAGCTTTAACAGGTGATCCCCGGCGAACAGCCTGGGAACCGGCGGTGATGCCGGGAGTGGTGCATTTCCTTGACCCTTATCGCTATCGATCAACCTTTCATCAAAATCAGGTCGAAATTAGTGAGGAAGCGTTTGCACGTGACTACCTGAACCATCTCGAGGAAATTGTGCAATACGAAGGCGCGCATACCATCGCTGCCATTATGCTTGAAAGTGTCACCGGAACAAACGGCATCATTGTGCCGCCGGAAGGTTACATCAAGGGGGTTCGTGAAATCTGCAACCGCAACAATATTCTGATGATCGCAGATGAAGTGATGAGCGGATTCGGCAGAACGGGTGAATGGTTTGCCGTAAATCACTGGGATGTCGTGCCAGATATCATGACAATGGCGAAAGGTTTGACTTCAGGCTATGCCCCGCTGGGGCTGGTGGCCATGAAACCTGAAATTGCCGCGACTTTTAACGAAAAAGTTTACGAAGGGGGTTTGACATACAACGGGCATCCAATATCTCTGGCGGCTGCCATCGCGGTCATAGATGTAATGCAACAGGATAAACTGGTGGAGAAAGCCAGAGAAAGCGGTGAAATCTTGAAAGGCATGCTCCAGGATTTGAAAGAAAAACATCGCTCTGTCGGTGATGTGCGGTCTATTGGATTGTTCGCAGCAATTGAAGTGGTAAAAAACAGGCATACTAAAGAACCAGCCGCGCCATTCGGTGGTTCCAGCCTTGAAATGAGCGCGCTGCACCAGTTTCTGCTGGATAATGGTGTTTACCTGTCCACCCATTGGAATATCATCCTGCTCATCCCTCCGCTAATCATAACCCAAGCGCAACTGGCAGAAGGGATGAGCCTCATCGATCAGGCTTTGAATATCACGGATAAGGCGGTTACTAATTGATGGAAAACATGGATGAAGAGCGCAAGATTGAATCAGTGGTCATCCTGGGAGCAGGACCGGCAGGCTTATCCGCTGCGCTCTACGCGGCCCGCGCGGAATTGGCTCCCCTGGTGATTACCGGCATGCAGCTGGGAGGTCAGGCTGCGTTAACCCATCAAATCGAGAACTACCCGGGTTTTCCTAAAGGAATCGGTGGTGCTGAACTGGGTGATCTTTTTAAGCAACAGGCGGAACGTTTTGGCGCCAGGTTCGAGTTTGATATCGTTACAGAAGTCAACTTTGCACAAACCCCATTTTGCATAAAAACTTACCATCGGGAATATCTAACAGAAGCGGTGATTATTGCCACAGGTGCTGACCCTGTGCATCTCAATGTCCCCGGAGAAAAGGAATTGACCGGGAAGGGAGTCTCCTATTGCGCGACATGTGATGGCTGGTTCTTTAAGCAAAAGAATGTAGTTGTGGTGGGAGGCGGAGATAGCGCGCTGGAAGAAGCCATCTTCTTAACCAAATTCGCCGCTAAAGTAATTATTATTCACCGCAGAAATGCTTTCCGCGCAGGAGCGATTCTGCAAACGCGCGTGCGTGAAAACCCTAAAATCGAATATCTCATGGAATCGGTTGTTAAGAAAATCAATGGGTCTGATAAGGTCACCTCAGTGACCATACAGCATGTGAAAAGCGGCGCGCAATCAGAGATTCTTGCAGATGGTGTATTTATTTTTATCGGTCATACTCCCAATAACGACATTTACAAAGGTCAACTGGTATTAGACGAAAAAGGGTACATAAAAGTAGATGAGAAAATGAGAACCAGTGTGAAAGGGGTGTTCGCCAGTGGCGAAGCCGCGGATGCTGAATTCAAGCAGGTGGTCATCTCGGCTGGGATGGGGGCGTCAGCGGCGATTTCCGCCGGCAGGTATCTTGAAAGCCTTGATTAAGGGAAAAAACCTCCACTCTGAAAATGGTCAGGGGGGAGGTTTTTTATTATGGGGTTGGCGTCACTGCGCTGGCAGTACCGGCCCAACCGAACACCCGGAACGGGCTCACGGTTCCATGAGCGGTGTATTCAGCCTGTCCGTCAGCGGTGGTGCCGGTTTGGCGAACAGCCACCACAGACCAGCGGAAAATATGGAAAGTGTTATCCAGCGGGCGCAGTGAGGTGGGAACGGTTAGTTTTGTTTCAGTGGTATAGGCGGTTAGTCTATTGGCGCCACCGGAAGTTACATCCTCAATCGTCACCGCGTATGCTTCGCCTTCCAACAGCGTGCCGACAGACGACCATTGCAAAGCGATGGTTTCGTTGACATTGGCAAAAACTGCGCCATCTTCAGGCAGCAGCAGGCTGGGGGCTGTGTAGGGTGGCAGCAGAGTGGCGGTGGGCGTGGGACCCTGGGTTGGCAGGCGTTCGCAAAGCGGTAAGCTCAGGTTCATGCCGACCCAGACATTATCAGAAGTAAGACCATTGAAGGTCTTGATGGATTCGACACTGATATTGTAATTGGCAGAAATTGAGCTTAACGTATCGTTTTCCGTTACCTGGTAGGGAACTGTACCGCAGGCCTGTTGTGTGGCTTCAGACGCGCTAAGAGTTGAAGTCGGTAACGCGGTAGGCGTGGGGGTCGGCCAGGGGATTTTCAAGGTAGTGTTCGGGTAAAGCACACCGCAGTCAGGCGGTAATCCGTTCAGGTCAGCGATGCTTTGAATCGATACGCTGTAGGATAAAGCGATCGAACTGCAAAGGTCACCCTCTTTTATCACGTACTCGCGGGGCGGAACCGGGGTGGCGGTTGGACCTAAGGTTGGTTCAAGTGTGGCAGTGGGGGTGAGCGTAAGTGTGGGGGTATTCGTGACGGTGGGGGTGACGGTGGGTGTGGTGACGCGGCCAGTGGATTGCAAGATAACGAAAATCAAAGCAGCGCCAAGACCCAATATCAGTACAATAAGGCCGATGGCGGCCGGTAGACTGACCTTTAACTCAGGTAGTTTTGGGTTTTGAACAGGGCTGGTTTCGACCTTTCTGGTTGTGGCAGGTGTGAAGGTACGCCCGCAAACCAGGCAGCGAGTGGCATTTTCGCTCAACCTGGTGCCGCAGGTCGGACAAGTTTTTGGTGTCGAAGATACATTTTCTGGTGTCATATTTATTGTCTCGTCATGGATCGTAATCGAAAAATTCGATTCCGGATCGCTTCCTTTGCATCGATTAAAGATTGTGTTATTCTAACCTGAAATTTATGGAAATCAGCCTTTATTTTCACATCCCATTTTGTCGCCGCAGGTGCGGTTATTGTGATTTTAACACATATGCCGGTATGGAAAATCGCATTCCTGATTACGTCAAGGCGCTGAATCTCGAGTTGGAAAAGGTTCTCAACAATGCCCCTTATCAATTGAATGTGACCACCATCTATTTTGGCGGCGGCACCCCGTCGCTGTTGGATGGTTCGGATTACGCGCTTCTATTTGCGACATTGAGCAAGCTTGCCAATATTTCTCAAGATGCCGAAATTTCGCTGGAAGCCAATCCTGATACCTTATCGATGGAAAAGCTGACGAGTTACCGGCAGGCGGGGTTTAACCGCATCAGTATTGGCATGCAATCGGCTTCAAGGTTAGATTTAAAGGTACTTGACCGGGCGCACAGTAATCAAACGCTACTTGCCAGTGTGGATGGATGCAGGCGCGCAGGTTTTAAGAATATTAACCTCGACCTTATCTTTGGTATCCCGGGTCAAACCATGGAGAGCTGGCAACGTACCCTGCAGCTTGCACTCGGTTTAGAGGTCACGCATTTCTCGTTGTATTCCCTGGCCATCGAAGAAGGCACCAGGCTGAAGACTTACCACGACAGGGGCTTACTGACCGAAATAGATGAGGATCTTGCCGCAGATATGTATGAAATGGCGGCTGATGAACTGGCGCAGGCGGGATACATTCAGTATGAAATTTCCAACTGGGCCAAAAACGGAGATGCCCGCTGTCGTCATAACCTGCAGTACTGGCGATATCTTCCCTATCTTGGATTTGGCGCGGGCGCGCATGGTTTTTGGGAACATATCCGGACTGAGAACTTCCACCCGGTGGTGGATTATATTACCGCTATGAATTTGAACAGGGAGGTGTCTTTCCCGGCTAGTCCTGCATGCCAATCCACGATTACTTTGAACCGCTGGGAAATGATGCAGGAAAACCTGATGGTGTCATTACGCATGACCGATGAGGGGATATGTTTACCCGGATTTGCGAGGCGTTACGGCGTCGAATTGCATGAAGTTTTTCCTCATCAACTGGAAAAATTGGCTCGTGAAGGGTTAATCGAGTATGGTGGAGGTAACGACCGCTTGCGTTTGACGCGTAGAGGGAGATTGATTGGTAACCGGGTGTTTTCGGCTTTCATTTCCAATAAGGTGCCCAAAGGGTACGAGCATCTATTGTCTCAGTAAACGTGCACCTGTGTGCCGTAGCCGATCGTGGTCATTTTGCTCATATCGCTTGCCGGTGTAACCCAGCGGTACAACCAGCGCGCTTCTTCGGTCTTCATATTGATACAGCCATGGCTCATGGGGATGCCGAAGTTCTGGTGCCAGTAAGTGCCGTGAAAGGCAACGCCATTTTCAGGTTCGAAAAATGAAGCCCAGGGAACACCGGGCAGGACGTAGGCTGTCAGATCGTCCGTCAACTCCGCCCCTCCCATGTGTTTGGAGGGCATCTTGGTTTGAATGTTGAATCGACCAGTTGGAGTTTTCCAGGGAATTTCGCCAGGAGGGCTGTAGTCCAGTCCGGAAGAAATCCTGGTTTTTAACACAACCCTGCCTTCTTCGAAGGCGGTCAGTTCCTGATCGGCCAGCGAAACCTCGATATATTTTTTATCCGGGTGCACATCCGGTGAAATGGGCGAGGTTTCTTCCGACGGGATAAGCCGTGCCTGCTGAGCCGGTATATAGTAATTCAGATTCTCATATCCGATGAGCTCATCCTTGATGCGGTACCAGGGTTTTTCATCTGGTCCTTCAACAATTTCAGATACCCAGTGCGTGCTGCCGTAGTATAAACGATAAACTGGTGTCCATTCACCAGGTTTGCGCTGCAGATAACTTTGCGCGTAGGGAACCGTGACCTCGGCGAGATGGATGCCTTCCTTTAATTTTTCAGGGACCGGGTTGAGCTGGACTTTTACGCGCTGCATGTGCGCGCAGTGGATATAACCACCCCATACGCGGTACCACAAGGGGTTGTACTCAGGGCTCTTATCTGATATGACCTCGTAGTAAATGTTCACTATCTCATCGCGAAAGCGCTGAAATTTGATGGTACTTTCATCATCAGGCTGGCTGTAGACACTGACGGATTCGGTTGCGTCTATCGCGACCCTGGCAATGTTTTCTGAATCCGCCAGTTCACCGTGGTCATAGGCGGGTCTGAACGCCAGGCTGGTCAATCCCAGCGCGCTCAGTTTGAGAAAATCCCTGCGAGAGAACTTTTTACTCATCTTAGCAGGCATTATAACAATGAAAATCTTGAATTAAGCAAGGTCTTCCAAAAGCCTATCGAGATCAACCCGCATGAGGTAACTCGAAAAAGACTGCAGTTCGTCAAAAGAGCGCTTCAGTTCCACCTGGAGCCGCGCACGCTGCCTGTCATCAACTATTCCACCCGATACCAGACGGTAGCTTGAGGGTGATTTTTCAATGATACAGAAATGTCCGGAACTCGCCATCCATTGCAGACCGAGCGCGGCGAGTTCAGGTGTGGTTGCTGTTTGAATGGCCATGTTTGTCAGGTCAAAATACTGTTGTTGCCTGCGAAGTCCATCTTTGACCAATTTGCCAATGGTTCGCAGAAAACCGGGAACCTGGTGTTCAACTGGTGAGATTAGAAACCAGTAAACCAGGCGGGGACGCGCTAACTGAATAATCTGTTGTAACACATGGATATCCGGGGGCATCGACCAGATTGCCAGCGATTCGCTGGGTTGAATTGCCAGTCTGTCAGAGCCGGTTATGGCCAGGCTGTACGAGCCTTCTTTCCATATAGAGAGCTCCTGTGATGCAGCACACCTGGCGAGTTCTTCGGTCGGCGTCTTGGAAGCCCGGTAATCAATACTTGCGATTTTTCTTGTGTTTTGATGGATTTCAACCGCGTTATCTTGATGAGCCTGTCTGTAATCGATCCACTCAAATTGCACCTGTTCAACCCCCCGGAAATTATTGGCATGAATGGTATAAGCGAGGTCAAAATTGCCTTCGGGTAAGGGCAAATCCGCGCCATTCCACCAGATGAACCGCGATGTTTCACCATTGAGGTCTTCCAGGTCGAGCAATAAATGTTCATTCATTTTACCGACAACGCTGCTGTTCACGACACGCATCTTTTCAGCCGCGAAGCATAAGGCGGGGTTTCCAGGTCCAAAAGGTGAGAGAACATCCAGCGAACGGGCATACTCCAAGTTTATTATAGACGGGGGTATAAAAGCATCAATTACCAGGTCAGCGCTGACATTAAGGTTAGAGGACATTTCGCCGATCGTTCTGTACATTCTCCGCTTGAAGTCCTCAAGAGAATCAGGTTGCAGGGACAACCCGGCTGCCAATGGGTGACCGCCATAGGAAAGAAGAAATTCCTTGTTTTTTGTGAGCGCGGCAGTGATATCCAGGCCTTCAATTGAGCGCGCGGAGCCGCGAATGGCTTCACCGGGGGGAGTAACCAGCAGGATGACAGGGCGGTGAAAGATCTCCACCAAACGGCTGGCAACGATACCCACTATCCCGGCCGGCCATTCCTGGTGGTGAAGGATCAGCAACGGCTGGTCGAGCAAGGTGCGGTCTTGTTCCAGTTGGGTCAGCGCTCCCTGGAATACCTGGTCGCATAAATATTTCCGCTGCGTGTTTAGACCTTCTATCTGGTTAACCATCACCGCGATTTCAATCGCGTTTTCCGAAAGGAGAAAATTAACCAGCGGATTGGCATCACCCAGTCTTCCGACTGCGTTGAGGCGCGGAGCAAGAGTGAAGGAGATGTGTTCTTCAGCAATTCTAAAAAAATCAACAGCGGCGGACTGTAACAGCGCTGCCAGAGCCGGGCGCGGCGCTTTACGCAGCAGATTTAACCCTGATTGCACCAGGTAACGAGTCTCACCGGTGAGATAAGCCAGGTCAGCCACACACCCAAGGGCTGCAAGGTCGTGTAATTGATGTGCTCTTTCTGCCAAATGTTTCTCGGTCAACAAAGCTTCAGCCAACTTGAAGGCGGTGCCGGCGCCAGGTAGAGAGGTTAAGGGGTGACCCGTGGGTAGACGGTGCGGATTCACGAGCGCATACGCTGGCGGGAGCATCTCGGGTAAGACGTGATGGTCGCTCACAACGACATCGACGCTGCGGGATTGCGCGTAGGTAATGGAATCAAATGCCGAAACACCTGTATCGCAGGTAAGAATCACCTGCACTCCCTGCGCCAGGAACTTCTCCAGAGCTACCAGGCTGATACCATGCGTCTCAGGTCCTCGCACCGGGATGTGGTAGGTGTGGTCTGCACCGAGTTCTCTCAAAGCCGCCACCAGAATGGCAGTTGAGGTCTGTCCATCCACATCGAAATCTCCCCAAACACCGATCCGTTGAGCGGAATCGACAGCGCGCAGGATGCGCGACACAGCCTTATCCATGTCCGGTAATTCGTAAGCGGATGTGGAGCGGTAACAGGCAGGATCAATGAATTGCCTGGCTTGCTGGAGGTCTGTAAAGCCCCGGCGCACCAGCGTCTGGTATACGATGTCGGGATAATCTCCAAGCACTGTCAGAGACCTGGGGACTTTCACCTGCCCCAGCGTAATCCAATTGCGGTCAATATGTGGGGGACGGTACATGGCGGTTTTAGAGGGCGTCAAAATCGAAAATGAAGTCTGACTCAGTAGCATCATTTTCTTCACCAGCCGCGAGTTTACCGGCGGAAATCCCCCGGTCACACAGAGAACGATAGCGGCAATAAGCGCAACGTTTCAGTTCGGGTGTGCGCGTAAATTCTTCTTCCTCCATGTTCAAAATTTCATCAATTAACCGGGTAAGGTAATCCATATCCAACTCGTAGTCTGCTTGCGTGTACTCAAACCTGCGGGGTGTCTCCGGGAAGGTTGGAAACCAGTAGGTCATTTCAATCTCGGGTGAGGTGATGGAGGGATTCGAACTGGATAGCAAGATAAACCATAATACCAATGGATAAATACGGCTCTGCAGACGCTTTCGAAGTTGTTGCGCGGATGGCTGATGATTGCTGGTTTTCCAATCGTAAATGGTAAAAGCATGCGCAGAATCCTGGAGCAGGAGGTCATATTTCGCCAACAGGCGCTGACCATGCAAGGATATAGACAACAGCTTTTCAGCACGCTTTACTCCCGGTTGCTCATTGAATCGGAGAGAAAGAAAGGCATTCCACCAGTCAGCGAGTTCAGGGATTTGTATGGATTGGGAAAGGTCTTGCGGGTTCAACCCGACAAAATACTGCTGCACCAGGCGGTGAAATTGCTGACCCAACTCCACGCGCGTTTCTTGTAACATCATGGGCTCGCTTTCAATCGCAGGCCACTCCAACAAGTTGATGTGTCTCAATAGGAAGCGGAACTTGCAGTCCACATAATCCTGCAGGTTATATTGAGAGAATGAGAAATTATCAGGTAGCTTCATCTTTACCTTTCCAGATGGCGTTAAGCGCTTCCAGCGGAAGTGCCATTGTCTTATCCTTACTGCTTCCCGTGTTCCAGGTGATTACCAGTGATCGGCGGGCTCGAGTAATACCTACAAAGAGCAGGCGCAACCGTTCAGCGGCGTAATCAACGCGCGCGTTTTCGGTGGCTTTGCCTTCAGGAGCGAATATCATAGCTTCATCCTCGGTCATTAAACCCGTGAGACGGTCAAGCAACTCCGCTTGCGGGTTGTAATTCTCGCGGATAAACCATTTTTCACCAATGTAGGTATCATGGGGTTGGGCTGAAGGAAAATCATAATTATTGACTGACATCAGGTAAACCCGGTCCCATTCCAGCCCTTTGGCTTTATGGTATGTTGAGATAAACACTTTTCCCTTGTGTGCGTCGGGGTCAAAACGCAGTTCCTCGTCGCTGAAACCGTTGAATTTGCGAAAGTTCCCTGATATTTCCGCGAGTTCTACAGCATAATCTTTAAGCCCATATTCAGGGTGCAATTGAGCGCTGAATTCAAGCAGCAGCGCGAATTTGTGTGCTAACGCGAGATCAGAAGGTTCTGAGAAAAGGTCATTGGAGATGCTAAGTACCAATTGGTCGATGGGTAGGAACGAAGCGTTCTGCCATCGTATGAACCTTACGCGCAATTCCTCAAGTTCGGCAAGGAGAGTTTCTGAAGCGGTGACTGCTTCAAACCCCGCCTTCCAAGTCTTACCAGGCTGCGGGTAGAACAATTCCTCAAGGCGCGCGTGTTTCTTTATGGACGAGAGCAGAGATTTAACCCCTTTGATTCCTTCTTCGTCCGAACTCTCCTTGGTCCATGCCAACTGGAGGGCTTGGACCAGCTTGTTGCTGTTGCCTGGATCATCCAGTGAAAGCAGTATCTTTTCAATGAGTGCGGCAACGCGGCGTGTGGATTGGCTGCTTTTTAATAATTCAACCAAGGGGATACCGGCGTTGTGCAGCGCTTCAGCTACTTTCTCTCCATACCAGCCGATGGGAGTGAGCACGGCTATAGTTTTATCCTGGTTGCCTGGCAACCAATTCAGAATATTCTCAACCACCCGTTTTATTTCCTCTTCCGGGGATGTTTTCATTTTTCTGATATAAACAGCGTTTGGTTGATCGGGTGGGTTCGGTTGGGGGTCATCGGGAGGAGTGGGTTCGATAAGGGGGTAATCGAGCGCGGAACGCAGCGCGGGAAGAGGATGCGATTCTCTTGTCCACTGGATGAGAGAATTGGCCAACGTGATGATGCTATGATTTGACCTGCCGGAATGCGGCAGAGTCATTTCCATAACATCCTTTTCTTTAAGGAACGCTTTTAAGAATTTTGGATCCGCGGTAGTGAAGGTTTCGTAGATCGCCTGGTTGGGATCACCCACACGCACCCAGTTGCCTTCAGTCCCAACGAGCAGACGCAGCATCTTTTCCTGCAGGTTGGAGGAATCCTGCGCCTCGTCTTCCAGGATGAAGGGCCAACGCTGGCGCAGGCGCTTTAGAAAATCATCATCATTCTGAAGCGCGGTGTACGCCAGGCGGATGAGGTCTGAGAAATCGAGCGCGCTACGGTATCGCAAACCGCGCTGGTACTGCTGGTAAACCTCAACCCCCATTTCAAGCATAGGATTGGAACAATCATACTGCTGTATGCGGTGACGAATATCCTCAGGCTCCGCCTGCAGGTCTTTCGCCTGGCTGATGAAGTTCTGATTCAGCACTGAAACCAGGTTTGGAAAACCATTATGCTTGCGGCCAGCTGCGGCGGGGTCTGTATCTGGTTTAAGTAGATGAGTAGCGATCTCAGGGTGTAATCCGATATAAGCAATGGATATTTGCTCGATCATACGCTCGGATTCAACATCGTCAATAATTGAAAACTGGTTGGTCACACCGGCAAGGTCGGGTCTCTCCTGGATGATATCGTGCGCCAGACCGTGCAGCGTCCTGACACGGTAACTGACATTTTCCAATAAATGAGCCTCACGAACAAAACCACCAATTCGATTGAGAAAATTATCCACTGCCGAGTTGACCAGTGTTACGATGAGGATTTCCTGGTCGTTTTGTAAATCCCCGTTGAGAATCAACTGGGCGGCGAGATAGGATAATGTGTGCGTCTTCCCGCTGCCGGGAACTGCCGAGATCCCCATTTTTCCGTGCTTGTATTGCAGGATGCGGGTCTGGTTCAAACGCGGCTTAAACATCCGACCCATCCCTCAGGCGCACGCATGAGCGCAGAACAGTTTGCAGTGCCTGCAACAGTTGACCACGTTCTTCAAGGCCATGCTCATTATAGTTGACGCTGCACATAAAAATATGGTCACTGCAGCGCCTGACTAACCCCATAACAATGCGGGCAAGTGTCAATTGATTATTGATATACTCATTTTCATCAGTCCATTTTTCACCGACAGGCCAGTTGCGATTGAGAACGTAGGGTTGCGTCAGGGGCTGCTCCAGCCTGGACCACCAGCCGTTAGAGCCGATGTCGACCCAGAACTGGTACTTCACCGGCCGGTTGCGCATCAAGAAAGAGTAAGCAGGAGACAGGAAAACCACATCTGCGTCATTCAGCGCCAGGGAAGGCGGGTAAGCTTGAGAAGAGAGCAACCCCTTTTGCAGCACCCGGGTGAATTCCTCGCCCGACCCCGATAATTTTGTTTTATCACCCGGTTGATAAATCTTTCTGAATTCCCGGCAGGATTCGATCAGACGGCTGATGGCCGTCGCGGCATCATAATCATTGTGAAAACCAAAACCGGGTTGAGAAAGACATTCCCCAAAAAGACGACTAATCCATAGATCAAGTTCATTCCTTCCTTGTTCAAGATTCTCCTGGAGCCAGGTATGCAGCCGCTCGTAATATTCGCCAACACGAAAGGAGATGCGCGATTGCATATCGATCTGGAGCCCCTGGTAGGATAATAACTGAAACCCTGCGTTTCCAGCCTTGAAAAGGGTGCGAGAAAGCAGGTCAGCGCGTACAAAATCACAATCAGCAATCACCATGGTAAAAGCTGACCTCGCCTGCTGCATTGAGGGTTTACGCTGCCATGAAGGATGTGCCATTTCGGCCAGCGTGAGAACCGCCTGAACTGCGGGTTCATCGTGTAAACTGCGTGAAGGACGGTAGGTCGTGAAAGGGATACCCGCGTTTGACAAGCGGTTGGCAAAAGAAAAACGTAAGGCATCGCTGAGATACGGTGTGAGAATGGCGATTTCGCCGGGGTTTATTGAATCCTGTTTTAAAAGCGTCTCAATTTCACCTGTGACCCAATCGAGCACTTCAGGATAAAAGCGGAATGTCTGGATGGTATAGCTACTTTGCATTCCTTTGGATTCGGTCGCAATTATGCGATGCTCAAGGATGCTTTCATGCAGCGCAGATTCGAGACTTTGCAGTGGACTGGTCTGAACCAGCGAGGATGTCATTCGTATTTGTCCGGTGCATTTTTCAGCCAAACGCTGAGCGCTGGTAGTGTCCGCGCCTAAAAAGGAACGATAGCCTCCGCCTTCATCCTGAATCAGAAGAGCAGAATCAAGGTTGGGAAGCAATTCAGCCACGAAATCATGTGCGATGGGAAAGTCTTCTTCAATATTGTCGTATATGAGATGTCGAAAGGTGCTGTAGAGATGCTGCTTGCAGAGCAGCGAAGGCCATAATTTTTCACAAAAAATGGACAATTGAAGTGAAAAATCCAGAAAGTTTTTCGCAAGGCAGAACTGCCGGAACATTAACGCGCATTCCTGCGCCTGCTCGTAGATATTGTTTTTTGAGGTTTTCCCCGCCCAGGCGGATGAAAGGCGATTGGCAATCTCAGCTGGGGGGAAACCCACCACGGCGGATTTGTTGAGATTATCCAGTATCTGACTGTATAGCCGGTTTGGGTCAATGGTGAGGCTTTCAAAATAACCCTGTTCCAGCAAAGGCTCGACAATACCCGCCAGGTAGTACTGGGCATTCTCCATGTTGAGAAAGTGTGGGGATTCAGCGGCTCGAAAACCCGCGTCAGCGGCGATGAGCGGCCAGAAAAGAGAAACTATGCGCTGTGCCAACCCGTTAAATGTGAGCAATTGCGGCTGGCTGCCTGCCGGGAAATCTGGCGCGTGGATGAGTCTGTAATATTCAGCTGCAAGACGCCGTTGTGGCACGAGCACCAGGATGCTATCGCCATCGATGCCATTTTCTACTAAGTACCGCATGCGCAGCACACCCGCAGTAGACTTGCCGGTTCCGGCTTTACCCGTTAAAAGCCGACTGCCCGTAATAGGGGCAGTAACCACCGCGGATTGATTCTCCGTGAGCATGTGATTAGCAGGAAATCCTGGCTGAAATGGACTCAATACGGCATCCCGGCAATGGCGTGCAATACAGCCCTGGTGAGCAGGGCATCGGCGGAAGACCGGTGGGCATTGGGCAAGGCAATTTGAAAGAAAGCGCCGGCCTCAGCGAGTTTAAAGTAACGGTAAGATTTACGGAACGGGTCCCATTCCCCACGAAAATCTGAGAACAACTGCATCACATCCAGGAAATCCAGCCTTTCACGCCAGGGTAATCGGTATCGCAGATGGGTTTGTTCCATCATCCTGGCATCAAAGGATGAATTGTAAGCAGCGATTGTTCTTCCGTATAAAATTGACCTGAGCTGCGGCCAGAGGATTGGCCAGGGGTGAGCATCCATTACTTTTCGGTTGGAAATCCCATGAATCTTTTCCGCTTCCACTGGAATGGGGATGGTTGGTTTGACCATTTTTGAGAAAAGTTCGGTGCCGTCGTGGTCGATAACGGAAACCTCGATGATCTCATCACCTTTGGTAATGCCTGTTGTTTCTGTGTCCAGGTAGACGGGTTTGAGGGTCAGTTTCTGCCGCGCAATTTCGCGCACGTGCTTCTGATGGTCAGTCAGTATTGTCAATGGAGATGTCCTTTAACTATTGAAGAGTCCAAAGAGAGATCTCATCCAGGAGCACGGTGAAGTTAGGGTCTTCGAACGCTGATGCAAAGGCACCGATGTAACCTTTCTCAGTGATACCTTTATCTGTAAGTTCCTTCACCAGTGAGCCGTTGATGTAGAGGCGGAAAGTGTCTTCATTTGCCATCACTCCAAGGTGATTTACCTGGTTACTACCCGCGTTGATCCTTGATTCCGGCGTCCAATTCAACAGGGTATTGGAACCCGAGTTATCCCAACGTAAGAAATAATATTGACCATTGCAGGACACGCCAAAATAGTAACCGATACCATCACTGTAAGTTGGCGCGCGGAATACCAGACCATACTGGTCGGTTCCGCTGCAGGAAGATGTGCGGAAGCTACCCTCCAGATACAGGTTTTTCGGATTTCTGGAAGTCAGCCGCCATCTTTTACCCGCGTTGATAGCGAGGCTCTTAAACACCATGGAGCCGTTTTCAACCTTGATGAGCATGCCGTCATCCTGGTAGGGAGTCGCCAGACCAAATGAGACCCCATTAGAAAAGGTATCTGAAAATCCAGGTGTACCCAGGGTCAACACGGGGTCATTCGCAGGAGCGGTGATGGTTGCTGTCGGCGTAGCAGTGTCTGTGGGTAACGGGGTGAGGGTGGGGGTCTCAGTTGACATTCCTGTTTCGTCGGTCGGAAGCGGCGGGTTAGTGGGTATCACGGCTGTTTGCGCCGCGAATAATGTTGCCGCTACCCTGGTGGCGACCATTTCCTGGTCATTTGGAGTTTTTATCAGAGGAAAATTGCACGCGGTGAGTACGAATAACAATAAACCAATGACAAATGCAAGTTTTTTCATCAATACCTCATTTTTCAATTTCTATTATAGTCTCTGTCGCTGTGAATTGTGGTACACGGACAAGAAAATTTACAGTCATCCCTACAGTATAATTCTGTAAACCTTATGAAAACGGTAATCCTGCAAGTAGAAGCCTATGATAATGTCGCTTCAATCCGCGATAAAATCATCGGGTCCAGGGCAGAAAGGATACTGCTGGTCATTCCCCGGCAAAAACGGGCATTCCCAAATAGGGTTGAACTTACCCTTTTATCACGCCTGGCGCAAGAAAACGGTGCCGCCTTTGCGCTTGTCAGCCGCAGCGACATCACCCGAGAATACGCTGAGAGTTTAGGTATAACCGTTTTTGGGTCAATCCCCGAGGCGCAAAAGGGCGAGTGGCAACTGGTTGATGAACCTGTAAACCTGGCGGCTCGTTTCCGCGGGAAAGAGGGCGTACTCAGAATGCGCGAGGATCTGCCAATGGCAGCCACGACAAGGTCTCCTCACCCCATAATCCGGTTATCGATGATATCCATGTCTATTCTTGCGATTTTTGCATTGCTGATTTTCCTCATTCCATCAGCCACCATAGTTGTGTACCCAGAACCTGAAACCCAGTCGGTTACAGTAGACATCCGCGCATCCACAGCAATCTCGCATTCGAGTGTCACAGGTCTATTACCGGCGATGGAAGAGCCCTTATCCGTATCCGGCCAAAAAACGCTTACCAGCACAGGTTCGATTACGATAGGCACGGAAAAAGCGCGCGGAGAAGTTACGGTGCGCAATTTGACCACCGAAGCGCAAGAGATCCCTGAAGGCGCGTCCTTTGTGACAGGCGGAGAACAGAAATTGAGGTATATCGTTGTTGCCAGTGTGAATCTGCCTGCTGAAAGCAAAGGAGTTATCGTTCCGGTGGAGGCTTTATTGCCAGGCATCGAGGGTAACATTGGACCCGGGATGATCACGCTTCTAGAAGGGAGCAGCGGCTTGAAGGTCGAGGTGACCAATGAAGCACCGATAACCGGAGGCGCGTCCAAAAGTGTCAACTCACCAACCGAAGGAGACTATCTACTCGCACACAGGTTGCTCTTAAGTGAACTGGAGGAAAAGGCATTGAAGGCGATTGAAAACGGCAGTTCACAAGAGAAAACACCTGTTCCAGGTAGTCTAAAATTATTCCGGGTGGAATCAGAAGAACGAGAGAACCCGGTCGGAGAGCCTTCAGATACGGTCACACTGAATATGACAGCAGCCTATACGGTACTCGTCTATGACACAATTGAATTAATTACCCTGGTGGAGGATGTGCTGAACTTCTCAATACCCGAGGGCTACCACGATGCTGAAACCCCCACAAGTATCATTAATCAGGAGGAAGTCACAATTGACGCGGAGGGAGAAGCCTCCTGGCAGGTAACCGCTAGCCGCCAGGTTCTGAAGGACATTGAAAAACAGCCATTGATTATGATGCTCAGAGGAATGGAAAGATCAGAGGCAATCAAAAGACTCAATGAAGAGATCACGAATGTCAAAGAAGCCGAAGTACAGACCTTTTTGAAGTGGTGGCCCTGGCTGCCTTTCTTCACTGGCCGCATTAACCTGGTTGAAGGGGTCAGCGGATAATGGGTAGAGTACTGGCGGTTGACCCTGGTGAAAAACGCTTAGGGATTGCTATCAGCGATCCGTTCTGCCTTCTGGCAACACCTCTGACAGTAATCAAACATGAGAACATGACAACCGATTGCCGGAAGATCATTGACTTATGCGAACAAAATGATGTTGGCCTGATTCTGATCGGACAGGCGCTTTCATCAAGTGGTGATGAAAATGCGCATATCAGGCATACCCACAAACTGGCGCAAACGATTGCTTTATTGTCAACTTTGCCGGTACTCTTTTGGGATGAAAGCGAAAGCACCAACATGGCTAAGCGAGCCGCCATTGATATGGGAATGAAGAAAAAAAAGCGCGCCGGTCACCTGGATGACCTCGCCGCCGCAGTCATCCTGCAATCTTACCTTGACGTACAACAGGGCAGGAGTGCTGATGAAGCATAGAAGACGGTCAGTTTTCTCAGGCTGCGCCTTGCTGGTATTTATCTCAGGTTTATTTTTGCTAACCGCATGGTTTGCCGTTCCAGCGATGGCGCGGGAGTATTTTGGCGAGCCCGCGGAACACCTGGCTGGTTTTTCGCGTTGGAATTTCAGCCTGCAAACCCTGCTGCACCGTAATGATCTTATTACCGGGACCTCTACAACAGATGGTGATATCGACTTTTCGATAGAGAATGCAGAATCCATTTCCAGCATCAGCCACAGATTGGCAGAGGCGGATTTGATCAATGACGCAACGGGCTTCAGAGCTTACCTGGTCTACAAGGGATTGGATTCACAAATCAAAGCCGGAGCGTTTAAATTGAATCCCTCCATGACCAGCCTGGAAATCGCGGAAAGAATACAGACGGCATATTCGCCAATTGTTCCCTTCTATATTTACCCCGGCTGGCGGGCGGAGGAAATCGCTGCCGCATTGCCATCCTCGGGTATTGAGGTTTCTCCAGAGGATTTCCTTTCCATTATCCGTGACCCAACATCCCTTGGTGATTTTCCTCCGCTGAGCGAGCAAGAATCTTTGAATGGTTTTCTTTTCCCTGGAGAATACCAAATCGATAGAAAAGTCAGTGCGAAAGAACTAGTGCTCATTTTTGTGGATCGTTTTAATGAAAACGTGGATGGCGATATCATAAACGCCATCAACGGGCAGGGATTAAGCCTTTACGAGGGCATCACCCTGGCATCCATCATTCAGAGGGAGACATTTGAAGATGAAGAACGCGCGTTGATAGCTTCCGTTTTCTACAACCGCTTGCGCGATGGGATTAAACTCGAGACCGATCCCACAGTCCAATACTCACTGGGTTATTCAGAAGAGTGGGGCGGGTGGTGGAAAACACCTTTGCAGCATAAGGACCTGGACGTTATTTCTTCTTACAACACCTACATCATCCAGGGTTTGCCACCAACTCCCATCTCCAACCCGGGGCTGCCTTCAATACTAGCAGTAGCGTATCCTGAGGAAAGCTCGTTCTATTTCTTCAGGGCAAAATGCGATGATTCAGGATTGCATGACTTTTCGATTACTTTTGCGGAACACCTCTCAAAGGAATGCCCATAAAAAAGGAGACCCGCAGGTCTCCACTTCCTCTTCAATCAAAATTGATCATTAAGCGTTGTAACCTGGTCCTGATTTGAAAAACTCAGCGTTGGTTTCAATGCAGAAAGTCAGGTCAACGGTTTCGCCAGCCGCGAGGGTGCGGGTACCTTCAAGGTGAACAGCCGCGCCGTCGTGGTTTTTGCCATCATAAACCTCAGTGAAACCCTCAGTTCCCACGGGCATGGATAGTTTTTCGCCACCTTTGGCTTTGTAAGCCGTGGGGACTTCGCTATCCGGAAAAATTGCCTCAAAGGGGCATTCTGCAACGCAGGCACCGCAGTCGATGCAGGTGTCCGCATCGATGTAATACCATGGCCACTTGTCTTCCGGTTTTCCAGCAACAATGCATTCCACCGGGCAAACGGTTGCACAACCACCATCACGTAAACATAAACTGGTAATTACATGAGCCATCTGTATCCTCCTTGTTGATTATTGTTAACTTTATTTTATCGCAGAAAAGCGATTTTCAATTTCTTTCCAATTGATAATGTCCCAAAAACTGGCAAGGTAATCCGCGCGGCGGTTCTGATATTTGAGATAATAGGCATGTTCCCAAACATCGACCACCAGGATAGGTTCGAGTCCTTCCTGTAGAGGAGAATCCTGGTTGGCGGTTGAGTGGAGCACGAGTTCACCACCCGGTTTAGCGCTCAACCAGGCATATCCACTGCCAAACCTGGCAAGGCCGGCTTTTTCAAATTCAGCTTTGAAGGTGGAAAAATCGCCAAACTTTTTCACCAGGGCATCCATCAGCTTCCCGGATGGTTCATGAGCGCTGTCAGGCGCAAGGCAGAACCAGTAGACATTGTGATTGTAGACCCCGCCGCCATTGTTTCTGATAGCGGTGCGGATATCCTCCGGGATGTGGTCGAGGTTGCCAAGTATTTTTTTCAGCGACCACTCGAAAAATTGAGGATATTTCTCAAGCGCAGCGTTGAGGTTCTTTAGATAAGTCGCATGATGTTTTCCATAATGGATTTCCACAGTTTTCGCATCAATCACGGGTTCCAAAGCGTCGTACGCGTAGGGCAGAGCGGGCAGTTCGAACGGCATTTTTCCCTCCAATCAGTTGATTTGATATTTATTTTGAGGTCATTTCAGTTAAAATTCTAGTCATCAGGCAGGTGTTTGTCAAGGAAGGATGCCAGCACTCGATGCCAGCCCGGAGGTTCTTGTTAACAGCGCACATGCAAAGATGAATCAAGAGAATCAGCATCATACCAGGGCTGTTTACCTGGTGGGTTTATTTGCAGGTATTCTGGCGGTTTCGACAGCGTCTATTTTTATTCGCTTCGCGCAGCAGGAGGTCCCATCGCTGGTAATTGCGGCTGGAAGGATGGTCATTTCTACTCTCGTGATGCTGCCCTTTGCGTTATCTGAACTGAAGCGCAATCCAGTCATCTTCACCAGGAAGAAGGTTTTATTATTAGTTTTCGCGGGAGTCTCCCTGGGACTGCACTTTGCCACCTGGATCACATCACTTGAGTACACTTCTGTCGCCAGTTCAGTGGTGCTGGTGACCACCGCTCCGTTGTGGGTGGCTTTGTTTTCGCCGTTGATCCTGAAAGAGCGAATAACAAAACAGGTACTCATTGGCCTAATCGTCTCGTTGGTTGGCGGAATCATTGTCGGGATAAGCAGCAATTGCGCAGCCACTGGTGGAAAGATTACTTGCAGCGGGTTAGGCGACTTGTTGGGAGGCGCGAACTCGCTTGGGAACCTGCTCGCCTTCGCCGGAGCACTGCTTTCAGGTGCTTATCTCATCGCGGGTAGAAAAGTGAGGAGTACAATTGCACTTCCCGTCTATACCTTTATTGTGTATGGTATCGCCGCGCTGATATTGATGGTGCTGATGCTGCTTAAAAGGGATAGCATCACGGGTTATTCACCGATGAGCTATGTATGGATTCTGACGCTGGCGCTCATCCCGCAGTCGATTGGACACACGGCCTTCAATTGGGCGCTCAAGTTTCTGCCTGCAGCTTATGTTTCCATCGCGCTGCTTGGGGAACCAGTCGGGACGATCATGCTGGCGGCTTTACTTTTGCATGAGGCGCCAACTTCACTTGAGTTATTGGGCGGGCTACTGGTTCTGACTGGAATCGTTGTGGCGACACAAAGAATTTCCCCAAAGAAAAGACCTCCAGAGTGAATCTGGAGGTCTTGTGTGCTAGCGGCTGTAAAGGAAGTTCAATTCTTTCACCCAGCGCTGCAGTTCCGCGTTGATCTGTTGAGGCTGGTACCGCCAACTCCAATTACCTGAAGCGCGGCCAGGGTAGTTCATGCGAGATTCACTACCCAATCCTAAGAAATCCTGAAGTGGACTGATGGCGAAAGCAGCGGGAGATTTCCACAACTCGCGTATCATGTCCAGGTGAATTTGCTCGCCAGAACTGGACAAGTACCTGCGGCACAGGTCTTTTTCAGGTTCTGGCGCGCTTTCATACCAACCCCTTGAGGTATCGTTATCGTGTGTTCCGGTATAAGCAACGCAGTTCAGTGGATAATTGTGTGGCAGAAAAGGGTCCTCAGGTGTGCTGCCGAAAGCGAATTGTAGTATCTTCATCCCGGGGAGGTGGAAAAAATCACGTAGCTCGATTACATCAGGTGTAATCAGACCCAGGTCTTCAGCAATGATAGGCAAACCATGAATCGCTTTACCGATTGCTGACAGAAAGCTTTTTCCAGGTCCTTTAACCCAACGACCAATTTCAGCGGTAGGGTTGCCGGCGGGAATCTCCCAGTAACCCGCGAACCCCCGAAAATGATCCAATCGCGCTATATCCACTGTGTTGAGCACCGCCCTGAAGCGCTTTATCCACCAGGAGTAACCCTGATGCTTATGGGTAGACCATCTGTACAACGGGTTACCCCACAATTGCCCTGTTGGAGAAAAATAATCCGGTGGAACACCAGCGACCACGGTTGGGCGGCTGTCTTTACCCAGAAAGAACAGGTCAGGATTCGCCCAGGCATCAGCACTGTCGTAGGCAATAAAAATGGGGATGTCTCCGATGATTTGAATTCCGCGGGAATGCGCGTATTCTTTTACATTCTGCCATTGGGTAAAGAAGATAAATTGTCGGAATCTATGTTTTTCAACAACAGCCGCTTTTTCTGTGGAAAACCCGGAGAGGGCATCTGGATGGCGCAAGCGGAGTGCTTCAGGCCAGCCGTCCCAGGAACCTCCCCCCTGAACTTCTTTGATCGCCATGAAAAGAGCAAAATCATCGAGCCAGCCGGCTTCATGAACGCAGAAATCAAGGTATTGTTGGTGCAGTTTCGCCGACCTGGATTTCTTGAATTTTCGAAAAGCCCGGTCAAGTATGGTGATCTTCCACGTGATGGCAGTACCAAAATCAACGCGGTCGGTTGGAAAATCAGGCCTGTCGAGGAAATCATCACGGTTGAGTAGATGTTGTTCAATCAGCAGTGTGGGGGAGATCAGGTATGGGTTACCTGCAAATGCGCTGAAACACTGATATGGTGAGTCGCCGTAACCGGTAGGACCAAGCGGAAGGATTTGCCATAGTGAACAATCACAGTCGTGTAGGAAATCCAACCAACGGTAGCACTCCGGTCCAAGGTCACCGATACCGTCAGGGCCGGGTAGACTGGTAGGGTGGAGCAGGATACCTGATTTTCGCGGAAGTGTCATATCTACCTCACGGAAGGTGAATTATTGGATAACTGCGTGTAGAGGTCCAGATAGTTACGGGCTGAAGCAGCCCACGAAAAATCACCTGCCATGGCATTGGATTGCATAATTTCCCACTGCGCTCGCTTCTTATAGAGGCGCAACGCGCGTATTAAAGCCGTTGTGAATGAGTCAGCATCCGCGTTCGGGAAGAGAAACCCGGTAGGTTTAGAAGAATTATCCGCGTCAGATATCGTGTCTGCCAATCCTCCGGTAGCCCGGGCGAGGGGCAGGCAACCATAGCGCATGGCATACATCTGTGAAAGGCCGCAGGGTTCGTAGCGTGAGGGCATGAGTAATATGTCAGCACCCGCGTACATGCGCCTGGAGAGATTAACATCAAATTGGATGGAAGCCCGTACTTTATCTGGCATTTCCTCTTCGAGTTCTCTGCAAGCCTGTTCAAGGTTGCGGTCTCCGGTGCCGAGCAAAACGGCACGCCACGCAAGGTTTTTAACATTACGTAGTCCTTCAATAACAAGATCCACGCCTTTTTGCCTGTCCATACGGCTGATGAGCACCAGCAACGGGATGTTGCTTTGCGCAGAAAAAGCAAATTCATTGAGCAAAGCCAGTTTATTTTCCTTGCGTGCGGCTAGATTTTCACCATCATAGTTGGTCTTGATGGCGGGGTCTACCGCCGGATCCCAGGATTTGACATCAATGCCGTTTAGAATACCGCTGAGTTGACCAACCCTGGTTTTGAGAAAATCTTGAAGGTCACAACCATACTCCGGTGTGAGGATTTCTCGCGCGTATGTCGGTGATACGGCCACAATATGATCAGCCGCGGCCAAACCCATGGGAAGAGGTTGGGTTTTCCCCCATTTCGGGAGGTTGTTATCAGGAGAGGGTTTGATCTTATAATCCACCAGGGCTTCATCAGCCCCGCTGCCCATAAAGGGCAGGTTATGTACTGTCAGCACCGACCTGGTTGTTTTCAGACTGGTATCTTTTTTACTTACAATACGCAGCTGATGCACTGCCAACGCTGTATGCCAGTCATTGGCGTGCAATATGTCACAATTCCATTTGAGAATAGAGGAGATTTTGAGGCAGGCGAGGGAGAAGAATACGAACTTTTCAGCATCCGCTTTAAAATCGCTTCCATAAGTTACATCAGACCTGCTCACCGGTTCGCCGGAAACCAGGTAAGTGACCACATCCGACAGTCTAGTTTCGAACAATTCGGCTTCTACCGGTCCTTTTATGGTGCTTACTTTGAATTTCCGTATTGGAACAACTGATATGTCACTGGCTTTGATGTGGTTGTAATAAGGAATAACCAGCCGGATATCCACTGACGCTCCTCGCGGGGAATGATTCAGGTTATTTATCGCGGCTGGTAAAGCGCCTGCTACATCTCCGAGTCCACCAGCTTTGACAAGGGGGGCTGCTTCGGAAGCGATGAAGAGAACATTCAAAACTTTTTTTGTGTGAATCTCATCGCTCATAAAGATGTTCACCTGACCATCTCAATGTAATCATCGGATGTGACTTCGTCCAGGTCAGCGCCGAGGAAACTGATCAATTCTGTGATGAGCCGGGATTTCATTTCTGCGTCTTGCCGGCTCCAGGTGCGGCTTTTTACTTCGGCAAATTGACCAATGGCTGGTTTCATGATTTCATCAAAATTGATAAAGAATTCAACATCCTTATATCTCACCAGGTAGCGGATACGGTCTTTTTCGACCTCTTTTTCTAGATGAGGTTTGAAGTATTCCCGGTAGAAACGCGGACTCTGAGTGGCTGGGGCAAGGTAGCGGCTGCGCGAGAGCAAAACTTCCTGTTCAAATTTATCTTCACTGGTTGGACCGATCAAAGTGAGCCTTGAACGCACCTGTTCGATCTTACCCAGTTCATCGAGGAATTCATCTTCTCGGTAGCGCAGGATACCCTGGTCGAGGTCCGCGAAGAAGAAGTAGATGTCAAATTCGCGGTAATGGCGCTTACGGATGACTTCCATATCTGATTCCAATAATTTATCTATCATCTTCGCGCGGTCGTTGATACGCACTTTTAGCTGAATTTCAAAACTTTCCTCTTCAGAGGTACCACCGATGGCGACGAGCTTGGACAGCACTGAAGACTCGCGCTTGATGAGGAATTGGTCGATTTTGCGTGAATACTCCCGGCTATGCGCCAGCAATTCTTCCTCATTCAGACCGATAATTTGTTGGTCCCGCATCAACCACTTACCATTGACCATCACATCCTTAACATCTGTGGCTTTGGCGGCGTAAATGATTTGGGCATAGGTACCGTTTGGGTCGTGCCGGAACCTTGGACTGTTGTGCAGAGGGTCAATATCGACCAATATAAGATCCGCCCGTTTACCACGCTCAAGCGAACCTGTAAGATGACCGATGTGCATGGCCTGGGCTCCCAGCCGCGTGGCCATAAGCAAGGTGGTCCTGGCGGGTAAGGTTGTCGGGTCTCCACTGAAACCCTTTTGCAGGAAAGAGGTAAGGCGCATTTCCTCAAACATATCCAGGTCATTATTTGACGCTGGTCCATCAGTACCTATGCCAACATTTAGGCCGATTTCAAGCATGCGGGTGATAGGCGCAACACCGGAGGACAGTTTCATGTTGGAAGACGGGTTGTGCGCAACGCCGGCATTCGCATGAAGCAAAGTGTGCATTTCGCCGTCATCGACATGCACGCAGTGGGCGGCGAGGACTTTCGCGTCGAAAAGATTTTGTTTTTTTACATAAGGAATCACCGGCATGCGGTTCTCGCGGCGCATGTTTTCTACTTCCACGGCGGTTTCTGATAAATGAGTGTGCAAGGGAACATCAAACTCGGCGGCCAGTGCAGCGGTGGCCTTCAGAATCTCGGCTGTGCAGGTGTACGGGGCGTGAGGTGCCACTGAAGGGATGATAAGGTCATGGGCTTTCCAGCGCGAGATAAAATCACGAGACATTTCAAGCGATTCTTCATAAAACTGAGCGTCAGGTGTCGGAAACTTAAGAACGGTTTGCGCGCATAACGCGCGCATGCCAAATTCGGCGGTGGCTTTGGCAACCTCTTCTTCGTAATAATACATATCAGCGAAAGTCGTAATCCCTGAGCGGGTCATTTCGAGACAGGCAAGCTGTGTACCCAAACGCACAAAGTCAGGAGAAACAAACTCGCGCTCAACCGGCATCATGTATCCCATCAGCCATACATCCAGCCGCAGGTCATCAGCAAGCCCGCGTAGCAATGTCATGGGCACGTGCGTGTGCGCATTGACCAGGCCTGGCATTAGAATTTTACCCGCGCAATCCACCACCTGGTGTGCTGTATACTGAGCGAGGATTTCCTTTTCTTCACCAACAGCTTCGATTTCTTTTCCATTGATCACCAGGGCACCGCACTCATAATGATGAAAGTCCGGGTCCATAGTAAGAACTTCAGCGTTATGTAGCATGATGTCGACTGTTTTCATAATTTACTCCGGTCTAGGCTTCGGTTAGATTGCGCCAGATAAAATCCAGGCAGGTATTTTCTATCCACTTTTCCAATTGCGTAGCAGCGCCATTGAACTGTTTTCTTTGGGTCGCTTGCTTACCCTGACTAGTATAAAACAAATCCAGGGTAAATAATTCCTCATGCCGGGAACAGTTCAAAGCAAAATAACGCTCACCCGCGTCTGGTTTGAGCTTTTGCTGAAAAGTAAACGGCTGATCGAGGTGCTCAACTATAAAAACCATATCGCTGGGCTGGTTCAATATTTTAAGGGGCTTTTTTTCTGCATTATAAATATAAAGAGTCAGGGATATTCCTTTATTTAATGCGATTTCTTTGATTTTATCCAGAAGAGTGTCCTCATCAAAACCATATACATGTTTTGGGAGGCGCGCGATTATTTTTTGTTCAACGTCATGAATCATCCTGTCAGCTTCTTGCGGTGAAGCCGCCTTGGATGTAATGCGAATGTCGACACAACCAGGATGGGCGGAGAGACCCACGGTCGGGTTGCTGAGTGTTTCCAGGTCCGCGATGAGGTCGTCAACCACGGATTCACCAATCCCGCTGGTGTGGATAACCCGAGTCTTGATCAGTTGACAAAGTGTATACTGTTCTCGCAGCAGTGGTACCACTGACTCCTGGAAAATAGTTTCCATCTCCGCGGGAACACCTGGCAGGCAAACCAACAGTTTTCCTTGGTCCGCAATGTAGAACGCAGGAGCAGTTCCAACCGGGTTGTGAATGGCGACCGCACTGGCTGGGAGGTAAGCCTGTTTCTGATTATTATCAGAGGGGATAATTCCCCTGACCTGAAATCTTTGGTAGATTTCCTTCCAGAGGTCAGCATGGAAAATCATCTCAACGTTAAAAGCAATTGCTGCGGCATTACGGGTCGGGTCGTCTATTGTAGGACCGAGCCCACCAGTGGTGATGACAATATCCGCTCTCGAGAGGCTTTCCCGTATCATGTCGGCGATGCGCAACGGGTTATCACCGATAGTGGTAACCCGAAACAGGTCAATGCCGAGTTGGCGCAACTGGCGTGCGAGGTGGCGTGTGTTGGTGTCCTGGATCTCGCCCAGCAGGAGTTCGGTCCCAATCGTGATGATTTCAGCCTGTGTCATCCCAACTCCAGTGAATAAATCATTTTATCAGGTTTTAGTGAGTGTCACCGCTAGCAATTTTTCTGGTGTTGTTACGGTGGGGATAAGGTAGAATTATTTAGTGGATATAAGAGGATAAGGCAGCGATGAAGGACCGGTCACAGCGAATCAAAACCGGGAGATGGGGTGAAACTACCGCTCTCAATTTTCTTGATAGTAAGGGATATTCCTTGTTGCAGCGAAATTTCAGGTCACCTGATGGTGAAATTGATCTGGTAATGGTCAAGGATGGTGAACTCGTATTAGTGGAAGTTAAAACCAGAACCACAAGTGACTTCGGTTTTCCAGAAGAGGCGGTTGATGATGAAAAACTGGAACATATCGAAGCCGCAGCCGGGTGGTATTTGCTCGAACACGCAGAGTATGAAGATAATTGGCGGTTTGATGTGGTCGCTGTAACCGGAAAACCGGGCTGCGCACCGCCAGAAATCAATTGGTTTGTCAATGTCGGCAACATATAATCGCAACACCGTTCTGCTAATTGTTGGACCAACTGGGGTCGGAAAAACCAGCCTGGCTATCGAACTGGCAAAACAAATTAACGGTGAAATTATCTCAGCGGACTCACGCTATTTATACAAAGGGATGGATATTGGTACAGCCAAACCCACAGCCGACCAAATCGCTTCTGTAACTCACCATCTGATCGACGTTGCCGAACCAGATGAGAACTGGTCTTTAGCGCGGTTTGTGGAAAAAACGCTTGAACTGATCGATGAAATTCATAATCGCAAGCGTATCCCCATTATTAGCGGAGGAACCGGGCAATATATTCGAGCACTGACAGAAGGTTGGAAGATTCCTGAATTTGATGCGGACCAAAATTTGAGGAAAGTCTTGTACCAATGGGGAGAAGAAATCGGTACGCAAGGATTGCATGAAAAACTCAGGGTCATTGATGAGGCAGCGGCAGATAATATCGACGCCAGCAATATGCGTAGGACAATTCGCGCGCTGGAGGTGATTTTCGCGACTGGAAAACGATTCTCTGATTTACGTCGTAAAGACGGTCCTGCCCATAAATATTGGATCATTGGACTAAGCCTGGAGCGGGAAGAACTGTACAAAAGAGTGGATACAAGGATCGATCAAATGATTACACAAGGTTTAGAAGACGAAGTAAGAACCTTACTCACCAGAGGTTATAGTGTTGATCTACCCGCGATGTCAGCCATTGGATACCGTGAGATGATCCGCTTTATCCATAAGGAAATTGATATAGAAACTGCCAGGGTGCTCATGCGCAGGAATACGCGACACCTGGTAAGGCGCCAGGCTAATTGGTTCAAATCAAGCAACCCTGAGATTCACTGGTACGCTGTTAATGATAATACTTTAGACCAGGTTTTAAACGACCTCTCAGGCGCAGGAATTGGAATAGCAAATGTTCAAAAATAAACCCTGGCTAAGAAGTTATGACAAAGGAGTGCCGTCTTCCCTAAATTACCAGAATATTTGTGTCCACGATTACCTTGAGGTGCAAGCAAGAACATATCCAGATAGAACCGCGATCATCTATGGTGAAAGCAGTGTCAATTATCAGTGTCTGCACCAACTGGTGAAGGATTTCTCTAATCAGTTGATGTACTCAGGTCTTGAACCCGGGGACAGGGTAGGAATTTGCCTGCCGAATACAACAGGTTTCGTGGTCGCATTCTTTGGGGTATTGATGGCCGGGGGTGTGGTGGTAGCGATGAACCCGTTGTTTCCGAAAAGAGAATTGGAATTCCAGGTCAAAACCGCGAAAGTGAAACTGGTCATCACGAACCACAATAAAGTAGAGGAATTTCGGTCGATGGAATTACTAGAAAAACCAGAGGTGTTTCAAATTTCAGATTCATTCGACCTGACAGGATGCACGGACAGGAATCCTTCATCCATGCAGAGAACGGTTGAATTCTGCTCGCAAGTTCAATTTCCCGCACTCAATTCATCAGCGCCTGCAGTGCTGCAATTCAGCGGTGGCACCACTGGAATACCCAAGCTGGCTATTGGAACCCACAAGAACCTTGTAGCTAATGTTACCCAATTCAGAAGCTGGTTGGTCAACCTAAAGGATGGTCAGGAAACCTACCTGGTTGCCATCCCCTTGTACCATGTGTACGGGTTAGTATTGGGGTTGTTATTGGGAGTTGCTACCGGGGCAACGCTGGTATTGCTGGAGAATCCGGGTGATGTGGACGAAATGTTGCATTCTATATCTAAATACCCGATAAGTTATTTTCCTGCAGTACCATCCATATTCAATCTCATCAATAATCACCCGGATGTCATCAGAGGTGAATACAGTATGGACCGTATAAAAGCCTGCATCTCTGGTTCTGCCCCGCTACTGCGGTCGGTTCGTGAGGGTTTTGAAAAACTTACAGGTGGCTCTCTTGTGGAAGGATATGGGCTCTCAGAAGCACCTACAGCCACGCATTGCAACCCTATTTTAGGTGAGAAGCGTGCAGGTTCAATCGGGTTACCCTTGCCCGATGTGGATTGCAGGATCGTCAGCCTTGAAAACGACCAGGTGGATTTACCCCTGGGTGAAGAAGGGGAACTCTTAGTTCGTGGTCCACAAGTAATGTCAGGATACTTTAACAACCAGCAAGAAAGCGCACTTATGCTGGCTGGTAACTGGTTACACACCGGCGACGTTGCCAGGATGGATGCTGAGGGTTATTTTTACCTTTCTGGTAGAACCAAAGACCTGATCAAAGTGCATGGTATGCAGGTTTGGCCATCAGAGGTTGAAGGAGTGATAAGTCAACACCCATTAGTAAAAGAATGCGCGGTAGCCGGGGTGCCTGATGATAAAAGCGGGGAGCGGGTGAAAGCCTGGTTGGTCTTACAGACTGATAAAGTGATAACGCTCGAGGAAGTCCGTCAATTCTGCCGGGGGAAGCTGGCGGCATATAAGATTCCCGCAGCAGTGACCATTTGTACTTCATTACCCAAAACATCTGTTGGCAAGGTGCTGAGGCGGGAACTGATCAGGGAGCATATTGAACGAAAATGAAAAGGGAGCTTGCGCTCCCTCATTTCAATTGTGATTGATCTCTGGAGTTCCGGAATGGTGCGATACGGGGGGCGGGAAGATCTTTTCAAACTCGTCACGCGAGAGCGTTTCAACCTCAAGCAGGCGATTGGCGACGTCCTCGAGTTCTTTGCGGTAGGTGGTCAAAATGGATTTTGCCTGGTTATAGGCATCGTTGACCAAATCGCGCACTTCCTTGTCAATCTTCTCAGCAACTAATTCAGAATAATCGCGCTGTTCAGAGATTTCCCTACCCAGGAATATTAATTCCTCCTTCTGACCATAAACCATAGGTCCAAGTTCAGTGCTCATTCCCAGACGGGTGACCATATTGCGGGCGAGCTGGGTGACGCGTTCAATGTCATTAGATGCGCCAGAAGTGATGTCGTCAAATACAATTTCTTCTGCCGCGCGGCCGCCAAGCAGACCAACCATTTCGGCGATCAACTTCTTGCGGGGTATCAACGTACGGTCATCCATCGGTAACGCGATGGTATAACCGGCTGCCATACCGCGCGCGATAATGGAAACCTTTTGCACCAGGTCAGCTTCAGGTAGTGCGTTCATTACTACGGCGTGACCGGCTTCATGGAATGCCACAATGCGTTTTTCCTCTTTACTGATTAAACGGCTTTTACGTTCGGGACCGGCGATAACCCGCTCTATGGATTCTTCGAATTCAGCCTGACCGATGCTTTTTTTATTGCGTCGAGCGGCCAAAATAGCGGCTTCGTTTACCAGGTTTTCAATATCCGCGCCTACAAAGCCGGGTGTCGCCTTGCCTAACACAGATAAGTCCACCTCAGGATCAACTGGTTTGCCTTTGATGTGAACCTTAAGAATCGCTTCGCGACCCCGTACATCCGGGCGGTCAAGAACCACGCGCCGGTCAAAACGACCGGGTCGCAGCAGTGCCGGGTCGAGGATGTCAGGCCGGTTGGTAGCGGCAATGATAATGATGTTTGTATCGGTATCAAACCCGTCCATTTCGACCAGCATTTGGTTGAGCGTTTGCTCTCTTTCATCATGAGAGCCGCCAAGACCAGCACCGCGTTGACGACCCACCGCGTCAATTTCATCCACAAACACGATACACGGGGAATTCTTTTTCGCCTGGTCGAAAAGGTCTCTTACACGGCTGGCGCCTACACCGACGAACATTTCGACGAATTCCGAGCCAGAAATCGAAAAGAAAGGAACGCCGGCTTCACCCGAAACTGCTTTTGCGAGCAAAGTCTTACCGGTTCCAGGGGGACCGACAAGCAAAACACCCTTGGGGATGCGCGCACCCAGGGCGACAAACTTCTGTGGTTCCCGCAAGAATTCAACAACCTCTTTCAACTCTTCCAAGGACTCTTCGATGCCCGCTACATCCGAGAAGGTCACTGTAGGGTGATCTCCTGTGAACATGCGCGCACGCGATTTACCAAATGACATGGCTGCGTTATTGCTCCCCTGAGCCTGACGGAAAATGAAGAAGAAGGCACCGCCAAACAGCAAGAAGGGGAGAATGTAAAACAACGCGTTTAGAATCCCTGCGAAAGCTCCGGGTGATTTGACCTCAATTTTGATCCCTTTTTGGGGGTTGAGATCTTCAGGTGAGACCCCAAGAGCAAGCAACTGTTCCACCAAAGTGGTTTCTGTTTCCTTGGTGGAAGTTTTTTCGTCACCAGAGTTCATAATGATCGTGAGTTCGTTTTCTTCTTCAATGATCCTGGCAACACTGCCTTTTTTTACTTCATCGGCTAACTGGTTGATTGTGAGTACACTGTCTGTTGTATTCCCGCGATTCAAAGAGAACATCACCAATAGGATGATCGATGCAAAGAGGAGTAAATAGACAAGGTACGATGGATTTTTAGGTTTCACAAGCTACTCCAAAATAATCTATATAACTACAGAGATTATACCAATGCTTAATCAACATTTCAGAGAATGGAAGGTAAAAATCGAAAGATTAATAGATTTCTAATAATGGATTTCTATCTAGAATTGACAGCGAGCAAAACCACATGAATGTGCAAATTCGAGTTGAATGACTCACTACTATTCGTTGGGGTCAGAAAAAACCAGTTCGTGACACTGACCACATCCGATATGTGGTTGCTCAACCTTAGTTTTTGAAAGATGGCAATAGGCTATTACCACTACATATCGTTTTAAGAACCCAAGCCGCCTTTTTATTACCGCGGTTAGTTGCATATTTTCACAAGCATTTGCGCGTTTTATGGAGGGCACAGGACAGGTTTGGCAAAGGTCAGCAGTCCAATGGCGTGGAGGAGGGGCGTTGCCAATCAAACGGCATTCCTCGAGATTTCTCCCGCGGTAGTAATCACCATAAAAATAAGGACACTCAGTTCCTGCAGGTGTGCGCATATTCTCTCAAACAGAATGCCTGGTCCAAACATTGATCGGGCAAGGTGTACGCATCAGACCCTGGTTACGTACTCGCCAGTGCGTGTATCCACGCGGATAGTGTCACCGGTTTGAACGAAATATGGAACACCAACTTCCAAACCGGTTTCCGTGACGACTTTTTTGGTTACACCAGTGGCGGTATCGCCTTTAACAGCCGGTTCGGCAAAGGTAACTGCAAGGTCGACAGTGGTAGGAAGTTCGATGTCAATTGGCTCGTTTTCAAAGAAGGTCAGTTTTACTTCCATTTCAGGTTTTAAAAATCCGGCGTAATCACCAATAACCGAACCTGGGATAGCGGGTTGTTCGTAAGTCTCCAGGTCCATGAAGTGATAAATCTCGCCATCGTTATACAGGTACTGGACATTGTGAAAATCCAGCCGCACATCCTTAATACGCTCACCGGATGTGAATGTTTTTTCCAATGAGTTACCTTTGCGAAGGTCACGTGCTTTGATGCGGATGGTGGCGTTGCCGCGACCGGGTTTGTTAAAGGAATACTCCATCACGCGATAAAGATTGCCATCCATTTCAAAAATCACGCCTTTACGTAAATCATTTACATCGATCATTAAGAATACCTCTTTTCAACTTCAAATTTAACCTTGAAATTATAGCCTAGCCAGGTATGAATGGCAAGGAAAATGGGGAAAACGGGTGTGAGGGAAAACGGGCGTGATTACCCGTTTTGCTGTGTCTTTTTCATGCGTTTGAGTAAAAGTGGACCCACCTGATCGATGATAAATGAGAATAACACTTCAAGCAGCGGTGAGAATACCATGTAGAAGGGAACATAAATAACCTTCCTGGGAATCTTTACCGCGCTCCATATTGCCTTCGCTACGCGCTCAGAAGGAATGGCGAATCTCTCGGCGGGGATTGGCCCACCGTTTGGCAGGTTACGAGCAGCGTCAAAAAACTCAGATTTTACCGGACCGGCACGGATGATGGTTATGTTTACACCCGATTGTTTTAATTCACGGTGAGTGGAGGTTGTAAACGCATCCAGGTAAGCTTTCGAGGCGGAATAGACTGCGATTCCCTGTTCATTCAATTTTCCAGCTATGGAACCAATGTTGATCACACAACCGTATTTATTCATAACCATGGATGGCAGGAATAGAAGGGTCATATGTGTGGCCGCCACGATATTCAAATCGATAATGTTTCTGGAGATTGTCCAGGGCATCTCGTAGAAGTAGCCGTACCAGGCCAATCCGGCATTGTTCACGAGTATGTCTGGTGTTAAGTTGGATTTTTTCATTTCATCAAATAATCGCAACCGCTCGGATTCCCGCGACAAGTCTGCCTGGATTATGGTTGCCCTACCGCCTGAAGAGGTGATTTTTTCTTCAATTTCCTGCAGACGCTCAAATCGGCGGGCGGTGAGGACGACATGGACCCCTTTTTGGGCAAAGAGAAGGGCTGTAGCAGCGCCAATGCCGCTGGAAGCACCCGTGATTAACGCAATCCTGGGGTTATCAATGATTATTGGCATTTGGGGGTCAGTGTTTGGTCGATTTTGTCTTGCGCTTGACCGGGTTTTGTGTCCACCAGTTTATGGTATCGCAAATTGTTTCCCTGGTCGTGCGTGGGATATAACCGAGGGTTTGGCGCGCTTTTGCGTTGCTGATAACAGCATTGCTTTGTAGGGTTTCAATGCTGTACCTGGTAAATTTTGGCTTGGTGCGGGTTATTTTGTAATACAGTTCCGCAAAATTGGCGAAAAAACGTGCCAGTCTCACTGGTATATTCACCAGGCGTGATTTTACTGAGAAGAGCTCTTTTACGAGGTTCCACAGGTCAGAAACTCGGATTAATTCACCTGAGAGGATGTACAGTTGACCAATTTTCCCTTTTTCCCGCGCCTGGATCATCCCCAGCACGACGTCGCGGACATCAACGAAATCGTAGCTTCCATTGATCATGTAATTGACCTTCTTCAGCATCCAGCTGTTCATCAACTCTCCGAGTTCAGATCCTTTGTAGTCAAATGGTCCGATCACCCCTGTAGGGCAAACGATGACCGCCGGCAATCCTTCTTTGACCTTCTGCAGAACTAAAAGCGTGGCCTCGGCTTTTGACCGATCATATGCGGCGACATTGAAACTCGGGTCGATGGGGGTCGTTTCATCAATGACCATACCGTGCGGGATGCGCCTAAAAGCGTGTATGGAACTTGTATAAATGAATTTCCGTACGCCGGCTTTCATGGCAGCGTCGATCATGTTTCGGGTGCCTTCAACATTTACTTCATGCACGAACTCATCCTGACCAGATGAGATTGATATTATCCCCGCGAGGTGAAACACAGTATCAATCCCAGCAACTGCCGTTGCCAGGCATTGAGAATCGAGAATGTTTCCAAAATGGATATCCAGGTTAAGCCCATCGATAGGTGCCAGGTCTTCCTCCGGGAGCACCAGAACACGTACTGCTTCACCGCGGTTGAGCAATTCTCTCACCAGGACATTGCCGATATGCCCGGTCGCGCCGGTAACCAGATTCATCTAATAAACCTCCAGGAAAGTATCAAGGCATTGAATACAGGTATGTTTCGCACGAAAACCCCACATAAGGCGTTGATTCATAAAATTGAAAAACCAGCCAAGTTAGATTACTTTGATTCTATTCGCATGAGCAACATTCGGGATGTGACGTAAGTTAGATAACAGGTCATATTTAATCAAAAACCGGGTCGCTGATTGCGACCCGGCAGGAGGGATCAATTTATTCAGCCAATCTTTGGTTCGATTAACCCGTAATCGCCATCCCGGCGCTGATACAGCACATTGATCGAGTTGGTATTGACGTTGTAGAAAATGAAGAAATCCTCATGGTCGAGGAGTGCCATCTGTTCGATAGCTTCATTTTCGTCCATCGGCACAAGCGTGAAGGTTTTTCTGCGCACAATCGCTGTTTTTTGCTCCGGCTCATTTTCTGCTGGGACAGGGGTCACTTCAGAGGCGGGGATACCATCACCACGCCCACGGGTGCGTTTGCCCTTAAAGCGCTCTATCTGGCGTTGCATTTTATCAACCGCCTTGTCGATTGCAGCTAATAGGTCTACGTCGCGTTCTTCTGTGCGTAGTACGAACCCTTTTCCGGCAATGGTTATTTGCGCAATCTCCCGGTCAGAACGGTTCCTGGCGTTCTTTGCATAAGAGAGATCAAATTTCACTGATTCAATGTCGGGCAACAACCTTTCCAGCCGTGGGGTTTTTTTATCAACATAATCTCTGATGCGGTCCGTCAATTCCATGTTTTTTACGGTGATCATAATTTTATCGTCCATCTTTACCTCCAAATGAATTTAGATTTGATCATCTGCTTGCTCCAATTTTTTCTTTATTCTCTTCTCAAGGTCTTCGCAATTGAAATTGCATATACCTTAGACGCGCCGGCTTCCTTAAGTGCCTTCGCGCAGTGATTGATCGTTGATCCGGTGGTGATGATATCATCAACAAGCAATACTTTCCTCCCTTTAAGTGTAGCAGCATTTGCAGAAAATGCGTCATTCAGAAACAAATCACGCTCAATTTTTGAGTGATTTACCTGTGTCCCTGTATCCTTGATCCTAATTAGTGTTTTTGATGAATGAGGCAGTTGAAAATGAAGGGCGATGGGACTAGAGATAAGCTCAGACTGGTTGTATCCCCGCTCCTTTCTTCGGTCTTGAGAAATGGGAACGGGAAGGACAAGATCAAAAATCCAACCCCGGTTTCTAATCAGGGTGATGAGGAATGTTGAAAAGAATTCACCAAGTCCCATATCCTGCTTGTATTTAAGCGCATGAATGGCTTCCCGCAGCTCACCCCCATATATAGCCCAGGAAGCCGCGCCTTCAAAAAATACAGTAGCGCTACTGCATTGTGGACATACTGAAGAACAATCTGAGGTTTTGTTACCACAGAAGGCACATAATGAACCCGTAATAACATTGACTTGGGAGAGACAATCTGAACAGAAGCGTTGCCCACCACGACCGCAACCCGCACAAACCGGTGGGTAGAGCCAATCAGCGGCAACCCAGAGGAGACGGTGCAGGTCATAAGCAAGATTCACATGGATATTTTACTGAAGAATCGTTCAGCCGCCAAATATTCCCGACTCAATAATCTGCATCACTGCCGGGGCTAGAAGGATGATCAAGAGGGAGGGGAACATGATAAAAGCCATTGGTACGAGCATTTTGATAGGGGCTTTATGGGCCTCCTCTTCGGCAAGTTGGCGCCGCCTGACGCGCATTTGATCCGCCTGTACTCGCAGCACCTTAGCCATGCTGACGCCGAGCTGCTCACTCTGGATGATGGCTGCCACAAAACTGGTTAACTCGCTGATGCCGATGTTCTCTTGCATGTCGTGCAGGGCTTCACGGCGTAATTTACCCAGTTGAATCTCCTGGATAACGCGAGCGAAAGCCAACGAAAGTGGAGAAGTCCATTTTTCAGCCACCCTGGCCATGGCTGCGTCAAAACCAAGCCCGGCTTCAACGCAAATCGTTAAAAGATCGAGCGCATCCGGCATGTCTTTGCGTACTTGTTTTTGGCGCCTGGTAATTGAACTTGACAGTTGGAAGTGTGGCATGTAAAAACCAATTAGCGTCAAAACCAGGGTAAAAAGGAATATCCTGCCAGAGGGTATATTACTTCCCAGCAATTTCAAAAGCGTGAAGGTAAGTCCGCCAATTAGAATTCCGAAGATGAATTGCAGGGTGAGGAATATTGTCGCGTCCATTCTGGAAGACCGCCCCGCCAATTCAAGCCTTCGATTAATTCGGCTCAGCCAGTTTTGTGGCGTAAAGCGCAGGGTAATTTCACCAAGTTTCCGCGCCAGCGGGTATATAACACGTTCTGTAAATGGTAGAGATAATTCCAATTTTTCAAGGTCAACCTGGTTACCGCTTTTGCTGAATTCCTCAAGGCGGTCAAACAATCGCATATCATTTTCAGAATATGGATTGCGGATGCCAATAACTACCAGCACAACCGCGATGGCTGAAATGACACCCAGAAAAGCCAGTATCACCCACATATCAGATTCCTCTTAGACCTCGATTTTTGAAAAACGATTCATGACAATATAACCGATAATGGACAGGAGCACTGCTGCGACAATCGCGATATAACCACAAGGGAAGGGGGTATTAGCTTCCGGGTCAATGAGTATCAAAAGATATTCACGGTTGATCACCAGGATGGCCACAAAAACAAAAGCGGGAAGAAGCGCTAAAAATTGCGCGGAAAATTTCATTTGCGCGGTTAATACGCGAATTTCGCCTTTGATGCGCACTCGTTCACGGATGGTATGAGAGATGGTATCCAGGATTTCTGCCAGGTTACCGCCGACCTCTCTCTGTACTTTGATGGCTGTTATTACCAGGTCAAGGTCTTCGCTGGGTATCCTTCTCAAAAGGTTATCCAGCGCTTTTTCAGTCGAGACACCGAGTGAAACTTCCTGAACGACACGGCGAAACTCTTCACTTATCGGTGTGGGCATTTCCCTGGCAACCGCTTCCATAGCTTGAAGTGTGGAATAACCGGCCCTAAGACCGTTAACCATCAGGCTGAGCATATCACTCAGCTGATTGTTGAACTTGATCAATCTGCGGTTTTTTTGAGACCGAAGATAAATTCCGGGCAGGAGGAATCCCAAAAATGCCCCGCCAACCGCCAGCAGGATTGATTTTGACCCTAAAAAATAGCCCAACACTGCAACTACCAGCACCGAAGCAATGATTACCAGCAAGTATTCGCCAGGCTTCAACTTGATATCCGCCTGTACGAGGTCCTTGGAAATCTTCTCAGACCAGGAGGTTTTGGCTACTTTTTTTGTCAGCCATTCAGAAATTATGGATTCCCTGGTGGAGACCTTTTCATCAATGGGGACACCACGCTCAGCAAAAGCCTCCAGCCTGGCTTCTTCAGCAGAGCGTTGACCGGATATGGTGAGAAATACTCCTAGCCCGATAACTACTGCTACCAGTCCACCGCCTATCCACAAAAAGATCGCAGGATTCATGCTTTACCTTCTCACACCGATTCCAAAAACGGATGGCGGCAAGTGAATACCGGAGGCTTCAATTTTTTCGATGAACTTGGGACGAAGACCGGTGGGGCGCAACTTACCGATCACACGGTTATTTTCATACCCAAGTTGTTCAAACACGAAAATATCCGTCATGGTGATGACTTCTCCTTCCATGCCGGAGACTTCGGTGATATTGACCACTTTTCGGGACCCATCTCGTAATCGCTCTTGATGAACTACCAGGTCAATGGCAGAACTCACCTGTTCCCGGATCGCGCGCACAGGTAAATCCATACCTGCCATCATGGTCATGGTTTCGATTCTCGAAAGGCTATCGCGCGGGGTGTTGGAGTGGCACGTGGTCATTGAACCATCATGGCCGGTATTCATGGCTTGCAGCATATCCAGCGCGGCTTCATCGCGGATCTCGCCAACGATAATGCGGTCAGGGCGCATGCGCAGGGCGTTGATCACCAGATTGCGGATGGTGATTTCACCTTTGTTTTCAATATTGGGTGGCCTGGATTCCAGGGTGACCACATGTTCCTGACGCAACTGGAGCTCAGCTGCGTTCTCGATCGTGATGATGCGTTCATCAGAGGGAATGAAAGCGGAAAGGACGTTCAACAGTGTTGTTTTACCAGAACCCGTACCCCCTGAAATGACGATATTGATGCGTGATTTGACACAGGCATCCAAAAATTGAATGGCTTCAGGGGTGATGGATCCCAATTGAACGAGCTGATCCACTGAAAATGGAATACGGGCAAACTTACGAATTGTCAACACAGGGCCTACCAGCGAAATAGGCGGGATGATGGCGTTTACACGGGAGCCATCAGGAAGTCGCGCGTCTACATAAGGGCTGGATTCATCAATGCGCCTGCCTAGCGGCGATACGATCCTTTCAATGATGCGCATGACATGTTCATCATTTTCAAAAGTGAGGGGTAGCTTGCTGATCTTTCCGCGTCGCTCAATGTAGATGTTGCGTGCACCGTTGACCATGATTTCGGTGATGGAATCATCATCCAGCAAGGATTGTAACGGTCCCAGACCGAGGATTTCTGCTGCGATTTGTTCGAACAAGCGGCTTTTTTCAGTACGTGAGAGGACGAAATTTTCCTCGGCTAAGATCTGTTCAAACAATTCCTGTATGGTCCGTCGAACTTCGTTGACTCTGGATACATCAACGCTGGGATCCAATTCAGATAACAGTTTATTTTGTACCCGGGTTTTCAGGTCCTGGTAAGTATCCTGGCTGGTTTGCGCCGTGGAGGATAAAACACGCCTCGTCTGTAAAGGAGGGGTCGAAGAAGAATCTACAGTGCCATTTTGAACAGGTACTGGTTGATTGTCAGTGGATTGGATGCGCCGTAATATTGACATTAATAATGCTCCTCAAATCAGGAAGCGTTTTTTTCATTGGTATGATTCACGCATTCTTTTACCTGGTCAGCTAACGCGTGCATTGCCTTTGCAGCAAGAAGGTTTTTGTTTTCGAGGATGAAAGGAACTCCACGATTCACCGCGTTGCTAATAATGCGGTCTTCAAAGGGAATAGTTACTTTCACTGGTTGTTTCAGAGTGTCGCCGACCCTTTCAGGTGTAATTGAAACGCGGCGGTCATATCGATTCATCACAAAGAGAATTCTCTCACGTTCAATCCCCGAAGCATCAGCCAGGGAGAGGAATTGGTGAGAGTTTTTAATCGATGGAATATCCTGAGTGGTCACGAGGATGATCAAATCAGCGATATCCAGGCAAGTCTGAACCAGTTCAGTAAGGTAAGTGGAGGAATCGACAATGATGTAAGTGTATAACTGGCGCATATAGGTCAGGATCCGGGAGATGGATTCCCCTTTGCCGCCATCTGCAAATTCAGGTTGCTTGGGAGCGGTCATGATGTGGATGCCGGTTTTCTGGTTAACTGCCATTACATCTTCAATAATCTCAGGGTCCAGTTCATCCGAATGCTCCAGCAGTTCCAGGAAAGTATTACGCGTGTGTTCATTGAAGAAAACAGCCACGTCACCAAAAAGCAAGTTCGTATCCACCAGCGCAACTGTATTCTCATCTGTTTTCAGAATGGTGGCAAGATTCGTGGCGATGGTTGTGGTGCCAACGCCACCTTTGGGGCTGTAAACGACAATGATTTTCCCTGACGGAGGATTCGGTAAAACCATGCCGAGAGGCATGGTAGCAGGTGTGCCATTGGTTTGATAAGGCGCGATCACGAACTTGGATTTTTCCTCGATGGCGAAATCCCCCGCGCGCCTGACAGCCGTCGTCAAATCATCGATCAAAGGCGGTTTTGAAAGGAAATCCCGCGCACCCGCCAGCATGGCGCGGCGCATGTAATTCGGGTCATTCTGGACGGAGAGGATAATCACCTGGATAAAAGGCACTTTCTTACGAATGGTCTCGGTAGCGGTGATGCCGTCCATATCCGGCATATTGATATCCATAACCATGACATCAGGCTTCAACTGTTGTGCTAACTCAATGGCTTGCACTCCAGAACGGGCGCTGCCGATCACCTCGATGAACGGCTCAAATTGCAGCATGCGCAGAATCATCTCGCGAGATTCATTAATGTCATCCACCACAACTACGGTAATCTTCTCCTGCTCGGTCATGCACTCTCCAGGGTCAAGTTGATTTTATACAGGTGGCTGTTAAGGCTGGTTCAGGATGTAATCATCGAAAGTCGGGTAAAGGAGTGTATCCACGCGCGGTTCAACACCATAAGGCAATTTGACAGGCGCGGGGATATTCTTCTGGTCCATGATGTACTGCAACGTGACCGGGTCGGTTGAGAACTGCGCGCTATCGCCGGCGCTCTTCAGCGCGAGAGAAAGTTTGGCTCCGGCGAGCGAGAGGTAATTGAGGATGAGCGTATCTTGAGGAGAGACGACAATAGTAATTGAACCGGGGTAAGCAGGACCGGTTGGTGCCGGGGCTTCTTCAGTCACTACAGCCTCGGTCGGTTCCGCAGCCGGGGCTGCAAGCGAATCTTCGAGCGCGAACATCCCCACGTTCAATACCATGGCATCCTGGATAACCGTCTGGCAGACCAACCTGGGACGCTGGATTTCCGATGGGACAACGTAAATGGGTTGGTTCACCGTACTGTCCAGTTCAAAACGGCCGCGTGAGATGGCTTCTCCATCAACATACGCGCCACCGGAGAGTAGGCTCATCGAGAGGGCTCCGGTTGGCTCAGTAACCGTGGACTGGGCTCCAAAAGTGATGACTGTGTCGTTAGGAAGTCGGGTTTGATAACTGGTGTCTACGTCAGTAATCAGCAAACAGCCGACGACCAGCACATGGTCACCCTGGCGCGGGGCGTACGCCACTGCGGTTTCAGGGCTGACCGCCAGGGAATAAGCGGTCATACCGGCGGGGATATCAAAGGCGGCCAGGGAGCCGCTGCCTTCGTGAATGACCATGCTTGAGGTGAGGGGCACAGCGGGATCAATGTTGTACTTGGCCTTAGTGCCGATGGCGTCATCTATCGAGGTAAAGAAGGTTCCCTGTACCAGCTGATTTTTAGGATAAGCCAATGTCGTCAAAACATCAGCGCTGATAATCTGACCGCGCGGGATGAATTGGGACGCTACCACGATATCCACCATTTCAAATGCGGGAGTGGGTGTTCCAGCTACTTCACCCCTGGTGGTGCTGCGCCCTCTTGAAAGCAGGAGGTACGCCAATATCGAAGCGGCGATGAGTATCAGTAAAACATAAATGATGATCCTTCCCGAACGTTTTTTCATGGCAGCCATCGAGCCCTCCTGAAATTAATTATTGAACAGGGAAACCAGCTTTAATTATACGGCAAATAGAAAATTTGTTTAATTACTATAATTATAAATCGATTGCGATGCACTTAACAAATAAGAAAGGCTATAAGAGTCATAGCCTTTCTTATCTGAAATCTTGAGAATGTGAACTAGGTAACCGGCTCTAGTTCGTTCGTGATTCGATTGAAAACGTTGCCAATCTGTGGTCCGAGCAGGGTGAGGGCAGCGATCACAACGATGGCAATTAAAACGATGATCAATGCGTACTCAACTAAACCTTGGCCTTTCTCTTTCGCTGCGAATAACATAGGATATATCCTCCTTTCTTTAGATATTTGGATTCGACTTAATATACTATATATCAAAAAAACCTGGCTTTACATTACAAAAAGTTAACAGGAAATGAGATTACCAGGTTTCCTTTCAGGCTTCCGGAATCTGATTGGTAATAAAGTTGAACGTATTACCGAGAGTTGTGCCGAATAGCGTGACTGCCAAAATGACCACCAGTGCGATAAGTACAATGATCAAGGCATACTCAAGCAGACCCTGCCCTTTTTCTGAATTTGTAGATAACATGATAAATCCTTTTTAATAATAATGATGAATTCAGTATAGCAAAATTTTCTGATTTCTTCATGATAAATCTGCAAACCTTTTGCTCCCTTTCACCAATATTTCCGTATAATATATGGTAAGCCTGACTATCAGTGGGTTAAAAATTCGTCATCGAAAAATGGAGGAAAATGATGAGTGATCTTTTAGAAAGAGTTGTTGGTCAACGGGACGCCTTGAAAAAACTAATCGCAAAGTTACCTGGATTCAAGGGGTATTACGAAAGGGCAGACAGGCGCTCTGCCGACAAGTTGCTGCGCGAGACCATCTCGGATAAGTTTCAGGTGCAATGGGGAAGACTCTCGAGTATCCAACGCGATCTGATCACGGGCGGGCACCTGGATGTGCTTGATGAGGTTGAAGTAGGCGCCATCAGGCTGCGCCAATTCATCGACCGGGTCAAGACCGCCGCTTATGGTTATTCCGGTTTATTTGACGCCGTCAAGGTCAACGAAGCTGAACTGGAGAAGATCTATCAGTATGACCTGACGCTTATGGAACTGGCGGATGAAATCGCCAGCGCCATCGATAATCTCGAAGCATCGATTGGCAGCGATGGTTTCCCGGCAGCAATCCGCAATGTGAATCAAAAAGCGCAGGATTGCCTGGACGCGTTCAACCAGCACTCGGAGTTGTTCAAATTTGGCGGGTAATTCACCACCCGGCACAATCCAACCATTTACGATAAGGGAGTAATCACATGGCTAGAATTTTTGATGTAGTTGAATATCCGAGCGAGATGACCGATGAATTGGTGCACCGCTTCCCTGAAACCGGCGTGGCTGACCTGCGCATCGGCTCACAGATCATTGTGCGTGAATCACAGCGCGTGGTTTTCATGCGTGACGGTCACGCGCTGGACGTGTTCCCTCCCGGGCGGCATACCATCGTCACAGCCAATATTCCGCTGTTGATCGACTTTGTGGGTAAGGCGTTCAACGACCGTACACCGTTCACCGCGGAAGTGTATTTCGTTTCCATGCGCGAGTTTGTTGACCGCAAATGGGGTACCCCGCAGCCCATCCTCGTGCGCAATGCTGGCGTGGGTTTGGGCATCGCCTTGTTGCAGGGTTTTGGCACCTACAGCTTCCAGGTAGCCGACGCGCAGCAGTTTGTCACCCAGGTGGTTGGCGCACAGGGCACCTACCGCATGGCAGACATTGAGAACCGCCTGCGCACCATGCTGCTTTCCAAGATACAGGA
>DHGL01000043.1 GCA_002402725.1 Anaerolineaceae bacterium UBA4799
AAGTTACCTTGCTTTTTTCTGCAAAGACTGCATTATAAAGACTATACCCGTTACCCGAACCATGAATACCAAGCTCGGCACACATTTTTATTACAGCTTGTTTTAATTCCTCGTATGAGACATCATGAAGTGAACGCCAAGGGAGTTTTTGTTCTTTCACATCTATTCCTTTCTATCAACTGGACAGCATGGCCCAAAAACCAGATTCACTGACAATGCGGATTGGTACGCCTTTGGTGATAAGTTCTTCGGCGTAACGGTGCGTGGTGCTCTTTTCATGACCGGCGAGTAGTCTGAGGTCTTGATCTCCCACGACCAGAAGAGTGGTTTTACGGGTCACCTTCTCATCGATGTTGCAGCCCAGTGAAAAAGCCATCTGAGCAGCCTGCATTCTTGATACTGACAATTCACCAGTGAACACGACTACCTCACCGAATAGCGGCCCGTCTGAATCAGGTTCTGCCGCAGCAAGCGTGTGGAATTCCTGGGTCGTCCGTTTCCAACGAACATAGTTTTCTTCAGCGCGTCTCATCCAAGCGGTGAGTGAAATGCCGGAATCACTCACGGCACGATGGAGGACTCGGCCGGCAGTGATGGCATCATCCAGAGCGTCATGTGGTTTTTCGCGCGGTATATTGAGTATGAATGAAAGATTATCAAGTCCATAACCTTTGCTTTTGACTTCTTCCCACGTGTACCTGGCTACGCGGGAAGAGTCGAGCCAAAAACATTCGACACAATCCTGGTGCACCTGGTGGGCGAGCTGTGTTAAGGCGGTGCGATCGAAATGGGTATGGTGGACGACCAAGCTATCAGCGAGTTTATGATTTATCAATTGATAAATTTCAGGCAAGTGCATAGCCTTTTTTACGTGCTCAGGGGTGATGCCGTGTATCCTAATATTCGATTTTTCGAACTCAGTTTGTGGGTTCACGAGAGAATGCCAGGTATGGATTACTTCACCATCCCTGAAGTATGCCAGACCAACCTGACATATACTCCAGTAATCATGGTTAGCAGTCTCTACGTCGAGCGCGATGAAATCGCAGTTGATCTTTGCTTCTGGGGCCGGGGAATTCTTTTTAAATAGCTCGAAAGACATTGTTCCTCCCTATTGATTTATTAGAAAGTGTGTTCTATAATTACCCTATGTTACCGTCGATTCTTGCTAAGGGGCTCAGATGATCTATGAAGATGGTCCAACGAAAATTGTTTCATTCCGGTTCTTGTTCTGGAAAATCAGGTTAGTAATCAAGCGCGTTTCTTCTCCTCCGCCAGCAAAAAGCGGGCATAGATGAGGATATCTTTTTTCCCCTCACTGGATAATTCATTGAACAGGTAATCGATTTCTTCTCTTTCCTCGTCGATCTCTGGCACTGGTGGGAGAATACCAGCAGATCGCATGACTACTTCAGGTGGAACCTGAAAAGCTTTTGCTATTCCCATGCAAAAATCAAGACCAGGATTTCGTTGTCCCTGGATGACTTTTGATATAGCCCCTTGAGAAATACCTGACCGTTCAGAAAGATCGGATTGAGACCAGTCTCTTCTGCGTAATTCCTCAAAAAACCAAGTCGTGAAATCGATATCCATTAGACATAGATAGTTTAACATTTGACATAATCCTTTGGGAAAGAAAATATTGACTATTGACATACAATATTAAAAGTGCTAATATATTCCTACAGACATAAAATAAAATACAAGAGGAATATATGAAAACGGCTGCATATACTTTGCAGGAAGAGCAGATCGAGTGGCTGAAGAAAATATCCATTCTGGAACAAGGAACCGCGTCGCAAATTTTACGCAGGGTACTGCGCGAGGCGATGGNNCCACAACGCGCCGGCAACCCCTGAAGAAACGGTTGAGAGCTCCAAGGAGGCGTGATGATCTCCAAATTGTTCAATATCACAGAAGAGCAGCTGACCTGGCTCAAGCAGAAGGCGATCGTGAACCAATCCACTTCCTCCGCCGTGATGCGCAGGGTACTGCGCGAGGCGATGGNNNCCCTGAAAGCTGAGCATGACCGACACAACGCCAGCCATCCGCGTGCGCTCCACCCTCAATCATGAGGAATGGAACCGCGCGTTCAGCGCCTGGTTGAACACGCGCACCGACAACACGGCGCGGGCGTACCGGCAGGCGTGGGCTTCGCTGATCGAGCACTCGAGCAAGGTGCCGGGTGAACTTGAGAGCATGGACGTGGCAGGTTGGGTTGAATGGATGAAGGGCGAGCAATTGAACCCCGCGACGATCAACCTGAGGCTGGCCGGGATCTCCTCCTTCTACCGTTTTTTGGGTGAAGCCTCGCGCCAGCCGCTTGCCAACCCGACGGCGGGTTTGTCTTTGCGGCAGCGGTCCTTCAGGTGGCAGGGGGCGCGCTACCTGGGCGCTGAATCCGCCAGGCGTTTGATGGTTACGATCGAGCGGGAGAGTGCACGCGGGGCGCGGGATTACGCGCTGCTGGCGGCGTACCTGTTCACCGGAAGGCGCAACAGCGAGATCCGCACGCTGCGCTGGGGAGACATTGAGCAGAACGGCGAGCAGAGCTGGTACCGCTGGCATGGGAAGGGAAAATCGCGCCGGGATGTGCTGCCGGAGCCCGTGATGAAGGCGATCCTGGAGTATTTGCGCATTTCCGGCCGGCAGGGTTCGATGACCCAGGAAAGCTGCATTTTCATTTCCTCGCGCAAAAGTGAACACGAAGCGGCGCTCTCCGCGAGCCAGGTGGGGAGGATCCTGAACGGGCACTTGATGCGCGCGGGGATCGAGACGCATTACCGGGTGCATGACCTGAGGCACACGGCGGCGATGCTGCGCAAAGCGGCAGGGGAAGACATTGAATCGATCAGCCAATTTTTGAACCATTCGAACATCAACACGACGATGATCTATCTGCACGCGCTGGAAGGGCGGCGTGATGCGGGCTGGAAAGCAGTGGAATCTTTGCTGAATTTTGATCATTTATCACCTCTACATTCATCGTAGCGGCGCATTACTCATATTGCATAAAAAGGTGAAAAACAATGTGGAAAAAGGATCAGAACGGGAAAGAACGGGGGACGCGGCGGTTTTGGAGCGTCTTCGAGAAATAGGAGAGCAGAACATGGCGACTGCGCTGGTTGAATCGGGATACACATTCCGGCGCTACCGTTACCAGGCGGCGGCGCAAATCCAGGAGACTGAAAAGAAGTTGAAGCAGCTCTC
>DHGL01000008.1 GCA_002402725.1 Anaerolineaceae bacterium UBA4799
GGCTGCCGCAAGTGCTACGCCTGCGGCTATTCAGAGTGCTGAGAGACGGGAGTGGAGAATCGCATCGTAGGGGCGTATCGCATACGCCCCGATTCGCCAGCGAAGTGCAGTCCAAAAGGCGAATATCGCAATTGAGGGATAAGAGGGTGAGGGTGCTACGCCTGCGGGTATAGTGAGTGCTGAGGGGCGAAAGTAGAGAAACAATTCCGGGATTCTGAAACCAGAATCCCGGAATTCGAATTAGAGATTTATATCTAGGGTTTACTAGTTTCGCTCAAGTTTCTCATAATTAATAAATAATCATACTTCTCCTAAAGTTAATACCTCAGGCAAATTTGATAATCCTAACCCACACTAATATGAGCATTAGTAAGTTACTACTTCAGATTCTGAATCTTTGGTGAAAAAACCTTATGGAATTCACAAGCTTTTTGGTAGAGCCACTCCATTAATTCATGCCGTTCGTTTTCTTTTTCAATATTTCCACTCTTATAAACCACTATTCTAGAAGCCATTTTTTCATCTAGCCGCTGCCACTCAAGTTCATAGCCAAGCTGAGATTCAATTTCATCCTTATGAGCTAATAGTTGTTCAAACATTTTCTTTACACTGTCGTGCCTTATGTAAACCTCACATCCTACTCGATTGACAATAGAATTGAGCGATAAAGTGATTTTAAATTCTGAACGACCTACCGCAATATCATACCAATGACGAGCTTTCGGGGCTCACACTTTCGGGGCTCTACTAACTTGAACTCCGCTCCCTTTTTTATTGTTGGCGTAAACTTGTAATTCTTTCCAAAAATTCAATTGTTCGAGTTTGACTTCGGAATAATCCTTGTTTTTTCCTCCCCTAACAGCTCTAGTCCATTCGTTGGGGCTGCTGATTACTTTCAACATTGGTGCTGGTTCCGAATTACCAATTTTCTTCACACTTATTTCCAGTGCAAAAAACGCAATATCGCTCATATGTTCATTTAACCAATCAATCGCTTGGCGATGATCATCCATAAAAGCCGGCTCGACCCAAACACAGGTCACTGCATTATGACCAGCAGCATAAGTAATGATTTTTCCTAAATGGTCATGGTCTGTTGAGTTTAATTGATTTTCAATAATTACTTTGTGATCATCTTCTTCATCTTCATCAACAATTTTTGCTACGATATCAGCTTTAAATGAGCCCGCACGTCTTTCCCGTGATATTAGTTCGAGTTCAACCCCTAATTCATTACTTATTAGCCGTAAACCCTCCTCACTAGCTATCCAAGGCGTAAAATCCTTGGCTTCATCCTTCCATACATCTCTTACATTCACTGATTCAATTTTCCCAAGTTTTGTCATATCCATCTCCTTAACTCTTCTTTCTTACTCGATCGGCCAACATGGAACCACCTCGTCGATTTCCCTTTGCCTTGTCTTTGCGAACACCTCGGTATTAGTTGTGAAACAGACTCCAATTATTGATTTAGATTTTTTACGGTAAGACTTTGCTATTATTAATATCCCCAATCGCGGTAGCCATTATACTTACCCAAATGCATCTGGGTATTCTTCTTCTTTCGGTTCTTCATTTCCGTCTAAAATTAACTGATGGACTCTTTGAATCAAAAAATCATCAGTTGTTGAATTGTTGACACAAATATTAATTTCAAAATTCTTATAATTTACATTAACAATAATAGATTTCTCTTTACCTTTGAATTTAAAAATTAATTGCTTTATCGCTGAAACAATTAAATCGACTGCTAACTTTACTGCTATCCCTATAGCCAATTGTTGAATGATTACACATAATGTATATGGAATGGGTTCTAGCCCACCTGGACCTCCAAACCCTCCTATGTGAGGGTCATCAAAATATAAATCATTTTCACTATAAGAAAGATTCAGTTCTCGTAATACACTGAGTGAAATCCTCCAATTATTATCACATACCATTAATACAGTATCATGTTCATCATAAGGCCACCCTCCTGTAAGGACATTGTTGATTTTTCTTTCTTTATTCATATTTGCTCCCTCACTCAATCGGCCACTTTGGAATTACCGCGTCGATCTCCTTCATGACCCTTATCGTCTCATGCAGCGCCACCACCACCCGCTGATAGTGATTTACGTCCTGCGCGCTTAATGCCCTACCCTTCCTGTCTTTCAGCCACTTATCGCACACCTGGTAACCGCCGATCTTGAACTGCCACACCGCCTCGGGCACACCGCCGAAGAACTGCGTCTTGTTGATCCATACCTTGCCGACCGATTCATTTGTGTGCATGCCTCTCCTGCTGGCGGGAGAGGGAGAAGAGGGTGAGGGTGTAAAGGTCACTTTCTCTACCGTGTTATCCCCGGTCACCGGGTAACTAGTGATGAACTCGTCCACCTTCGGGCTTTTCAGCAGGTGCAGATCTACCAGCTCTTTGCCCTTCCTCACCAGCGCCGCGAACAGCTTTTTATCACTGGTCAGCGGGATGCGCGGGAAGTCGATTTTTAGAAACTCCTCGTAGCGTGCTCGGTAGGTTGGGCTATAGAAGATAGCATATATATAGTTAAATACATCCATTGTTAACAAGTTTTGATTATCATTTACTTCATTTGAGTTTTTCCCAGAAAAATAACTTTGGTTCTTGAGTAATTTCATAAATGAAGTATCAATGTTAGATCTATGTTGAATGTCTACATCAGGAAATAGAAAGTCTTTACCTTGAATTTCGTCATCATTTAGAAATGCAAGAAACGAATAACCTCTTTCACTAGTGATGTTTGAAACATAACAATCATCAGTAATAAAATCTGTTACAAGCGCATGACACCAAGAATTACCACTAATTTGTCGGCAGACATGTAAAGCATAATTAGGTCCAGCCACAAAATTTTTCATTATATCGAATCGTTGCCTTGTTACGACCTTGGAATCATATATGATAAACCTTTTGTCAAATGGTCGATACTGGTATGGTAAGACCTTATCTTCACTTATTGATAATTTTCGTGCAGTATCTGTTGAATTATTGTATGAAAAATCAACTACCTTTTCATCTTGTCCGGTTACAACACCAACTGACTTCTTCTCAAAGATATCCGTAATTTTCCAGAATTTATCGTACTCAACCTTTAATAGATTATCTTGTTTTAGAAATAAATAGAATGGCTCTGATGGTTTAACCTTTTCCCAACCAATTTGGATAATGTCTGTTCCTTGCAAGGTTTTATACTTCTCATTCCGAGAACCCCAATAACCGGCATAATTTATTACATTTTTATACGAATTTTTTCTTGGATATTTAATACCAATGATAATGGCTACACCCTGTTGAATGTCGAACACATTCTCGTCCTTGTTTCCATCAGGCGCGATTTCCTTCTTCTTGGAATTACCATGCAAATCAAGCACATAGATCTCATCAAAAGTCTGCATCAGGTGCTGGCGCATGCCTCTGAAGGTCGGGTTATCCAGGTAGCCGTGGTTGGTGATGAATGCCAGCACCCCCTTCCCGCTCTTGTTGATGCGCCATTCTCCGTAGCGGATGAACTTCACGTAATCATCCTGCAGCCATTTCGGGTTGCGTTCGCCCAGCGGCTGACCGTCTACAAAGTAGTACTCTCGCAACAACTTGCCAATAAAGTTAAGGTTTCCGTCCTTATCCTTGCTGGCGTTGGCGGAATGCCCTGAATACGGTGGATTTCCCAGCACCACCATGATGTCGTCGGCGCGTTTCACCACCGCTGCTTCCGCCGCCTCCTGCGCGATGCCGTGCCCCAGCCCCGGCAGCATGCCCTCGTTCCCCGCGCCTTCCTCCAGCGTGTTGGTCAGGTACACGTGCACGCGCTCGTCCTTGCCTTCCAGCGGCGCGCCCAGGTCTTTCATCAGCAGTCCGAGCTTCAGGTGGCTCATCACGTAAGGCGCCATCAGCAGCTCAAAGCCGTACAGCCGCTTCAGCATCTCCCTGCTCTTTTGCGCCCACTGCCCGCCCTGCCCGCGCCGGTTCACAATTTCATCGTGGATCTGCTGGATGACATAATACAAAAATGTCCCCGTCCCCACCGCCGGGTCCAGCACCTTCACGCTGTCGTCCGCCAGCCCCCAGGGCTTGTTAAAGCGGGTTTTCAATATCTCGTCCACCGAGCGCACGATGAACTGCACCACCGGCTCCGGCGTGTAGTACACCCCGCGGCTCTCGCGAAGTTTGGGGTCGTACTTCGCCAGAAAGGTCTCGTAAAAATGCACCACCGGGTCTTCCGTGCGGGTGCGCCTGCCGAAATCCGCCAGCACCGTGGGCACGTCCGTGCGCTTCAGCAGGCTAACGATGTCCTGCAAGTACGGCCTGATGATCTCGATTTCGTCCAGTTGCTCGTTCACCTCGATGAACAGCCGCCGCAAAAAGGGGATGTGACGCAGGTATTTGAAGGCGTCCTCCAGCGAGAACTCCCCGCCTTCGGGCGCGCTGATCCTGGCCGCGAACAGCCCGTAGGTCACCGTCTGCGCGTACAGGTCGGCGAACTCTTTATGCGTCAGCGCAGGCAGCAGCTGCGCCACGAAGGTCTGATACTGCGCTTCCAGCGCCTGCTTCACCTCGGCGTCGCCGCTTTCCAGCGCCAGCTCGATTTGCTCCTTGATAAAATGCGTGGTCTTCGCCAGCCGCTCCGCCAATTCCTTGGGCGTGGTGATGATCGGCGTTTCCGCCGTCAGGAATTCCTGCCACATTTCTTCCATCACTTGCGCGCCCAGCGGGTTGAGCACCAGCCGCTCAGCACCGGTTCTGGTCGCCAGGTGCGTGCTCAGCCGCTTCACCCCGTTCACATACCACCTGAACTCGACGTAGTCCGTTAGAATGAGGTTGTGCAGTCCGCGCAGGTAGCGCTTCATCTGGTCGCTTTTTTCCACCGCGTCCAGGTCAGTGCCCACGTCCTTGGTTTCCACGTAGCCCAGCGGCACCTTGCGCCGCTCTACGATGAAATCCGGCGCGCCCACTGCGATGTGCTTGGGGTCGTTCGATGCCTGGATGCCCTTCGCCATCGACTCGATCAGCAATTCCAGCGTGCCGCGGTAGGTGTATTCCGTCGCCTTGCCCCCGCGCAGGTCGCGTTCGATCTTCTTGATGTAATCTTCAAACCGGTTATCCATCCGTCCCCGCCTTCATGTCATCAATGTTACAGGTTATTGTATACCGTTTTTCTTTACAACCCCTTGACAGGTCATGTATAATATAATAGTACATTAGTTCTATTTTAGTACATTAACAACCCCATAGGCAGCGGCAGCAGACCTTGCACTTTCCGATTCGTTTTCGATTCGTTATTAAAAACGAATAATCAGATAAGCTTTTTTGCATGCTTTGCGGCTTTGCGAGAAAAACGAATCCAATCCGCTTGAACGTGGTTAACCAATATGGAGAAAATCCCCGTCACTTGTGTATAATGGTTTCATAACCAAGGAGGATGCACATGCCCGTGATCAAGGTCATTACCGATACCGATTCCAGCCTGCCCGCCGCCGTCGCCGCGCGCCACCACATCGACCAGGTGCCCATCACCATCCAGTTCGGTGATGACACTTACGAAGCCTGCGTCACCATCAACGACAAACAGCTCTTCGAGAAGATCGATGCCCTCGGCAGCCTGCCCACCACCGCCGCTCCTTCCCCCGACGCCTTCAGATCCGCCTTCGCCAAAGCCTTCGCGGAAGGCGCCGATTCCATCATCTGCGTCACCGTGGGCAGCAAGATCAGCCGCACCTACGATTCCGCCCTCTCCGCCGCCAAAGATGACTTCCCCGATAAGCTCATCACCATCGTTGATTCCACCTACCTTTCGCTGGGGCAGGGCTTCATGGCCGTTGCCGCCGCTGAAGCCCTTGAAAGCGGCGCTTCCCACCAGCAGGCGGTCGATGCCGCCCTCGCCCTCCTGCCCCGCCTGCACCTCTACGGCTCGCTCACTACATTAAAATACCTTGCCATGGGCGGGCGCATCGGCCAGTTCCCCGCGAAGATGGCCAACCTCTTCGATATCCGCCCCGTAATGACCATGATCGACGGCAAGCTCGGCCTGCTCGAGAAGGTGCGCACCCACCGCGCCGCCATGAACCGCCTGGTGCAGCTCCTCGAAAAATCCGTTGCCGGCAAACCCATCCTCAAAGCCGGCATCGTGCACGTCAACAACCTGGACGACGCCGCCATCCTCGAGTCACGTCTGCGTGAAGACCTGCCCATGCCCGACGATATCCTCGTCACCGAGTTCACCCCCGGGCTCTCCGTGCACGGCGGCACCGGTCTCATCGCCGCCCTCCTCGTCACCGCGGAATGATACTTCCCTTCCCTTAAGCCAAAACCACCGGCCAGGCCGGTGGTTTATATTTATCAAAATTGAGGTTTCAGGTGACTATCAGCCCATCGCCAGGTCCGCCAGGCGGATGTGCACTGGCTTGCCCTTGATCCTGTAGGCGCGCTGGCTGCTCTTGAGCACGGATTTCACGTGCGTCTCGGCCACGTCCACCAGCGTGTAGTTGGGCTGGATGCTGATCTCGCCGATGGCCTTGCCCGGTATGCCTGATTCTCCGGCGATGGCGCCGACGATGTCTCCGGGTCTCAGCCCGCTGCGGTTGCCCAGGCTCATCCACAATCTCACCATGCCGGGCTCCACCACAGCCTCGCCCCTGGGGCTGGCAGTGCCGCGCTCGCCCTTTGCCGGGCGTTTGCTGGCGGGGTTGCGCTCAGCCACTTTCGCCTTCTCTTCAACTGCGCTGTTCAGCGCCAGCAGTTCCTTCACCGGCACTTCCTGGCTGTTGGCGCGCAGCAGGCGGATGAGCCCGACCGCGATCTCGTTGACCGTGAAGCCGTTGGCGGTCATCTTCTCCAGCAGCTGCTTCTCCGCGTGGTTCATACCGGCCAGCAGCTGTCCGCTCACCTGTTCGATGAGGCGCTCGTCGCGCTTCTGCTGCACTTCCGCGGCGCCGGGCAGCGGCATTTCGCTCACCGGCTGGCGCGTGTACGCCTGGATCTGGTTCATGCGGCTGCGCTCTTTCGGCGTGAGCAGCGTGATGGCGATGCCCTTCTTGCCCGCCCTGCCGGTACGCCCGATGCGGTGCACGTAATCCTCGGCGTCCGCCGGTATGTCGTAGTTGAACACATGCGAAACGTCCGTGATGTCCAGCCCGCGGGCGGCCACATCGGTGGCCACCATCAGCGTCACGCTGCCATTGCGGAAGCGGTTGAGCACCAGCTNNCCTGGTTCAGGTCGCCGTGCAGCGAGTCCGCGGAGAAGCCCCTGCGCAGCAGTTCGTCCGCCAGGTCCTGTGCCCTGGCCTTGGTGCGTGTGAAGATCAGCCCGCTTGTCACCTCGTCGGTCTCCAGCAGGCAGC
>DHGL01000010.1 GCA_002402725.1 Anaerolineaceae bacterium UBA4799
ATGGATGTGCTCAACGCGGGCGATATTGTCTACTACAACATCAGCATCAAGAACACCGGTTCCACAATGGTAACTGATGTGCATGTGTGGGACGAAATCCCGGAACATACCACGTATGTGGCAGGCTCTACAGAATATAACCTTAATGCTGGAACCTGGACCCCCATCGCGGATGACGACGAGGGTGACGGCTTCCCGCTGGACGCTTCGGGAGGTGTGCTGCTGGGCAACCTGGCTGTGGGCAGCACCTACTATGTGCACTTCAAGATTGAGTTGTTGCCAGGCGATTACGAGGTCATCACCAACTGCGAACAAACCTACACCGACGCGGGAGACCTGGAGAATTGCGCGGTGAACCCGGTGGCCACGCACGACTGGGGAGACCTGCCTGATTCCTACGGCACCACTGCTGCTACCGATGGCCCACGCCATTCCGACAGCGGCTTGAAGCTCGGCAGCTACTGGGATCTGGAAGCCCAGGGTCAACCAACCCTCGGCCTGGCGAACGGTGATGACATCGATGGGACACCGGATGATGAAGATGGTGTTCAGATTGTGGGAAATACTGATTTATGGGAAACCGGCAACGGTCAATTCCTTGTCACCCTCACAAGCGGTCCGGGTTGCTTGAACGCCTGGATGGACTTTACCGATGACGCTGGCACTGGGGTGGGTTACGGCGATGAGTATAATTATGTTGACGGCAACTTTACCATGACCGGTGGTTACGATACCTATGCAACAAAATCAGAGCATGTGATTCGCAATGTATTGCTCAGTAATCTCAGCAATGTCGTCAATGTTGATTACCCGGTGATGACCTTCAATGAAAAGAGTTTTTACTTCCGCTTCCGCCTCACCCCGCCGGTGGATGGCGCCTGCACGGCAAATGTGATGCCCACTGGTTACCAGGCTGGCGGCGAGGTGGAGGATTACCTCTTCACCTGGGGCACACCGACCGCGGTGGACCTGCTTGACTTCAGCGCAACAAGTGCGGATGGGTCTGTAACGGTGACCTGGGAAACTGCCACTGAAGTGGATAACCTCGGGTTTAATATCCTTCGCTCAATCTCCATCGATGGCGAGAAAATGAAGTTGAACAATCTGATGCTCCCCACCAACCTGCCTCCCGGCAGCATGGTCGGCTCGGTCTACGAATTCACTGACCTGGATACGCTTGAGACGGGCATATATTACTATTACTGGCTTGAGGATGTGGATATCTATGGGATCACCCACATCAACGGACCTGTCGTGGTCAAGGTGGAGTAGCAGCAGCAACGCACCGCTGGTCCTTCCGGTATGCGATGGACCGTTTCAAGATAGCAAAATTCCTGAGCCCTGGCAGGCTGCATGTCCTACCAGGCTCAGGAGTCAACTTAACTGGTAGAAGTAAATTGCAGGGGGCAGGGATTGGTGTTTGGAAAAACCCCTAAAAAAACAATAATCTTTTCCATTTTGTAGTTCCGGGAAAAGACCGCTGGCGCATGTATGTGTAATTTACATATGTAATTTATGAATGTTATTGTTTAGGAAGTACTATAATCAATGAATTCCAATTTATCAGTATAGGTAATGCAGGAGGACCCACTTGATGGCCGGCAATGATGTGATAGTTGGACGCAACGCAGATTTTATCTTCCGCCGCATCGCGGATGAAGGCATCCTCGTTCCACTGTACAAGAAAGATAATGATGAGCCCTGCATTTATACGCTGAATGGATTAGCTTCCTTCATCTGGGAAAAGTTGAATCAGCCATGCTCGATTGAGCAGCTGCGCTCAGCAATCCTCGCTGAATATAAGGCTGACCCCGAAATCCTTGTTTCTGACCTTGAACGGTTTCTGGTCGAAATGAAAACTATTGGCGCTATAAAAGAGACGCACTAATGGAATGCTCATCCCTGCCGATAATGGATTTTAATGATTGGACAGGTTCACTGGCCGCTGTGATGCAACGCGAACGCTACCCGTTCAGTTGTTCTTTCGAGTTAACCGACAGGTGCAACCTCAGGTGTGTGCATTGTTACATCAACCAACCGGCTGGCAGCCTGGAATCGCGATCTAAAGAGATGGATACCGGTGAAGTGAAACAGCTGCTGGATTGGATCGCGGACGCGGGCTGCCTGTTCCTCACGCTTACCGGCGGCGAGGTGATGCTGCGGCCTGATTTTGCGCAGATCTACAAACACGCCAGGCAGCGCGGATTCCTCGTTTCCGTGTTCACCAACGGCACCCTGCTCACGCCGCAGATTGCCGACCTGTTGGCTGAAATACCGCCTGTGGCAGTGGAAATTACCTTATACGGTGCCACACAGGAAACGTACGAAAAGGTCACCGGGATTGCAGGCTCCTTTGAACGCTGCCTGCGCGCTATCAGGCTTTTAATGGAACGTGGCGTCAAGCTTCGATTAAAAACATTTGTCATTACCCTGAATCGCCATGAGCTGCCTCAAATGCAATCTCTGGCAGAGCAGTTAGGTGTGGAATACCGATATGATGGCATCATCTGGCCGCGCCTGGATGGAAACACAAGCCCGATGCAATATCAGCTGTCACTCGATGAGGAGGTGGACATTGAACTAGCCAGCCCTGATAGGATGCAGGAATGGGTTGCCTTAATGAACAATAACGAAAAAAAAGTCCGCGCAGAAAAAGTATATATCTGCGGGGCGGGACGGAACTCGTTCCACATTGACAGCGCAGGCAGGATGAGCGGCTGCATTTCGCTGCGCGACCCAGCCTTTAACCTTTTCGAGATGGACTTTGATGAAGCCTGGGCGCGATTAGGCAAGGAGCGTGAACTGAAACGGCAGCTGCACACCCCCTGCGTGGATTGCACGCTCGGCAATTTATGTGATCAATGCCCGGGCTGGTCGCAGTCGATCCATCATGATTACGAGAATCCGGTGGAATTTGTGTGTAAATTGGCCCATTTAAGACTTGAACGGATTCAAAATTCTGCTATAATCAACTAAGGAGTCAAGCCATTATGATCAAAAAAACATATCATTCGCCGACAGTCAAGAAGGTTCGCCTAAACGTCAGTGCTTCAGTTTTGGCTAATTGCCGCACAAGCACCAGCGGAGACCGGCTGGAATATCCTGGAAGTTGCAAGGCTCCGGAAAGCCTATGTCAAGACTGATTTTGTTCTTATGACTGTTTTGCTAGGTGACCATTTTCTTGATTGATCATTTGTGCCTGAAAATGGTGCAAGGAAACCCTCTAAGTTTGTTTAGAGGGTTTTGATTTAATAACAAACTTGGTGAAAAAAGGGAGGGATTGGAATTGAGGGGTTTCAGGATTGCAGAACTGAATTTGTACATCGATAACGGGGAACTCCCGACACGTTACTCTCTCCCGGCTTGTTACCGCGATTTCATGCTTCCGGAACTGGCTGAAACCGACCGCCTGGGAATTGTCACCGGCTCCAGGGGATCGAAGATAGTCGATACACTATTATTAAAGGTAGTAAATCGAATTCCACCGGTTGAGCACGGGCAGGGAAACCCCTTGTTCTACGGGGCAAATTGGGAACTGTGGTTGGATACTCATGGACGCTACATTTTTGTTGCGCCGCAGGAGGCGCCTGCCTACCGCATTGTCATCGACGCTGATTTTTCGTATGGCGAGATCATCGGCGATTTTTCAAGCCCTGCGGGTGCGGCTCTTTTCCCGCTGCAGAACCTGGGCATCAGGATCTTCATCAACTGGCTGGCCAATGGGGGTGATGTGGTCGTGCATGCCTCCGGCGCCTCGATTCATGGGAAGGGATACTTCTTTGCTGGCGAATCCGGCGCTGGTAAGTCCACCTTGATCAGTGCGCTCGCTGAACAACCGGGTATGGTCGTGCTCGGAGAGGACCAGGTCATCATCCGTTACATACACGGTCAGTTCTGGTTATTCGGCACTCCCTGGCACACCAACCCGTCCTTATGTTCCCCTCTCGGCGTCCCGCTCCACAAGGGTTTCTTCCTCGACCGCAATAAAGAAGCGCGCGCGGCAGCCTTGTCGCCGCTTGAGGGAGTCTCCTGCCTTTTCCAGACAGCGTTCATCCCATTCTACCGTCCAGCCGCTGTAGAGCGCATTTTGGATCGCTTTTCGCTGCTGGCGGACCAAACCCCCTTCTATTCATTGAGTTACGTGCTGGGTACAGATGTTTTAGATTTAATTCTTAATCCCAGGTGAACCCCGCTTGGGGTATTTGGTTATTCCATTTTGCCTGCTTAACCCTCAAATAACATAACAGGCTCAAAATTTTCCATCAGACAATGATGGTGGATATACCATGTCTGGTTTCCTGCCATATTTAAACTTTCTTACCCGGTTACCTTTCAATTATGCAAAAACAGGCAAAAGAATAGGAAAACTGAATTGGGCTAGGCGCCAGGGGGTACTTATCAAATGTGCAAGACACGGATACAGGCGTTGATTTTCTTTTAGAATGAGAATGCGTTACAAAGAACAGTCCTTTGAAAAAAAGTTATTAAGACCAGGTAGACGAAGTTTCTCCACGGAATTTTTCTTCTTTTTGTTGGAGGTAATGATGGTCAATAAGGGTAGAGTATTTTTGACTATATCGCTGGTGCTGCTGTTAGTGGTGGGGTTTTTAGCGCCGGCGCAGGTAAGCGGAGAAGCGGCGGGCGGGGCGGTAGCGAGCCGGCTGGAGAGCGAAGGAAGCGCCGGGGTGACGTTCACGGTGACGGTACCGGAGGAAGAGCTGGTGCTGGAGGAAGTGACGGAGAACGGGAAAGCCTACACGCGGGTAACGCTGCCCGGTTGGGCGCAGACGACGCAGGCAGGAGCGCCGGCGCTGCCGATGGTGTTGGAACAGACAGGCGCGCCGGTAGGGGCTGAGGTGGAGTTATACGTGGTGCCCGGCAAGGCGCGGGTGCAGAAGTTGAGCGCGCCGGTGCTACCGGTGGTGACGCAGAAGGCGGAACTGCTGCCGCCGGTGGAAGGGGAACCGCTGCTACCGGAAGTGGTGTATGTGGTGGAAGAGGACGCGGCGGTGTACGGAGGAGGGGAGTACCCGGGGTCGCTGGCGATGGTGGTGAATGATGGCATGGTGAGGGAGCAGCGGGTGCTGGGGGTGGTGGTGTACCCGGTGCAGTACAACGCGCAGCAGCGAGAGTTGACGGTGTACGAGACGTTGGAAGTGGAGGTAAGGTTCATTGGGGGAGAGGTGAGCGGGGGAGCGGTGGAGGAATCCGCGGC
>DHGL01000015.1:0-6499 GCA_002402725.1 Anaerolineaceae bacterium UBA4799
GGCAACTTTGGCGAGCAGTTCGCGCGCGAAGGCGTTCTGCTGGTCAAGGGTCAAGCGCATGCCCAGGCCGAATTCGGCGTTATCTTCGAACAGCGAGTTTGCCCAGGCGGGTCCGCGCCCCTGGTTGTTCACCGCCCACGGGGTGGTGGGCAGGTTGCCGCCGTAAATGGAGGAACAGCCGGTGGCATTGGCGACGATGGTGCGGTCACCGAAAAGTTGGGTGACCAGTTTGATGTAAGGGGTCTCACCACAGCCGGCGCAAGCGCCGGAGAACTCGAACAGCGGTTCCATCAGCTGCGAGTTCTTGACGGTCGTTGGCTGGAACAGGTCAGGGTCAGGCGCGGGGATGGAGAGGAAGTAATCCCAGTTTTTAGCTTCCTGCTCGCGCAGGGGCAGTTGTGGTGCCATGTTGATGGCCTTGCGCAGCGGGTTGTTCTTATCGCGCGCCGGGCAGGCTTCAACACACAGGCTGCAGCCAGTGCAATCCTCTGGCGCCACCTGGATGGTGAACTTCATATCCGGCAGCTCCTTGAACTTGGCGTCGATGGATTTAAAGGTTGGCGGAGCGTCCTTTAGGAAGGCGGGGTCGTACACCTTCTCGCGGATGACGGCGTGGGGGCACACAAAGGCGCATTTGCCGCACTGGATGCACAGGTCGGTTTCCCAAACCGGTATCTCAAGCGCGATGTTGCGTTTCTCCCAGCGCGTGGTGGCGGAGGGGTAAGTGCCATCCACGGGGAAGGCACTGACCGGCAGCTCCTCGCCTTTGAAGGCGATGATCGGGCCGAGTACGTCCACTACAAAATCGGGGGCTTCCGCCGGCACTGGCGGGCGGCGCTTGTACTTGCTGGTAGCGTTGGCGGGCACTTTCACCTCGTACAGGTTGGCGAGGGTCTGGTCGACCGCCTCGTAGTTCTTCTGCACAACGGCTTCGCCGCGTTTGCCATAGGTCTTCTTGATGGATTTCTTGATCTCTTCGATGGCCTGCTCGCGCGGCAGCACCCCGCTGATGGCAAAAAAGGCGGTCTGCATGATGGTGTTCACACGTCCGCCCATACCAGTTTTGGCGGCCACCTCGTTGGCATTGATCATGAAGAATTTGAGCTTCTTCTCGATGATCTCCTGCTGTACTTCGATGGGGAGTTTGTCCCACACCTCGTCCTGGTCATAAACGCTGTTGAGCAGGAAGATGGCGCCGGGCGCGGCGAACTTGAGCATATCCAGCCACTCCAGAAAACTGAACTGGTGGCAGGCGACGAACTGGGCATCTTCAAGCTCAATGAGGTAAGGGGCGCGAATCTGGTTGGGTCCAAAGCGTAAATGCGAGATGGTAACCGATCCGGATTTTTTGGAGTCGTAATAGAAGAATCCCTGCGCATCGTTGTTGGTCTCTTCGCCAATGATCTTGATGGAGTTCTTGTTGGCGCCGACGGTGCCATCTGAACCCAGGCCAAAGAACACGCAGCGGATGGTCTTCTCATCCGCGATGGAGAACTTGCGGTCATATTCCAGGCTGGTATGGGTGACATCATCGATGATGCCCACGGTGAAGTGGTTCTTGGGGTCGGCTTTGACCATTTCGTTGAAAACGCCATTGACCATGGCGGGAGTGAACTCTTTGGAGGAGAGCCCGTAGCGACCGCCGATGATGCGGGGCGCAACTTTGAAAGGCGACTTGCCGGTCGCGAGGGTTTCGTTGATAGCGGTGACCACGTCCTGGTAGAGCGGTTCGCCGATGGCGCCGGGCTCTTTGGTGCGGTCGAGCACCGCGATGGTCTTGACCGAGGTGGGCAGAGCGGCGATGAAATGTTCAACTGAGAAGGGACGATAAAGGCGCACATTGACCACGCCGACCTTACGGCCCTGTTTATTAAGGAATTTCACGGTCTCTTCAGCGGTTTCAGCGCCGGAACCCATGATGACCAGCACTTCAGTGGCATCTGGCGCCCCAACGTAATCGAAGAGGTGGTAACTTCTGCCGGTGAGTTTGGCGAATTTATCCATGGCTTTCTGGACGATGGCAGGCGTCTGTGTATAAAAGCGGTTGGCGGTTTCGCGTCCCTGGAAGAAGACATCGGGGTTCTGAGCGGTGCCGCGGATGACCGGGCGCTCGGGAGAAAGAGCGCGGGCGCGCACAGCGGTGATGAGTTTTTCATCGATCATGGCTTTGAGGTCGTCTTCGCACAGGCGCTCGATTTTGTTGACCTCGGCGGAGGTGCGGAAACCGTCGAAGAAATGCACGAAGGGTACGCGCGCTTCGAGGGTGGCAGTATTGGCGATCAACGCCTGGTCTTGCGCGGTCTGCACGGAATCTGATGCCAGGAAGGCAAAACCGGTCTGGCGGGCTGCCATTACATCAGAATGGTCGCCATAAATGGAGAGCGCGTGCGTGGCGATGGTGCGCGCGGCCACGTGGAACACGGTGGCGGTGAGCTCGCCGGCAATTTTGTACATATTGGGGATCATCAACAGCAGCCCCTGCGAGGCAGTGAAGGTGGTGCTCAGCGCGCCGGCTTGCAGCGCGCCGTGTACAGCACCGGCGGCGCCGCCCTCCGATTGCATCTCGACCACTGTCGGCACGGTGCCCCACAGGTTGCGCACGCCGGCAGCCATCCAGGCATCGGCAAATTCGCCCATGCTCGAGGAGGGGGTGATGGGGTAAATCGCGATGACTTCCGCCAGGCGGTAAGCGATATTCGCCACCGCTTCGTTGGCGTCTATAGTGATCAGTTCTCTTTTCATGTTCAACTCCAGTTGATTGGTGATAGGCGTTCAGCCTTAATCGTCAGGTAATCGCCAGGATTATAACCCAAAAACACTCCGATTTAGCCCATTAAACACCCATTAAAACGCCATTCAAACATTCACGGATTCAAAGCTGCCAAATGTCATACTGCTTTTGGTCAGGGCATCAGGTGACGTGCGAGCATGAGTACGGCGAGGGTTTTACTGTCCCGAATCTCCCCGCTCCTGACCATGTCAAGCGTATCCGCCAGGGAAATTTTGATGACATTGAGGAACTCGTCAGCGTCGGGCGTGAGCGGGTCAGCGTGGAGATCTCGCGCCAGGTAGCAATACATGTACTCGCTGGCGTAACCCGGTGACATGTAAAAGCTACCGAGCGCCTGCCATGAACCGGCACCCATGCCGATTTCTTCCCGCAGCTCGCGTTGTGCGGTGAGCAGGGGGGCTTCACCATCTTCAATCTTGCCGGCGGGAAGTTCCAGCAGTTCAGCCCGGGCGCCGATGCGGTACTGCCTGACAAAGTGAATGTACCCATCGCTATCCAGGGGCAGGATGGTGACGGCATCCTGGATATCGATAAGGTCAAAAACGCGTGACTTTCCGTTAGGAAAGGACAGGTCGACGAGTTTGACGGTGAATAACGCGGTGCGGTGTGCGACGGACTCGTGATTGATGGTATAGGCCATGGATGTGAACCTCTTTTCGTTGCAGGATGTAGCGCTCTGCGAATGATTGCAGGGCTGTTTAATTATGGCACAGGTTAAACAAAAGGCTTTCCCTGTTCCAGGAAAGCCTCGTGATTGATCATGGGCGAGGAATTACGGGATGTGCAGCACCTGGCCGGGTTTCAGAGACGAGCCTTCCTCCAAATCATTGGCGTCGTAAATGGCTTCGGGACTGACGTCTCCAAAGTAGCAGGCAACCTTGCCGATGGAATCACCGGCGACGACCGTGTAATCGGTGGGGTGAGCACGCAGCGCGCGCGTTCCATCGAAGGGCTTGCCGCTCTGCGGGATGGTCAGCCGGTCACCCACCTGGGCGTAATAATCCACCCCCAGGCCGTTGACGGCAAGGAACTCGCTGGCGTTTATGTTCAAACGCCGCGCGATGCAGAACAGGAACTCATCTTTTTGGATGGTGTAGGTGGAAGGCAGTCCGGGAGTGGGCTCAGGTTCAGGTTCCTTTTCCTCCGGTTTCGGCATGGCGGTGGGTTTGGCTGTGGGCTGCGTTTGGGCAGGGACCTGGGCTTTCTGGCCGCCGGTCGCGTTTGCAGCCGCCTGGGCAGTCTGCGTGGCTGCCAGGATATCGACCATAATTTGGGATTGGGTGGTAACAGGGAAAGGTATCTCGCCTTCCGTTCCCGCGAGGTCACGTGGGGCACGGGTGGCAGAGCGTTCGCAGGCCGTCAACAACAAAGCGCCAACCGCCAGGATAATTATCAAACCAAGGGTTCGTTTTTTCATCTTGCATCTCCTTATCCTTACCGCAGGCGCGGGTTAAAATCGTCAAAAACACCTGCGGTGTGATAATATGTGTGGGGTTGCCGTGGCAGTAGAAGCGCGCGACAACCGGGCAGAACATGTGCTAGTTTTGTTGCAATCATTATGCCAATTTAATGGAGCCGCGATGAAAGTTTATTTTTCCTGTTCGATCACCGGCGGGAGGACTGAAGAAGCCGTTTACCAGGAAATTGTGAGAGAACTCGAAAGGTTGGGGCATGAAGTGCCTACAGCGCATCTTGCTTCTACTGAGGTGGTGGAGATCGATAAGGTGGTGGACCCTTTCGAGATTTTTGAACGCGATATGTCGTGGTTGCGGGAATGCGACGCGGTGGTGGCGGAAGTGTCTTCGCCTTCACACGGGGTGGGGTATGAGATCGCCTATGCCTTAGCGCTGGGAAAACCGGTGTTGTGCTGTTATCAGGCAGGCAGGAAAGTATCCAAAATCATCACCGGAAATACCAGCCCGGGGTTGTCAGTGATGACTTACACCGCAGAGGCAGATGCCCCCCGGGTGGTGAAAGGGTACATTCAGGGATTGAGCAATTTACGAGGTGATTAAGAGCGCGAATATAAACGTTCTATTAGAGTCAAACCCGCAACTATTGACTTTTCTCTTCGACAAAGAATACAATTAATGCATGGAGTATAAGGATTACTATCAAATTCTGGGGGTCGACCGCAAGGCCACCCCGGATGACATCAAGAAATCTTTCCGCAAGCTGGCAATGAAGTACCATCCTGACAGAAATAAGGATAATAAGCAGGCGGAAGAAAAATTCAAAGAAATCAACGAGGCTTACGAAGTTCTAAGCGACCCCAAGAAGCGTGAGCGATATGACCAGTTGGGCAGTTCATACCAGCAGTGGCAGCAGCGCGGCGGGAACCCCGGCAACTTCAACTGGAACGAGTGGTACACCAGCCAGGGTGGACGCGGGCAACAGGTGAACCCGGAGGACTTCGGTGATATCTTTGGCGGATTTTCCGATTTTTTCAGGGTGATCTTCGGCGGCATGCCGGTAAGCGGTCGGCAGTCAACCCGCCAACCCGGCCCCCAGCAGGCCGCGCAGGGACGCCGGCCAGCCAACTATGAACAAAAAGTGCAGATCACCCTCGAAGAAGCCTACCATGGCACGCAACGGTTGTTACAGATCAACGAGCGGCGCATAGAGGTAAAAATCCCCGCCGGTGCCCGGAACGGCACAAAAGTGCGTGTGGCAGGAGCCGGCCCGGCTGATGCTTATGGTCGAGCGGCGGATATTTATCTGGTGATCGAACTGCTGCCACACGAGCGTTTCAAAATTAGCGGGTCTGACCTGACAACGGAAGTGAAGATCGATTACTTAACCGCGGTGCTGGGTGGTACGGTAACAGTGAACACGCTTGCCGGTGATGTGGTGCTCACCATCCCGCCGGGTACCCAGCCGGGGCAAAAATTTCGCCTCAGTGGCAGGGGCATGCCGGTGCTGAAATCTTCACAAACCTACGGCAACCTTTATGTACAGGTGAAGGTGGAACTTCCAAAAAAATTAACCGATAAACAGCGCAAACTGTTTGAACAACTACGTAATTAACTATTGAAAGTAAGAGGCTTATACTATGAAAAGACCAGTAAAGATTCTAATCGCTATCTTAACACTTGCAGTGTTGGTGGCATGTGCCTTCACGCCTACTCTGGATTGGAACAAGCCTGGTGTAGTTGACACCCTGGCCACCAAGGTGCCTGAAATTGTATCAACAAACATCCCACCGGTTTTTGTAAATGCGGAAGACCTTGCCAATGTTGACCAGGTTCTGACAACGCTCTATGAAAAAATCAATCCCGGTGTGGTCACCATCATCGCCACTTCTACACAGGGGGAGGGAAGCGGGTCGGGATTTGTTTACGATTACGATGGTCATATCATCACCAATTATCACGTGGTCGAAGGCGCTGATGCGATTGAGGTAGACTTCGCCAGTGGTAAAAAAGTCTATGGAGATGTAATTGCCACGGATATTGATTCTGACATCGCCGTAATCAAGGTGGATCTGCCAGCTTCTGAACTTGTACCCCTGCCTCTAGGAGATTCAGACGCACTGAAGGTCGGGCAAATGGTAGTGGCCATTGGCAACCCGTATCGCCTTACCAGCACCATGACCCTCGGGGTTGTGAGCGCCAAAGGGCGCGTCCTTGATTCGTTGCGTACTACTGAGGATTTCACTTCATACACAGCGGGTGACCTCATTCAGACGGATGCCGCCATCAACCCGGG
>DHGL01000015.1:6518-22801 GCA_002402725.1 Anaerolineaceae bacterium UBA4799
GCGGTGAACACCGGCATCGGTTACGCGGTCTCCATTAACATCGTCAAGCGCGTGGTTCCGGTTCTGATCAGTGAAGGCGTATATAATTACCCGTTGATGGGGATTTCAAGCACGTCCACTGAATTAACATTGGACATGTGGCGGCAGATCAGTGATACGGTTACTTCAGGCGTGTACGTGGTCAGCGTCACCCCGGGTGGCCCGGCTGACCAGGCGGGTTTGGTCGGCGGAACCCAGGCCACTGACCTGCAGGGCTTTTATACTGGCGGGGATATTATCATCGCGGTGGACGGTTTGCCAGTGAACATTTACGGTGATCTCATCAGTTATATCTTCAAGAACAAATCACCGGGAGACGTAATCAATTTGACCATCATCCGAGACGGTCAGGAAATGGAGGTGCCGTTAACCCTGGGTTCGCGATAACAGCATAATGCTGGTCTATCTCACAACTTAAGAGGAGGTATCAATGTTCACAGAGTCCAGTCTGCGAAAGATTAAGGACTTTTCGGCCAACGATCCGGTCATCAGCCTGTATTTGAATACAGAACCAAACCGGGGCAACGCGGAAACACATCGGCTTCGACTGCGCAACATGATTAAAGATATTTCCCTCAAACAGGACGCAGAGGTGATTGAAAAATTCTTCAATTACACTTATGACTGGTCCGGCCGATCGGTGGCGGTTTTTTCGTGCGCACCGGCCGGCTTTTTTCATGCCATACCGCTGGCTGTGCCGGTAAGGGATTTCATCCAGATCGGGTCAAAAGCGGCGGTAGACCCGTTGGAAGATTTGCTGCAGGATTACAGTAACCTGGGGGTGATACTGGTGGATAAGCAAGGCGCCAGGCTTTTCCATTTTCACCTGGGAGAATTAGTGGAGCAGCAGGGATTTTTGGGTGAGCAGGTAAAGCAGGTTAAGGCAGGGGGAGCCTCTTCAGCGCACGGGCTGCGCGGCGGGGCACTGGATGGCGCACGAGCGATGCGCGAGACCATTGACCGCAACCTGCGTGATGTAGCCGATACGGCAGCCAGGTTCTTTGAGAGCAAACGCGTGCGACGCATCATGCTCGGCGGCACTGATGAGAACATCTCGCGCTTTAAAAGTCACCTGCCAAAGTCCATGCAAAGCCTGATTGTAGGTAGTTTCGCGATGGGCATGACTGCCAGCAACGCCGAAGTGCTGCAGAAGGTGCTGGAACAAGCGCTGGAAAAGTAAGGGGAGATGTAAATACACAGCCGCGGTTCTCAATGTGAGCGCCGCGGCTGTTTTTGTAACGAAAAGTTTCAGGGAAGATTGTCGACCAGCAACAGCAGGTTGGTATACAGCGTATCCAGAGCGGCGCGCGATTTCTGGAGGGTGATTTCATTAAGGTTAGTGACAGCTTCATCCACCCGGTCAGCGAACCCGGAAAGCGCTTCCACCTCCAACCCGGCTTCTTCCAATTCTGCCAGGTCGCTGCCGGCGAAGTTCAACGCCTGTCGCGCTGAATCGGTGTCGCGTTTTTCCAGCGCGGCGCGGGCGGAATTGATATTACCCAGTAGTTTGTAAGCCAGGCGCTTGATATTGGCGTTGGCAACTTCGGTCTGTTGTTCTTCGATGGTCACCTGCGCGGTGGTCAATTCTTCCTGTGTATCCACCAGGCTGGCACGCGCGCTATCCAGCTCGCTCTGCACCTGTGATTTTTGAAGTTCGAGTTGGGAGACCTGGTCGTTCAGCGCGGCAATCTCCTGTTCAGCGCTGGCAGCCGCGGCAGCAGCTTCGTTTCTGGCTGGCTGGTAAACAGCGAAGAAAATTGTCGCCAGTCCGCCCAGGTAGAAGACCAGCGCCACAATCGCCCAGGGTAGGGCTTTGCCCCAAAAGCTCTTTTTCGGCGTGGGTGCGCGCAAGGGTTTGGTTTTTACTTCGGCTTTTACTTCCGATGCTGATGCAGCGGCCGGTTCATGCAAAGCTTCGACGACCGTTGCAGCGGTCGTCTCTTCAAAGGTCGTGGTTTCATCTGTGGGGGTTTTTTCATCCGACAAAGGTTTTACTGCTTCAGGGTTTTCCTGGGGTTTGATTTCTTCTGATGGTTCCATGGGTCGGTCCTTTCGATATATATTTGATCGTTTACAGCATTAGTATAACACCCTGCCGCGCTTCATGTATTGCGCGTAATGCCGTGAGGTGATCCTCCTCACGGGGCATGCGGGACATAGGGTTATAATGCGTTATATGGATGTCGCGACATTGCCGGGTAACACCGAGAACCGCCGTATCGCCCGCGACGCGGGCACGGTGATGCTCGCCATCCTGCTTGGTCAGGTATTCAGCCTGCTTTCCTCCATTCTGATCACTCGCGCCTTTGGCACGGGAATCCAAAACGAAGCCTTTAACGCCGCCAATCGCCTGCCAGACATCCTTTACCAGTTGATTGCCGGCGGCGCACTGGCATCGGCATTCATTCCCACTTTCACTACGCTGCTCACTCGCGGCGAACGTTCAAAAGCCTGGCTGCTGGCATCTGCCATCGCCAACATCATCACCATCATTTTCATCGTGCTGGGGGTGGTCATCACCATCTTCGCGCCATGGGTGGTTCGATATATCCTGGTGCCTGGTTTTGCTGTAGACCCGGTCAAGTTCAAGCTCACCGTTGACCTGGTGCGCATTCAGATGCTCGCGCCGGTCATCTTCGGGTTGAGCGGGCTGGCGATGGGCATTCTCAACAGTCACCGCAGCTTTTTATGGCCGGCCCTGGCACCGATGATGTATTCCATTGGCAAGATCCTGGGTGTGCTGCTGCTGGCGCCTTCGCTGGGTGTGTATGGGCTGGCACTGGGGGTGGTTGGCGGGGCGCTGATGCACGGCTTGATCCAGTTGCCAGCACTGCTGAAGCTGCCAGAGCTGAAATACACGCCAACATTTGGCGCCAGGCTGCCGGATGTACGCGAGGTAGCGCGGTTGATGGGACCGCGTGTGTTAGGTGTAGCGTTTGTGCAGTTGAACTTCCTGGTGAACACCCGGCTGGCGTCGCTGCAGCCGCTGGGCAGCGTGACCGCGCTGGCGGTGGGTTTTTCGCTGATGATGATCCCGGAGGCAGCCATCGCCCAGGCTATCGCCATCGCCGCACTGCCGGCCTTCTCAGCGCAGGCGGCAGCCGGAAAACTGGAGGAAATGCGCAGCTCGCTGGCGGTGCTTTTGCGCGCGCTGCTACTGCTAGCACTGCCCGCCTCGCTGGGGCTGATCCTTTTACGCGTGCCGCTGGTAACGATAATTTTTCAGCGCGGCCAGTTTGACGCGGCATCCACACAATTAGTGGCATGGGCTTTGTTGTGGTACGCCGCCGGGCTGGTGGGACACTCGGTGGTGGAAATTGTTTCGCGTGCTTTCTACGCGCTGCATGACACCAAAACACCCGTGGCTGTGGGCGTGGCGGCGATGAGCCTTAACGTGGGGTTAAGCATCGGGCTGAGCCGCTTGTTCAGCAACTGGGGTTGGATGCCGCATGGTGGACTGGCCCTGGCCAACTCGATTGCCACCTTTCTGGAAATGTGCGCGCTGCTGGTCTTTATGCGCCGGCGGCTATCTGGGTTGGAAGGAAAAAACGTGCTCAACGGGCTGTACAAAGCACTCGCCGCGACGGGTGTGATGGCGCTGGCACTGTGGGGCTGGATGCGCGTCACCATGGGATTATCCGCCTGGTTGGTCGCGCTGGGCGGCATGGTCGCGGGCGTACTGGTTTACGGAGTGATGCTGGCGATCTTACGCGTGCCTGAGCTGAAGATGGCATGCAATGGGATCAAAGGAAAGTTAACGAAAAGAACATAAGGAGTTTCAGATGAATAACAACAACGGTCACGAATTTATGGTGAAAACACGATACGCCAACATCAGCCCTTCGCCTCAGAACAGCGGAGTTGTGCCGCAGCCGCCGCTCGAGCTGCCGCTGCCGGAGGGAGCGGTGGTGATGCCGCTGCCGCGCCCGACTGACCTGGCGCTTGCACCCATGGACTTGAGAGCGGCAATCGAAGCACGCCGCACCATCCGGGCATACGCTGAAACACCCTTATCGTTGGAAGAAACCACGTACCTGCTGTGGGTGTCTCAGGGGGTAAAACGTGTTTCCACTCGACCGTCCACCGCGCGCACGGTACCCTCCGCCGGTGCACGCCATGCTTTTGAAACCTACCTGCTGGTAAACCGCGTGGAGGGGTTAACCCCCGGGTTGTACCGTTACGCAGCCATCGAACACGGGCTGCTGCAGCTTGAGGCGCCTGCCGATATCGCCGGGCGCGTCGCGCACGCCTGCCTCGACCAATCGCAGGTTACCGAGAGCGCCGCTACTTTCATCTGGGTGGCAGTGGTGGAGCGCATGTTCTGGCGCTACGTGGAGCGTGGTTACCGTTACCTGCACCTCGATGCCGGGCACGTGTGCCAGAACCTGGCGTTAGGAGCGGAGCAGGTGGGCTGCGGCATCTGCCCCATCGCGGCGTTTGATGACGAGTTGCTCAACAGCACGCTGGGGCTGGATGGGGAGGAGATGTTCGTGGTTTACCTGGCAACGCTGGGGAAAAAGATCATCAAGCGAGAATCATGAGGGGTGAATTAATCAAAAGCGGGGAGGGTCAATGATCCTCCCTCGCTCTATTTATTGGCTGTTGTTTGTTATCTCGCCAGCATGCGCGCCATGTCGATGTAATCCTGGGCGATGACCTTCTTATTATTGATGACCTCGTCAATGGGAATGGGGATGATCTCGCGGCCTGAAAGCGCGGTCATCACCGCGCTCCTGCCTTCCAGCAGAAACTGCACAGCCTTAACGCCAAAGCGGGTGGCCAGCATGCGGTCAAAAGCGGTGGGTTTGCCGCCACGTTGCACGTGCCCTAAGATGGTAACGCGGGTCGTAAAACCGATGTCCATGGCGTCGATCATGGCGCTAAGTTCGCTGGTGGGTGGTTTAAAGCCCTCGGCAACTACCACGATGGCGTGGGTCTTGCCGCGGCGGTAGGCTTCTTCAATGGCTTTGGCAACCTCTCTGGGGGGTGTTTTGATTTCGGGAATGAGCACCAGTTCAGCGCCGGTGATGATCCCCGCCTGCACCGCCAGGTAACCGGAGGCGCGCCCCATCGTTTCCACCAGGAAGGCGCGGTTGTGTGATGAGGCGGTATCGCGCAGCTTGTCGATGGCGTCCACGATGGTGTTGAGCGCTGTATCCACACCGATGCACATATCGGTGCCGTAAATATCATTATCAATGCTCGCTGGCACGCCGATGACCGGGATACCCTTCTGGGTCAGTTTCTGAGCGCCAGCCAGTGAACCGTCTCCGCCGGCGACAATGAGCGCATCCATTTCAGCGTTATTGATCTGGCGGATGGCCTCCCGCTGACCGCTGGCTTCGCGGAATTCTGTGCTGCGCGCGGTCTGCAATATCGTTCCACCGCGCTGCAGGATGCCGCCCACCTCACGAATGCCCAGCTCATGGAACTTCCCGTGAATGAGTCCTTCGTAACCGCCTTCAACACCCAGCACGATGATGTCGTTGGCGCAGGCGGTGCGCACCACAGCGCGGATGAAGGGATTCATCCCCGGAGCGTCGCCGCCAGAGGTCATTACACCAATCTTCCTGATTTTTTTCACCAGGTCGCTCATATCAATCCTGTTGTCCTCTTTAGAGGTTTTCAACCTGAATGTTCTCTCTACCCACCAGTTCAGCCAGTTGCTCAACCAGTTCTTTAGAAGCGTTGGTGGTATCGTTCGGAAAATCCAGCAGGTGCCGGTACCCGTGCTCATACAACATAAAGCAGAAACGGTCCTGCCCCGGGAAGGAGTTCAACACACCGTGCACCAGACGGATACGGCGCACATCCCGTTCCTTTTCTCCGCTGGATTTGATGGTCACCGTCACCAACCTGATCCCACCCGTCTCAGCCGTGCCGGTTAAAGTTATCAGCGGGGACATGATTACCGGTGGGCGGACAAAGCCGCGTGATGGTGTTTCACCGGTTACCTCATCGCCGCCGCGGGGTTCCCGTATTGTAGTGGCAGCGAGTACGGGTTGCGGTGAAAGTGGCGCGGGGATGTTTTCTGCCTCAGGTTCATCAACATGGTTTTCGAAAGCCGTGGCAGCGGGAGGCATGGATACCTGCCAGGTGGTTTCTTCGTCAGAAAGCGGGGGTTCTTCGTAACCGTTCACCTGGTCCACAAACCGCATGGTATCGATATCCGTTTGCCAGGTCTCCTCAACGCCACGGTTTGAAGGGTTATCTGCAGGCATTTCGAAAGCCGGGATGTCTTCTTCACGCAGCGGTTTAATCACATCCACCAGCACTTTAGCATCGGATTTCGCCAGATCCATCTTGCCCTCCACCAAGATGACGGATTCCATTTTGACGAGCGCGCCCATTCTTTCCCAGACTCTGGGGAAGATGACCAGTTCGACCGCGCCTTGCAGGTCTTCAATGGTGGCAAAAGCCATCTGGTCTCCCTTCTTGGTCACCGTGGTGCGGATGTGCGTCACCATGCCGGCAACGATGACCTTTTGTTTATCACCAGCTTCAGCCAGATCCCTGGTAGAGTGCGTGGCTTGTTGACGGATGAGTGGCAGGTAGGGGGAAATGGGGTGATCGGAAATATACATACCCAGCAATTCTTTTTCCCACTCCAACTGCATGCGGCGGTCGAGCAGAATACCGGCTGGCAGGTGTATCTCTTCCTCCAGACCGGCGGCGCTGCCAAATATGCTCATCTGTCCGCACTCCGCGGCGCGGAAATGGCTGTTGCTGACTGAAATGAGGTTATCCACCACATCCAGCAGCGCCCGGCGCGGACCGAAGCGGTCCAACGCGCCAACCTTGATCAGGCATTCCAGGCTGCGTTTGCCTACGCTATGCAGGTCCACCCGGCGCACAAAATCATTAAGATCTTTGAAATCGCCGCTTTGCCTGGCCTGGAAGATCAGGTCAACCGGGGCGATACCGACATTTTTGACCGCGCCCAGCCCAAAGTGTATGGCTGACCTGCCATCGGGGTAGTCTTCGATGCAAAAGTCCCACTCGCTGTTATTAATGTCAGGAGGCAGGATCTCGATGCCCATGGAGCGTGCATCGGCCACGTAAAACGCCACCTTGCTACTCTCATCCTTGGTAACGGAGAGCAGCGCAGTCATGTATTCCACCGGGTAATGCAGTTTGAGGTAAGCGGTTTCCACCGCGATAACGCCGTAATCAGCGGCGTGACTTTTATTGAAACCGTAGCGGGCGAATCCCTCCCACCCGGTAAAGATCTGCCGCGCCTGGTCAGCGGAAATGTTGTTCTTTTGCGCGCCGGCGATGAATTTCTCGCGGTGCTCTTCAACAGCTTCCTTTATCTTCTTGGAGATGGCCTTACGCAGATTATCCGCTTCAGAAGCGGTATAACCAGCCAGTTCCATCACCGCCATCATCAACTGTTCCTGGTACACCGGCAAGCCGTAGGTCTCTTTGAATATTCGTTCCATCACCGGGTGCTCGTAGGTGACCTCTTCTTCACCGTGCATGCGGCTGAGGTAGTTGGGGATGATTTCCATGGGGCCGGGGCGGAAAAGCGCCACCATGGCGATGATATGCGCCAGGTTTTGAGGCTGCATCTGCATGATGTAACGGGTCATCCCAGTGCCTTCCAGCTGGAACAGGCCGGCGGTGTGTCCTTTACTGATGAACTCGAAAGTCTCGGGGTCGTCCAGGGGAATGTTGTGCAGGTCGAACTCGATATGATGGCGTTCTTTTATGAGGTCGCAGGCCTTGTGGATGATGGTGATGGTGGCGAGACCTAAAAAGTCCACCTTGAGCAGGCCGAGTTTGGTGATGATGTTCATTTCGAACTGGGTGACCGACTTGATAGGAGATTCTTCGGCGTTGCTGGTGGGCCGGTGCAGCGGCAGGTACTCCAGCAGCGGCACATCCGTGATGACCACACCGGCAGCGTGCGTACCGGCGTTACGGGCTACCCCTTCCATGCGGCTTGCGGTATCGATCAGGTCTTTAACATATCCACCCTCATTGTAAATAGTTTGAAACTCGGGGCTTTTTTCGATCGCTTTGGCAATGGTGACAGTCTCGTCAGGGATCATCGCCGGCACCGCTTTTGATATGCGGTCCACTTCGGAAAGTGGCACATCCATCACACGGCCAACATCACGGATGGCAGCTCGGGCACCCAATGTGCCGAAGGTGATGATCTGCGCCACCTTATCGCTGCCGTATTTTTCTGCGCAGTACTGCAAGATTTGGGCGCGCTTGTCGTCTTGAAAATCCAGATCGATATCCGGCATCTCGCTGCGGGACGGATTGAGAAAACGCTCAAACAGCAAAGCGTGTTTGAGGGGGTCAATGAGAGTGATGTTGAGCGAGTATGCCACGATCGAACCCGCGCCTGATCCACGGGTGTTGTACCACACGTTATTTTCAGCAGCGTATCGGCATAAGTCCCACACGATGAGGAAATAAGCATCGAAACCCATCTCATGGATGATCTTGAGTTCGTATTCAAGGCGCTGCCTTACTTCGGGGTCATCACTGCGGCCAGGGTATTTAACCTTCAACCCGTCTTCACAGAGTTTTTTTAAATACGTCTGGGTGGTGAATCCTTCAGGTACATTAAAAAGGGGAAGGTGGTAGCCCTTTTTAATGAGGTTTACATTGCAGCGCTCGGCGATTTCAAGGGTATTGCTCAATGCGGAGGGGATATCCGGAAAGAGAGCAGCCATTTCCTGCGGCGAGCGCAGGTAGAAAGTATTCGCGCCCATCTTCATGCGGTTCGGGTCCGAGAGCAGCGAACCGGTCTGGATGGCGAGCATGATATCCTGCAGGCGTGCGTCCTCCTGGTCAATGTAGTGCAAATCGTTGGTGGCAACGTACCTGAGGTTGTAACGCTTTCCCAGGTCAATGAGGACGCGGTTCAGGTCTGGCAACTCACGCAGGGGATGGTTTTGCAGTTCAATGAAAAAATTGTCGCTGCCAAAGGTGTTGATGTACCATTCAAGCGCCTTCTGACCGGCTTCTACCCCTTTGTTGAGAATAGTGCGCGGAACCTCGCCAGACATGCACGAGGTTGTGGCAATCAATCCCTCTTTGTGGTTTTCGAGGAACTCGTGGTCAACACGGGGGTAATAATAAAACCCTTCCAATTGGCCGGCGGTGGCAATCTGCAACAGGTTTTTATAACCTGTTTCATTCTCTGCCAGCAGCACCAGGTGATAGGAGTGTTTGTCCTTCATCGGGTCGCGGTCGCTCATGCGGCGGGCGGATATATACGCTTCGATGCCGATGAGGGGCTTTACCCCGGCTTCGACCGCAGCCGAGAAGAACTCGATAACACCGAACATAGTTCCGTGGTCTGTGATGGCAATGGAATCCATTCCCAAATCCTTCACTTTATGGATCAGCTTTTTAATGTTGCTGAAGCCATCGAGGAGTGAATATTCAGTATGGACGTGAAGGTGGGCAAATGACATTGCTGACCGCGGTCTCGCTCTCAACTGGTAATATTTGAAAATATTATAGCATGCGCAGATTCGCAGTTTCTTAAGAGTCAGTCATCCCCATTCAAATTTAAGGAAGGTCAGATTTCAACGCGGCAAGGCGAATCAGACACCGGGATGGGAGATTCTGGCAACAGGCTTTTATTTAAGATAATTTTGAATCTTAAAACAATTGTTACAAGAAAAACGGTCGGTCTGCCGGGCGCACGCCCAGGTCGCTACCGGTGAGTGCGATATCAGCGAATGCGGCGAAGGTCAAATCCCGCATGGTGAGTCCCCTGCCACGTTTGAGCGTCTCGAAGAGTTCGAGGTAACTGGATTCAATGCGCGTCTCCCAATCCATAGAGAGCACGGCAGCCGTCGAGCGGATGACAGCGGTGTCAGCGCCTTCGATCTCGCAAAAATTGCCGTAGGGTAATTCGTCGAGGGTGATTAGCAATCCGTTGAGGCGGTACATGGCACGCCATTTTTCATAGCTCACGGTGAGTACATACCCCAACCCTTCGAGGATCAACCAGGCGTTACCCAGGTTATCCACTTCGACCTCGTATTCAAGGCGCGTGCGCACGCCATCGATAGTAGAGGAAGGGCCTTTGAATGTAAGAATATCGCGCACATCATGGCGCAGACGCAGCGCCCGCCCTGAAAGGGTAAGCGCGCCATCCGGCGTGTCGAAGCGGTAGTTCGTTTCGCGGGTACGCGCCTGCACCTGTTCGGCCCCAAGGGAGACCAGCCGATCACGTAACGCGGGCAGGTCAGATAGGTAAAACTTCACTTCCATTTCGACGGTGGTTTGTGCCATGGTCAACCTCCGGGCATGTCTTTAGATGTGCTGCCAGTCCCTTTCATGTAAGGTTCGAGTAACCAGGATGATACTAACACAAATGCCAGTACTAACACAGATATCACGAGAGGAAAAAGGTGGTTCTTGAATGGCTGCGGGTTACGCGTGAGCACGAGGCGGTCAAACCAGAACCAGGTGAAAATCAGCAACGCGCAGACCTGACCGAGGCGCGGCGCGAAACGCCACCTTCCCCACAAGACCAGCGCTGCTGATAAGGAAAGGAGGGCGAGTAACAGGGTCTTGAAGAGCAGGTACACCGGGTGCGGAAAATAATCAGCAGCCAGCAGCCATTTCCAGGATTGCAGCGTCTGCGGGATGCCGGCGAGGTTCGCCAGGAATACGAGAATAAAGAAACCGGCGAGCAGATGCAGCAGAAATGGGGGGCGGACCCTGGTGGTTTGTTCCATGGTAAGTGTTGTGGATTATAGCACGCGACATCACGCGGCGCGTCAACTTGACAGCCGCTTAAAGTCGGATATACTGACAAAGACCTTGCGAGAGAAAGAAAGGGGCTCGGATGAAAATCTCTATCTGGGATATTCTGACCATTGTGTTGATCATCGCCGCGCTGGTGTTGCTGGTGGTGGTGCTGGTGATCTTCACCAATCCTGATTCCCGCATCAACCCGTTTCCCTTCCCCACGCTCCCGCCGACCATCGTGGTACCCACGCCGACCCCCACACTGCTACAAATGCCGCCTACCTGGACGCCCACACCACTATTCGAGGCGACACCTGTCTTAACCGGAACTCCTTAATACTTACCCGCATACTCCAAAGATGAAGCGAGAGTTGAACCATGAGCGAACAGATAACAAAAGAGGTGTTTGACCATCTGGTTGGCCTGGCCGCGCTGCAGCTGGATGCAGAACAGGCGGAATACTTGCGCCGGCAATTGAACAACCAGTTAAAAGCCATCGCTGAACTGGAAGCCATTCCGCTGGATAAAGATGTGCCCATCAGCCTGCACGGCGTGCCCTTTGAAGAACCCGCCAGCGCGCCGCCGCGTGACGATGAGTGGAAGCCCTACCCTGACCCGGCGGGCATCCTGGCGCAGGCGCCGCAGGTGGAAGACGGCTATATTGTGGTTCCTGATATCCCTCATACCGAGTTAAAGTAGGCCGCATGGAATTCTGTGATCGCAACGCACTTGAATTAGCGCGCCTGGTGCGCAGCCGCGAGACCTCCGCCGTGGAAGTTGTGAAAGCCTGCCTGGAACGCGTCGCGCTGGTGGATGGGCGACCGGGTTCGTTGGAGCAGGCGCCGCTCTCCGATGAGGATAAAAAGCGCGTACACGCTTTTATCACCCTGACCGGAGAAGGCGCGCTACAGCAGGCAGTGGAGATTGACCGCAGGCTGGCTGCTGGTGAAGACCCCGGGGCGCTTGCCGGCGTGCCTTTCACGGTGAAAGATATTTTCTGTGTCGCAGGTACCTTCTCAACGGCGGCTTCAAAAATATTGGCGAACTTCAAAGCCCCTTACACCGCCACCCCGGTGCAGCGCATGCAAAACGCCGGCGCCATTATGCTGGGCAAGGTCAACCTGGATGAATTTACTTATGGTTCTTCCAATGAATCCTCAGCCTACCAGCCCAGCCCGCGCAACCCGTGGAAACCCGACCGCGTACCAGGTGGTTCCTCAGGCGGCAGCGCCGCCAGCGTAGCCGCGGGTGAGGCTCCGTTATCACTGGGCACAGACACGGCCGGCTCCATTCGCCAACCTGCGGCATTCTGCGGAGTGGTGGGGGTCAAACCCACCTACGGGCGGGTTTCGCGCTACGGGCTGATTGCCTTTGCTTCCTCACTCGATTGCCCCGGACCGGTGGCGCGCAATGTGAAAGACGCCGCCGCTATGCTGGGGGTCATCGCCGGCGCGGATGAGCACGATGCCACCGCCGTGCCCCTGTCGGTACCCGATTACCTGGAAGGCATCGAGGATGGCGTGAAGGGAATGAGGATTGGTTTATCGCCTGATTATTTCCGCATAACCTACCCCGACCCGGCGAGCGGCGAATTGCTCAGCCAGCCGTTGCCACCGGAGATCGAGCGTTCGGTGCGCGCTGCCGCCGAGATACTGGCGGCCATGGGGGCGGAAATTATCGAGAATGTGCCCATGCCCAACACGCGCTTCGGCATCCCGGCGTATTTTGTCATCAGCCGCGTCGAAGCCGCCTCCAACCTGCACCGCTATGACGGCGTGAAGTACGGGCTGCGCAGCGAGGTGCCCACAACGGACCTGAAGGAAATGTACAGGTTCACGCGCAACCAGGGTTTCGGGCTGCAGCCCAAACTGCGCATCCTTATGGGGATGTACGTGAGCGCGGCGCAGTACAGCGAACAATATTACCGGCGCGCGCTGCAAGTGCGCACCCTCATCCGCCGCGACTTTGAAGAGATATTTACCCCGGCGGGTGCGTACCGGCTGGACGCACTGCTGACGCCGACCACGCCCACCACAGCCTTCGAGATGGCAGCGGTGTACGGTGACTCGGTGCTGATGCAGTACGCCGACCAGCTGACAGTGCCCGCCAACCACGCTGGCGTGCCAGGGTTATCTCTGCCCGCCGGGTTGGATGGTGATGGGCTGCCTATCGGCATCCAGCTGCTAGGCGCAGATTACAACGAGAAGACGCTGTTCCGCGTGGCGCGGGCTTACGAGATGGCCACGGAAAATGAAGATTGGCGCAAACAAAAACCGGATGTGTTAACAAAATGACAACAATTAATATTCAGAATAGCTTTTCCCCCGAAGCAAATTGTATTCTATTTAAGGGAAATGTCTTGGATTTGATGCCTGAAATTCCAGACAAACATGTTCAATTAATTGTCACATCACCTCCCTATAATCTAGGAAAAGTATACGAAGAACGAGTTGATTTCGATATTTACTTAGATGAACAAAAGAAAATAATCAATCAATGTAATCGAATTATAAGAGATGAAGGGAGTATTTGTTGGCAAGTTGGAAATCACGTGAGGAATGGCGAGATCATACCATTAGATATTCCATTATTCCCGATTTTTTATGATCTTGGATTTCATCTGCGAAATCGAATTGTTTGGTATTTTGGGCATGGACTTCATGCCTCAAAAAGGTTTTCAGGAAGGTACGAAGTAATATTATGGTTCACAAAAACTAATAATTATGTCTTTAATCTCGACAATGTTCGTATACCTCAAAAATACCCAAATAAAAAGCATTTTAAAGGTCCGAAAAGGGGTGAATTATCCGGAAATCCTCTCGGAAAAAACCCCTCAGATGTATGGGAAATACCTAATGTAAAAGCAAATCATATAGAAAAGACTATACACCCATGCCAGTTTCCAGTCGAATTAATAGAGAGACTTGTTCTAGCCTTATCAAATGAAGGAGATGTAGTATTTGATCCTTTTATGGGTGTTGGAACAACAGCAATTGCCTCGTTATTACATAATAGGAAATCGATTGGAGCAGAGATAATACCTGAGTACGTTCAAATAGCACAAGAGAGAATAAGGTTGGCAGAAAGTGGAAAGTTAAGAATTCGACCGATGGATAGAGAGGTATATGACCCAGAACATTCTGCTGTATATAAACCCCCAAAAGTAGTTAATTTTGGAATTCCTAGTCAACCCCATCTACTTAAGGAAAAACCGCGAAATGAGAAAGGGCGAAAATGAAGGTTGTTTATGAATATTCACATTTAGGGGGCACAGAAATATTAAAAGTCAGATATCCAAAATTGGAATGTGAAATTTATGATGTGATTGATTCAGTAACGGCAAATAGGATAAAGGAAAGTAAGGAAAAAACAAAGATTGGTAGAATGTTATACGCACCTACAGACATGAATGATCAGTTTAAAAGAGCTTTTAACAAAAGAAATTTCTTAGAATTACGTGATACATACTCTATTTCCATACCCAATTCATCAGTCGTTATTCCTGGTGCATATAAACAAGTAGATTTTGTCAGAGAAAAAGTACTGGTAGAGGTTCAGTTTGGTAAGTACGCGTTCATGTTCTATGATATGGCGAAATTCCAGTATTTTTTTAATGAAAACAAGGCCGATGTTGGTGTAGAAATTGTTCCTTGTCATAACCTACACCATTTGATGTCGTCGGGCGTTTCGTATGGTGAACAACTTGTTTATGATATTGAACGTCTAAAACGTCATTTCCCAGCTGTACCTGTAAAGGTAATATTAATAGATGTCGAATAATTACGTTGCCATTTAAACGTATGTAAATTGGCTTATGTCAAAGGACATTTAGAAGGTATTTATTACTTGGATTCTTCTTTTTTGCATTACTTCAATCGTGGTGTCAATCGTGCCCATATAGCTTTTGAGGATGATAACTATCTTTATCTACTCAGGCTGATGTACCGTTTTCTGCCGTATTATAAAATCGAGTTGGTGGCATATTGCTTGATGCCAAATTACTATCATATATTATTTGAGCAGTTGGAGGATAAACAAGGTTCACGTTTCATTCAGAGGTTCTTCAATTCGTTTACTCAGGCAATCAACAAATGCTCTGCAAGGGCGGGGACCCTTTTTCAGGGCAGAGCAAAACACACTGAATTTGCAGACTTGGTAGACGTAGCAAATGTGGTTGGTTACATTCATCATAACCCGGTTGCAGCAGGATTGGTGAAGCATCCTTCTGAGTGGAGATATAGTGATTACAATGAATAGGCGGAAAAGGTGGGGTCAACACGCAAAGTTGTAAAATATAGAGAAGCACTCTTCGGTCCGTTGGTTGATTATGTTGAATTTGTGGAAAATTACGAAAAACAACCTTGAAAAGGTTAGAAAAAACCTTTTCAAGGCTGTTCGTGCCTAAGCGAGGACTAATGACAGATTACGAAGCCATCATCGGGCTTGAAACCCATATCCAACTGAATACCACCACCAAGGTGTTCTGTTCATGCAAAGCCGACTCATGGTTCGACCCGCCCAATACCAATATCTGCCCGGTGTGCTGCGGACTGCCGGGGGTGCTGCCGGTGCTCAACAAGGCTGTAGTGGAGAAGGGTGTGCTGCTGGCGCAGGCTATGAACGCCGAGATCCGCCCGCTTTCCTTCTTTGACCGCAAAAATTATTTTTACCCCGACCTGCCCAAAGGCTACCAGATCTCTCAATTTGACCAGTCGCTGGCCAGGGGCGGCTACCTGGACCTGCCGGTGCCGGGGGCGGCTTCGCCTGATAAACAGGCTTACACCCGCCGCGTGACCATCTGGAAGTTGCACATCGAAGAGGATGCCGGCAAGACCAAGGTGGGCAACCGGCGGCGCTTTATCGACTTCAACCGCTGCGGCGTGCCGCTGGTGGAGATGGTGACCGGCCCGGACCTGCGCACTGCTGACGAAGCGGCGCAGTACCTGATGCGCCTGCGCCAGCTATTGCGCTGGCTGGGCATCTCCGAAGCCGATATGGAAAAGGCGCACTTGAGGTGCGACGCCAACGTCTCCATCCGTGTGCGGGGTGAGACCAAGCTGAACCCCAAAACCGAGATCAAGAACGTGAACTCGATTGACGCGGTGCGCGAAGCAATCGCGCGCGAGGTCGAGCGCCAGATCCGCGAGGTGGAGGCGGGAAACCGCATCGAAGCCTGGACGCTGGAGTGGGACGAGGACAGCGGCACGCTGAAGAAGATGCGTTCCAAGGAAACCGAAGCCGATTACCGCTATTTCCGCGAACCCGACCTGCTGCCCATACGCCTGAACGAGGAGTGGAAGCGGCACATCCTGGCGGATTTCCCGGAGCTGCCGCTGGCGCGGCGCGCGCGCTTCGTGGAACAGTACAACCTGCCGGAGTACGACGCAGATATCCTCACATCAGAACGCAGGCTTTCTGATTACTATGAAAACACGCTCAAGGCTTATGGTGGAGACCCCAAGAAGGTTTCCAACTGGTTGATGAACGACGTGTTGCGCATGATCAACGACCAGGGG
>DHGL01000015.1:22823-22985 GCA_002402725.1 Anaerolineaceae bacterium UBA4799
GGGGACGATCAACATTAACACCGGCAAGGGGCTGCTGCAGAAGGTGCAGGAGAGCGGCAAAAAACCCGGCGAGATCGTGGCGGAGGAGGGACTGGGGCTGGTGAACGATGACAACGCCATCCGCGCAGTTTGCGAGGAGATACTTGCGGAAAGCCCCAACGA
>DHGL01000015.1:23005-23602 GCA_002402725.1 Anaerolineaceae bacterium UBA4799
AGGGAGATACTGGAAGAATTATTAAAATAATATCTCGCAAAGACGCAACCCCTCTCGCTTCGCTCGGGGGCGCTAAGTTCGAAAGAATGCAAAGAAAACCTTTTATAAGGACGGGTCAGAAATCTTATGTAAGGGACAATAAAATGACGGAAAATGAGATCGCGAAAATTGTGGTCGATGCGGCATTTAAAATCCACACAAAACTGGGTCCTGGTCTGCTTGAATCTGCTTATCAGGCGATACTCGCGTATGAATTACGTAAACGAGGATTGGCAATTCAAACGGAAACCATGATGCCTGTAAATTATGATGGCATCACGATTGATCTTGGTTATCGCACGGATATTATCGTAGAGGAGCTTGTCATTATTGAATTGAAGTCGGTTGAGAAGGTTAGTGATGTACACAAGAAACAGTTATTGACTTACCTTAAAGTATCTGACAAACATCTGGGATTATTGATCAACTTTGGTGCCGCGACGATCAAAGAAGGCATCACTAGGATCGTCAACCGCTTACCCGAATAATTAAAATGGATCTAAAGATTTATGTTTTCTTTGCGATTTTGCGCCTTGGCGCGCCAAGAACTGTTTTTTT
>DHGL01000015.1:23732-50192 GCA_002402725.1 Anaerolineaceae bacterium UBA4799
AGGATGACGCCAGTAGTCTTGAGGTTCGAGGGTAATACAACTTCAAACGGATAACCTTTTTGCTGGTTAGTGACCGCGCAAATCACAGCCAGACCAACCTTGCTGTTGTACGATTTTGGGGAGAGCACGAGAGCAGGTCTATACTGAGCCTGTTCGTGGCCGGCAGAAGGAGAGAAATCAAGTTTAACAATATCACCGCGATCGGGTGGGAGCATGTTAGATCATTTCCTTTCCGCGCGGGGTTCCTTCAAGGACGATGCCGTGGATGTTATTTTCGTTGATCGCTGAAAGCATATCTTCCAATGCCTGGCTCCGTCGGATAATTAACCGGTCTCCATCCAATTCTAGAGATACGTTTGAATTTTCTGAGATTCCCAGCTGGGCGGCGAGCGCTCTGGGGATGCGTAAAGCCAAACTGTTACCCCATTTTGAAATTGTTGTGAACATTTGGACTCCTTTTGTATATACATTATATATACATGATTCAATTTGTCAATAACCCCTGCTTATTTTGGTTGTATTTTTCTCACTTCGCTATTGAAAAAAATATATAATACCCATTAATCGGTCGTAATCAGATAATATTCAGATTGGTCATGAGAATTTTCCAGATATAGAAATATACAGTAGTTGGACAGTCTTTAATTTCCCAATTTATCCTTAATAGTAATCAAAACATCTTAGCTCGTAGGGTGAATTGAAACCCCACCACATATCCAAAAACGGCGGGTTCTGTTTTTGTCTTGTAACGGGTTGAAAACCCACCAAATTAAAAATCGGTGGGTTCACAAGCCGAACCCACCCACTTTTTATTTGGGATTAGTAATCAACTTCGGTGCAGCCACGATCGAAGGAGATTTCACCAGGATTGTCAACCGCTTACCTGAATAATTATTTTAAGCAATAGGACTTTTCCTTGCGCCTTTGCATCTTGGCGAGTTACGATTTATTTCCAGCCTTCTGAAATACGCCTGAAGGTCACCTTCAGGTCTTCCGGAATTACCCGCGTCTCGCCGGTGGTGGACATAAAGTTGGTGTCGCCGCCCCAGCGCGGCACGATGTGAATATGCGCGTGCTCGGCGATACCCGCGCCGGCAGCCACACCCATATTGATGCCAATGTTGAATCCGTCCGGCTGGTAGACCAGACGCAGCACCAGGATGGCCTGGTTGACCATTTCGATCATTTCGAAACGCACCTCGGGGGTGAGCAACTCGATGCTGGAGACATGCGCGAAGGGCACCACCATCAGGTGCCCGCTGGTGTAGGGGTAGCGGTTGAGGATGACGTAAACCTTCTCTCCGCGGTGCACAATGAGGTTGGCGGGTCCGTCTTCTTGCCCGGGGGCCGTGCAGAACACGCACGCGCCGGAGTTATCCGCGTCGGTCACGTACTTCATGCGCCAGGGGGACCAGAGATTGTCCATTTTTCCGCCTTCAGTTCTGTGTTGCCTTAATTCTACACGCGAAGTGTCAATTGAAAGCAAAGAATGAAAGCAAAGAATGTTGACAGGCGGGCAAGGTCAATGTATCCTATCCCTATGCTGCAACCATCTCTCTTCCCGGTCAAAACGCTCAGTGTCAGCGAGATCACGCGCTACCTGCGGGAGCTCTTTGAATCCGACGAGATCCTGAGCGATGTGTGGGTGCAGGGGGAGGTTTCCAACCTTTCGCGGCCGTCTTCGGGGCACATCTACTTTACGCTGAAAGACCCCTCTTCCGCGCTGAAGTGCGTCATCTGGAAGCAGACTGCCTGGCGGCTGCCGCTGACATTACAGCACGGCATGGCGGTGGAAGCGCACGGTGCTGTAGGCATCTACGAGCGCGACGGTCAGTACCAACTTTATGTAGACGCGATACGCCTGACAGGAGAAGGCGCACTTTACCAGGAATACTTGCGCCTCAAGGCCAGGTTGGAAGCCGAAGGGTTATTTGATTCTGAAAGAAAGCGAGCGCTGCCCGAGCGGCCGGCTACGATTGGCTTGGTCACCTCGGACAGCGGCGCTGCGCTGCAGGATATTCTTAATACGCTGCGGCGGCGTTACTCGCTGGTGAAGGTGATACTGGCGCCCTGCGCGGTGCAGGGCGATGAAGCACCGCCGCAGATCGTGAAGTCATTGGCGGTGTTGAATGCTCAGCACCAGGCTGATGTCATCATCGTCGCACGCGGTGGCGGCTCGCTGGAGGACCTGTGGGCGTTCAATGATGAAAGGGTGGTACGCGCCATCGCGGATTCCGAGATTCCGGTCATCACCGGTATCGGTCACGAGACGGATTTCACGCTTTCCGATTTCGCGGCGGATGTACGCGCGGCCACACCCACCGCCGCGGCGGAACAGGCGGTTCCGGACGCGGTTGAAATCCGTGAACAACTGGGTGACATGGCGAGTTTGCTGGTGGCTGCAGCCCAGCAGATCTGCGGGGTTGAAAAAGCACGGGTGCAGGACAGCGCCAGGCGGCTGGAGTTGCAGTCTCCGTTGTGGCGGGTGCGCAACGGGCGCCAGCGCACTGATGAACTGCAGGCGAGGCTGGCCAACAACCAGGCGCACAGGCTGGAACTGCTGCGCAGCAACCTTGGCCATCTGCAAAAGCGGCTTGTTAACCTCAGCCCGCANNNCCAGGTTCACCGCGAGGACGTCCTTGATATCCGTGTTGTGGATGGCGCAATCCTGTCAAAGGTATTGACCGAACCTACAAAAGAGAATAACGGAGGAATTTCCGATGACTAAATCAACATCACCACTATCTGACTTGAGCTATGAACAGGCGTTCAGCGAACTGGAAGCGATCGTCGCCGCGCTTGAAAGCGAGCAGAAACCGCTTGATGAGTCCCTGCAGCTTTACGAGCGCGGTCAGCTGCTGGTGCAGTATTGCGCCGCGCTGCTCGACCAGGCAGACCTGCGCATTCAACAGCTTAATCCCAACAAAGCAAACACGGAGGACGCTGCGTGAGCGTTCTGACGGGTTACCCCGAACTGATCGCCTGCATTGTGGGATGGCTGGTATCTTCCTTATTGAAGATACCCACCTACTACTATGTACACCGCAGGATCAACCTGAAGCAAGCGTTCGGCACGGGCGGCATGCCCAGTTCGCATGCGGCCACGGTGACGGCGACCACGCTGGCCATCGGGTTGTTCAGCGGGTTTGACCACCCGGTGTTCGCGCTGGCGGTGGCTGTCTCAATGATCGTCATTTACGACGCTGCCGGGGTACGGCGCGAAGCGGGTTACCACGCGGTCATCATCAACCGCCTGATCGATGAGTACGTGAAAGGACCTTTGATCGATCAAAAGAAATTGAAGGAGATGATCGGCCACACCCCGCTGGAGGTGGTGGGCGGCGTCATATCGGGATTGTTATCTACGCTGATCCTGTGGCTCATCTGGCCGAAGTAGACGAGCAATAACCACGAAATACACGAAATACACGAAATATACAAAAAGGGCTGCAAAAAAACCCTACATGGCGAATCTTTCAACGGCGACACGGGGAACATGACCAAAATTTACCAGTAATCCCAGGCGGTACCCTGACATTTTTAAGTAATTCATTAATTGGGCGCGATGATCGTCATTAAATTCTTTTACTGCTTTCAACTCCAGCAAAATCTTATCGTAACAAACAATATCAGCGCGAAATACCTGAGCCAATAGCTCACCTTTATAACTAATCGTAAGCTGCTTTTGACTTTGAAAAGGGATTCCCCTGAGAGAAAATTCGCGTTCGAGACATTCTTGATAGATAGGCTCAATAAAACCAGCACCAATCTCACGATACACTTCAAAGATGGCTCCTTGAATCAAGAAACTCTCGTCTTTGTATAGAATTGGTTTATTCTCCAATTTTTCCTCCATTTCGTGTATTTCGTGATTTTCGTGGTGAATAAACTCAATATCCCAATTCTTTCATAGCCTGTGAATCACCTGGCCAAACATTCTTTCCGAATAGCTCTTTCCAGAATTGCTCGTCATAGCGGCGGGAGCGGACGAGGATGGGCATGGGCACGCCCCAGCCCAGCAGTAGCACTTCCTCCTTGGGCTGCAGGCGCGCCAGCATGCCGCGTAGCGCATCGCGACCGGCCAGGCCGGAGAGCACCGCGGCGATATCGCTTTCATCTCCCAGCCAGCCGGAGACGCGCGTACCCAGCTGCGACATCACCTCGTCGTAGATCTGCGAGGGGCGCTGGTCGATGATGAGCAATGTAACGTAATATTTGCGCATTTCGCGCGCGATGGTGCTGAAAGTGGTCTGCGAGGCCATCTCGCGGTTGAGTATCTTGTGCGCTTCCTCCACAGCGATCACCAGCGGGCGCGGCTCGTTCTGCCCGCTGCTGCGGAAATCGTTGGTCATGCGTTCCCAGGATTCGCGGATCTTGCGCGTCAGCAGGTTGGAAACCAGCAGGTAATCAAGATCTTGCTCATTCTTCCCAAAAGAAAGCACCACGTGCTTGCCGGCCTTCAGTGTGTCAATGATGTTATTGAGCGAGTTGATATTGCCCTTGTCCGCCGGGTTGCGCTCGATGATGTAAGGGCAATTGAAGACGTTACGCAGTTTGTTGTGCAGTCCTTCCGCCGCTGCCACGTTCACCCCCTCCTGGTTGGCCCAATAAGCCACGCTGCCGGGGGCGGGAACCTTCTTGCCGTCTTCATCTGTGGTCATCGCGCCGTTGGCCATGTTCTTAAATTCGGTATACCATCTCTCGTGACCGAATGTGTGCACCAGCGCTTCAAGGGTGGTGGAGGTGGTCTCTTTGAGGTTCAGCTCGCGGGTCAGCAGCTCAATATCCTCTGGCTGGATGTCGGATTCGTAGATTTCGAGGTGCAGGTCAGGGGTATGGTTGCGGATGGTTGTCCCGCGCCCCAACCCGACCACCCTGACGCGCTCCGCGAACTTCTCTTTGAGCCCGGGAACGGATTGACCGGTATCAGAGGAAGTGTCATTGAAACCGTATTCGTTGTGCATGTCCAGCACCAGCACCGAGGCGGCGTTGTGCTGAATGAGACCGGCCAGGATGATGCGCGTGAGGAAGGACTTGCCGGTGCCGGTAGCGCCGAAAATGCCCGAGCTGCGCTGCACGAACTTATCCAGGTTGATACACACCGGGTGGTCCTGTTCGCGCGTGCGCCCGATAACGAAGAACCCCTTGGATTCCGGATTGCCAAAGATCTCAGCCACATCGCCGGCGGATGCCAGCCTGGCGACTGCGTGGTGCGAGGGCACGGTTTTGATGGGCAGCGGGCGGGGGGCGTTTTCACCCTGATGCTCGCGCGACCAGCTTTCGTATGCAGCGGAACCGGGTTCAGGTCCACGCTCCAGCATCAAGGCGGGCATTACTTCAAGGTTGGTGTAGAGCGTCTGGCTGGCTAGCAGGCGGGTAGCGGGCTGTGCCAGGCGCACGGCGTTCTGCAATTCAGCGTAACGCGGGTCAAGTGCGCCCAGCTGCAGGTCGGTGACCAGGCCATAGAATTGCCAGTCACCGCTTTCGATTACCACGAAACCGCCTTCCTGCACTTCCTGTGCGGGCAGGGTAAGGCGGACGAAGAGGTTGGCTTTGAGACCGCCGCCGACCACGTAGCCAATAGGGTGGTGTTCGGGGTCCGAGGGGGTAAGTATGGGGTTTAGGTCAGCTGGTGTCATTTTTGCTCGCTCTCTAATCCATCACCGCGGAGACAGCGGTCAGGACATCCATCATTTGCGGGTAATCGTCTTTAAGCAGGGCGATGACCTCGTTCAAGCAGCGGTCGCGCCAACCCTCGGGGTCGGGGTGATGCGTCAGGCTGAACACCTGCCCGAGGTGGGCGGTCACCAGGTCAGCGGCGGGTATCTCCTGGTTGCGCAGCAAGCCGCGCAGGTAACCCAGCCTGCCAGTGCCGGTGAAGCGCAGGATGTCTTCTTCGCCGCAGGGGTAAATCTCGTCCAGCGTCAGCGGCGGGCGGGGGACGCGGGTGTGTGAGACCCTGCCGGCGCTATCCTCCCAGCCGATGAACACCAGGCTGATCTCGATGGGCAGGTTACGGTTTTGGCGGTTGTCTTCGAGCACTTCCTCAGATACATCCGCGCTGACCAGTTGACGCACCAAACCGTCGTCATCGATGTGAATGTCGTGCACCAGCCCGTATATGCGCGTGCCGTCGCTCAACGGGATGAGCACCATTTCCCCAAAGGCGGGAGTGCCAGCCTGGCTGACGCGGCAGCCCATAACGCAGCCACTGGTGTTGGCTCGCAGTAAACGTCCGATTGATATCGCTTTCATTTGTTAATCCTCGTTCTTCCTGGATGGTCTTTATGCACCTGTTTTTCAGACCTGCTGCCAGGTTTGATGCCCTGACGCGCAAGTTCTGTTTCGATCATAGCGGTTAGCTGCTGATGGTCGGTCAGCTTCACCACCGCGATTTCGTGTGCGCGGATGAGCGGGTAGGGGTAAGGCACCTGTCCGCTCTGGGTGGATTGTTCCACCAGCGTGGCGTGCAGGATTTGCACGGATTGCGCATCCTCTGCCACCCACAGAGGAATTTCCACGCGGGCGAAGGCCGGGTGCGCTGCGCTGCCGACGTTAAGATAAAAGAAGTGCAGTGCCTTGCGCTCTTTGTACTCATCAGCTGAGCGTGACTGCAGGCGGAATACCGCCGAGCGCTCTCCGGGCCGCAGGATATCGGAAAAGAGGGCGGTATCGGTGAGTCCGCTGATGGCCGCTTGGCTGCCCTCACCGCCGAGGGTGAGCAGTCTGACCACCAGGTCAGCGCGCGGGCGGCTCACGTAACCGGCGGTGATCACATTGGCTTGCGCCAGGTCTTCAAGCGCGCGTAGGTATTCCGCGAATTTATCTTTAAATGCGGCTTCAGTGCGCGGTTCGTGGTACAACTCAAGCGGTCCGTCGGTGAGGGTGATGACAGGCGGAGTCACGTGCTGCGCCAGTGCTGCCAGGGTACGGCGTTCCTGCACATCGCGCAGTAGCGCCACCAGATCCTCTGATGCCATGCCTCCGGGGGTGTACAGTTCATCTCCAAACAAAAGGTGTGATTCTGTATTTTCTACCGGCACATGACCGCTGTGCGGCTGGATGCAGAATACGCCGATATTGATCAACCCATAGAGCGCGGAATCATGCGGATCGGGGTTGATTTGTGAACCGTCTGCTGCGAATATCGTGCTGGCGGGGGCGGGCAGCGCGCATGGAAAGCGCGCGTTAAGCGCTTCAGTCACCGGCACGGCGCAGCGCAGACCTTTGGTTTTCGCCGCGGCTTCTTCCACCTGGCGCTGCAATGCGATAAGGTCATCGGCGCGCTCTTTTAATTGCGAGGACAACTGCTCAAGGGTGTGACGCATTTCGTCTGCGCGGGATAATGCGTCCCTGCCCATGTTGCGTATCTGCTGGTTGAGTTTGAGGTAATTAACCGGCATGGAACCCCTTTATTTATCGAACATTTGTTTGAATTATACATAAATCGATCAACTCGGGCAAGCGGTTGGGAGGACAAGAATGTGAGGACAAGAATCTTAACACCGTGAATAATATTGGAGTAATGTCAGTGAAATTAATGGTATACAGCAATGCCTGATTCTCCAAAGTGGATGTATAATCCGGCTTTTGGGAAATACTCTGCATGGGAACCTGGGAAATCCTCCTGATAGCACTGGGACTGGCGATGGACTGCTTCGCGGTCTCGCTGGGCATTGGCACCAACGGAATAAAGAAAACCGCGCGCATGGTGCTGCGGCTGGCATTTCATTTCGGTCTTTTCCAGGGCGGCATGACGTTTATCGGCTGGCTGGCCGGCCGCCAGGTTGCCAGCCTCATTTCCAGTTTTGACCACTGGGTGGCCTTCCTGTTGCTGTTGTGGGTGGGCGGCAGGATGGTTATAGGCAGTTTTAAGCAGGAAGAAAAATGCCAGAAAAGCGATCCTACCAGGGGCGGGACACTGGTGATGCTTTCCATTGCCACCAGCATCGACGCTCTGGCGGTAGGGCTGAGCCTGGCGCTCGTTGATGGCTCCATCCTGGTTAGCAGTTCCATCGTTGGCGTGACCTCCTTTATCCTCTCTGTAGCTGGTTACCTGCTTGGTGATAAACTGGGTTGTCGTTTTGGTAAGCGCATGGAATTATTGGGAGGGTTGTTACTGATCGGGATAGGTATCAGGGTGCTGCTGGGCCACCTGCTGGGAGGGTAAGCAATTCTTGACCGACCCCAATGATGGGACTATAATGTTTCACATTATTGCTACAAGCAGGAAACAGAGGTGATTTAAATGCCGGTATATACATATCGGTGCGAAAACTGCGGCATTCAATTTGACCAGACTCAAAAATTTTCCGACCCGGTACTAACACGCTGCCCCGAGTGCGGAAAGAAGAGTTTGAAAAAGGTCTATACCCCGGTGGGGATCGTGTTCAAGGGGTCGGGTTTTTACGCCACTGATCACCGCTCACCATCAGGCGTGACGCATAGTTCCAGCACGAAACACGAAGAAGCAAAGAGCAACGAAAAAGTGGAAGCCAAAACTGAAACCAAAACAGAAAAAAGCAGCACCGCTGAATCCACCAGTAGTCATGGTGGCGACAAAGCCTGAACCCCTCCCATTTTGATGACCAGTAAGCCAAGAAGTTTTTCGCCGGGTTACGGATTGTATTTGATTGAAAAGACGCGTGATAGGATTTGCTAGGGCGTTGATAGGATTTGATAGGTTGCGGAACCTAAACTCACTTTCATATTGCGAGGTATACCATGGTAAAAACCAATAAACAGGCGAACGCATCAAAGCGGACGAAAACTTCATCCAGTCAGCGCAAGGTGCGCGCGCAACAGATAATCCTCGCGGTGATCGGTATTGTGGTGATCATTTCCATGATACTGGCACTAACCTTGAATTATTAGAGGAAAAATGCCTAAAAAACAAAAATGGTTCTGGTTGGCGGCGCTGATCGCTGCCTGGTTGTTCGATTTTTTGTTCTGGAGCAAAGGTCCAGGTATCTCCTTCTTTATCTGGATCGCCACCCTGTTGCTGGCGGGTTACACGCTGGCGTGGAGCGAAGGAAAGAAACCGCACACTCTAAGCGTGCTGCTCACGCTGCTCATCCTTGGTTTTGCCGCGGTCATGGGGCTGCGCAATGAGCCGCTCACACGTGTGGTGAGTGTTCTGCTGACGTTGACCGGGATGATGCTGCTAACAGCGACTTTTTTGAATGGATACTGGCCATGGTACAGGATTAAGGATTACATAGAAGAATTCGCCAGGGTGCTTGGAGCAGGATTTTCAGGCGCAGCGCTGCTGCTGGCGAAGGGGAAAACCCCTCCCCCGGTGGACGGCGCTCCCGCGAGGCGCGGCTCGAGCAAAGCCTGGCCAGTCATTCGCGGCGTGCTGATTGCGCTACCCATCGTAGCCATCTTCGGTTTGCTGCTGGCGTCAGCAGACCAGATCTTCGCAGACTGGGTCAAGCGCATTTTTAACATTGAAAAACTACCGCAATACCTCTTCAGGCTGTTCTACATCCTCGTCATCACGGGTTTCCTGGTAGGCGTATACCTGAAGGCGGTTCTTCCTGGAAAGGCAGCGCAAAAACCTGACCCGAACCAGCCATGGTTCAAGGCCTTCCTCGGTTGGACGGAAAGCGGAATCGTGCTGGGAGCAGTGAACCTGCTGTTTATCATTTTCGTCATCATCCAGGTGCGTTACCTCTTTGGCGGCGTAGCCAATATCACCGAAACTGGTTTCACCTACGCAGAGTACGCCAGGCGCGGCTTCAGCGAACTGGTGGCAGTAGCGGTGTTGAGCCTGGGGTTGTACCTGTTGCTGGGCACGATCACCAAGACCAGCTCCAAAGGGTCTAAGGGTGGTTTCACTGCGCTCTCAGTGCTATTGATGGCCAATGTGCTGGTGATCCTGGCATCCTCCTTCCAACGGTTGATGCTGTATGAGAACGCCTACGGTTTTTCACGCCTGCGTACTTACACCCACATCTTCATTTACTGGCTGGCGGGGTTGATCCTGGCGGCGATGGTACTGGAACTGGTCAAGCGCCGCGGACGGTTCGCGCTGGCGCTGCTGGTGGCGGCGGTGGGTTTCGGCGCGACGATGGCTATTATGAACATCGATGGCTTCATTGTGCAGCGCAATGTGGCGCGGGCTGAAGCCGGGGATGAACTAGATGTTGTTCATCTGACGACGTTATCCGCTGACGCGGTACCGCAACTGTTGCAGCAGTACCAGGAATCGGGGCTGGGACTAGAGGTAAAGAATGGCCTGGGCACGGCACTGGCTTGTATGGAGAAGGTCACCAATGACCCGGCTGACCTGCCCTGGCAGGAATACAACTTTGCCCAGGCACGGGCGGTGCAACTGCTGCGTGACAACGCGCCCAGTTGGAACCAGTTCAAGCCTTACCAGGTGAACCAGGAGTGGATGATCCAATTGAACGGGAAAGAGATTTCCTGTAGCAATTACGTGATAGATTAATCGACTTTCATAGTGGAAGCAGCGCGCCGGAAAAAAGAGAGCGCGCTGCTTTTTTATCGGATGAGTCAGATGAGGTTATGCCTGTTTTTCACCGGGGTGGCAAGCAGCCCATCCCAGCCAAAAACCGCCAGGTCGATAATGCCCTGCCCGTCGAAAACGATGCCTTCTTCTTCCAGCAGGTCGCGCTGCACCTGGCTGCCCATGCCAAAGCCGTGCGGGCTGATCATGCCTTTGGCGTTGATAACGCGCTGCCAGGGCACATCCTCGGCAACCTCGCGCTCGCGGAAGGCGGGCAGCGCTGCCAGTGCGAAGCCCACCATCTGCGCGGAGCAGCGTCCGGCGATGCGCGCAATCTGGCCGTAAGTAGCCACCTGACCACGCGGCACCTGGCGTACAATGGCGTAGATAAGGTCATATAAGCGTGATTCTTCTTCCATGTCTTAATTATATTACCGCTGCCCGCTGCGGGCAGCGTGGGGAGCCTTCGTGGTAGAATTTGAAGCATGAAAAGATGGCAGTTCTGGGTGGGGCTGATAATCAGTGTCGTTTTCCTGTATTTTGCAATAAGAGGGCTCAACCTGGGCGATTTCTGGCAGGCGGTGAAGAGCGCAAATTATTGGTGGATCCTGCCGGGGGTGGCGGTTTATTTTGTGGGTTTATGGGTGCGGGCCTGGCGCTGGCATTACCTGCTGGGTACGGTAAAGAAAATTCCCACGCGCACCATGTTCCCCATCACTTGCATCGGTTACATGGGCAACAACATCTACCCGGCGCGCGCGGGAGAAGTATTGCGCGCGGTGGTTCTCAAACGCCGCGAGAAGGTACCCATCTCGGCTTCGCTGGCTACCATCATCGTGGAGCGCATATTTGACGGCGTGGTGATGCTGGCTTTTGTGTTCCTCAACCTGCCGGCACTGGCAAAGGTGGCTTCCTTTGAATCGGGTTTCGTTGGTAATATCCAGAACCTGGCGCTCATCGGCACGGCCATTTTTCTGGCGGCGCTGCTGGTGTTCCTGCTGGCGGCAATGTTCCCAAAAACGACCGCCAGGCTGGGTGGATGGCTCATCGAGCGCTTGCTGCCGCTGCGCCTGCGGGAGAAGACCAACGGCATTATGCTCAGATTCCTGGATGGATTGAAATCATTAAGGTCACCCTTCAACATCCTGATGGTTTTTTTCACTTCCGTCATCATCTGGCTGCTCGAGACGGTGAAATACTGGTTCGTGATGCATGCTTTTACTTTTTCAGTGAGTTTCTTTGCTTTAATGTTGTTGAACGGTATCGCCAACCTTGCCACCACCATCCCTTCAGCGCCGGGGTATATTGGCACCTGGGAAGCAGTGACCCGTGCGGTGCTGGTGGCCTTCGGGGTGCCGGGGGCTGAAGCCCTGGGTTATGGCGTGGTGCTGCACGTGGCACTGTGGCTGCCGGTGACGCTGGTCGGCGCGTACTTTATGGCAAAAGAGGGCATCAGGTGGAGCGACTCGCTGCGGCAGGAGGCACGCTCTGGTGAAACAGACGCGGGCGTAATAATTGGCGATAAGGAGTTCAACGAATGAAAATAGCGGTGATTGGCGCCGGTTTTGGCGGACTGGCGGCAGCTTATGACCTGGTAAAAGCCGGCAACGAGGTAACCATTTATGAAGCGGAAGCGGCGCCGGGCGGATTGGCGGCCGGATTAAAGGAACCGGGTTGGGAATGGTCGGTAGAGAAGTACTACCATCACTGGTTCACCTCAGATAAACACATGTTCCGACTGTTCAGGGAACTGGGTGTTGAAGAAAGGGTCATGGTGCTAAACCCCAAGACGGTAATGTACCACAACGGTAAGTTTTACCCCTTTGATTCCATCCTCAGCGCGCTGCTCTACCCCGGGCTGGGTTACGGGCTGAACAAGGTCCGCTTCGGGCTGGTTGGGTTGTACCTGCGCGTCACCAACCGCTGGCAGCCTATGGAACAGACCACAGTTGCTGAATGGATGAAAAAGTGGGCTGGTGAGAAGGTTTACACCCAGATGTGGGAACCGCTGGTGGTCGGCAAGTTCAGTGAAAAGTACGCCAACCAGGTGAATATGGCGTGGATGTGGGCGCGGCTGCATGCACGTACCACCAGACTGGCGACCTACCGGGGCGGTTTTCAGGCCTTTGTGGATGAGTTTGCCGCTACCCTGGCGGGTATGGGAGTGGAGTTCAAGTACCATTCAGCGGTGAAACAGTTGTTGAGCAAAGAAGATGGTGGGCTGACGCTCTCAACAGCCAGCGCAGAAGAGACCTATGACCAGGTGTTGGTGACGGTATCGCCAGCGCTGTTGGCAAAGATAGCACCGCAATTGCCCACGGATTACCTGAAGGGCTTGCTTGATCTTAAGAGCATGGGCGCGGTGGTGATGACCCTCGCCCTCAAGCATCAACTTTCACGCGAGGGGTACTACTGGTACAACCTGCCCAAAGACGCCGGGTTCCCATTCCTGGCGTTGGTGGAACATACCAACTTCCTGTCCCCGCAAAAATTCGGTGGCAATCACATCCTCTACTGCGGTGACTATCTGGACCCGGCGCATGAGTATTTTCAGCTCTCCAAAGAGGAGCTGATGCAACGCTTCATGCCCAGCCTCAAGCGTATCAATCCGGATTTTGAAGCGGATTGGGTCACAGGTTCCTGGCTGGTGAAAACCAATTATGCCCAGCCAGTGCCATTGCTCAACCATTCCCGCAACATCCCGTCAATCGAGACTCCGCTCAAGGGGCTGTACTTTGCCAGCATGTCACAGGTGTATCCATGGGACCGCGGGACGAACTTCGCGGTTGAAATCGCGCGCCGGGCCGCCGCCATCATGCTGCGGCAGTAGCTGCTCAGGCGTTGCTTGGTCACAGCCACGAAGCTTCAAAAAAGCATCGGATATGAACTTGTATATTAAAAAATCCTGATACCAAAAAATGCATCACATCCTGATAAAGAACCAGGAAATGAAAGCCTGGAACTTTTACAAATAGACGCCAAATAGCAACTGAAAGGGATAAAAAAATCACATAACCCCAGATATGAGGGTAGCTGATGGGGCTATACCGCACGGGTATGGTAACAAATAATCGGTAACGATTTTGTAAACCTTCAATGTCCCCCGATTTTTTTAAGGTTGCGAACCTTAAAGATTTGAATTCTTTTAAGGTAGCGTAGGGTATTCGACTTGTTACCACCGCGCCTTTCTGTTAGAATGGTTTTACGCGTTCGGACGAAGCTTAACTAACAGCTTCGGGTAAGCCTTTGTAGGACCCACCAGAATACCCCATTTCCAATCCCTGCTTACGCTGGAGTGGCGGGTTTTACTTACCTACCCTGTCCGTCACGGGAATTCCAGGCGGAGGTGCGTGTTGGATCATCGGAACGCATGGCAGGCAGCGGTTGGGCAACTCCAGATGGAGATGTCGCGCGCATCCTACGAAACCTGGGTGCAGCCTGCTGAACTGGTGGGTTACGAAGGCGACCTGTTTACAGTCGGCGTGCCTAATGCTTACGCCTGCGACTGGCTGAAATCCAGGTTGACCTCCAAACTCAACAGCATCCTCAGTGGCATGATGGAATGCCCGCAAAAGGTCGAGTTCATTGTCTGGCATAAAGATTACGAAAACCAGCCGCAGGCAGCAAAAAGCGCGGACCCGCTGCCGCTGATCTCTCCTGTGGTATCTGACCCGTTGCCGGTGGTCAATCACCGTTATAACTTTGATAATTTCGTGGTTGGCTCTTCCAACCGGCTGGCGCACGCCGCCTGCCTGGCAGTGGCTGAGAACCCCGCTCAGGCCTATAACCCGCTCTTTCTGTATGGCGGTGTGGGACTGGGTAAGACCCATTTGCTGCACGCCATCGGTAATTACGCCCAGGCAAGCGGTCAACAGGTGCTCTATGTATCGTCAGAAGAATTCACCAATGACCTGATCAATGCCATCCGCACGCACACCACCCAGGCATTCCGTGACCGTTACCGCCGTATCGATGTGTTGCTGGTGGATGATATACAGTTCATTGCCGGCAAGGAATCGACACAGGAAGAGTTCTTCCACACTTTCAATACGTTGCACGGGCAGGATAAGCAGATCGTCATTTCCTCTGACCGGCCGCCCAAAGCCATGAACACGCTGGAGGAACGCCTGCGCTCGCGCTTTGAGTGGGGGTTGACAGCGGACATCCAGCCGCCAGACCTGGAGACGCGCATCGCCATCCTGCGTTCCAAGGCGGAGCGGTCCAGGCAGACCGTGCCTCCCGCCATCCTTGAAATGATCGCGCGCCAGTTCCAATCCAACATCCGTGAACTGGAAGGCGCGCTGACGCGGGTGGTGGCCTACGCGGACCTGCGCGGGCGCCCGCTGAGCGAGGAACTGGTCAACGTGGCGCTGACAGACCTGCTGCCGCAGCGCAACGCCTTTGAACCGGCGCACGTGGTAAATGTGGTGGCATCGGCTTTCGGCATCACCCCCGAAAAACTGCTGGGACGCGACCGCACGCGCGCAGTTGCGCTGCCGCGCCAGGTGGTGATGTACCTGCTGCGCCAGGAAGCCAATGTCTCGCTGCCGCAAATTGGCGAAGCCATGGGCGGGCGCGACCACACCACCGTGATGTACGCCTGCGAAAAGGTGGCGGATATGATCGAAAGAGATGACCACTTGCGGCGCCAGGTGCTGCAGATTCGTGAACAACTCTACGGAAGAAAAACAACCTGAGCTCAACGGTCAGGCTGTTATTAAACAGGGACTCCCCTGTATCAGGATTCCGGTTCTTCAAATAGGGCTTTCTTGAATTTTGGCAGCAGCAGAATGATCAGCAGCGCGCTGCCCAACAATGCGCCGATGAGGTAATCCACCGAAGTGGCGTCAGTGCGCAGGGTGCGGATGATCTGCGTGGGGATGTTCATCACCACCAGCGAGACCGCGGCCACCAGCGCCATCCACCAGCCTTCCACCTTGCGCGCGGCAATCTTGTAAATGGAAATGAACAACAGAATCACGCTGATGAATTGTACCGGGCTGGACCACGCCAGCACCCATCCTTCGATACCACTGTAAAGCGGTTTTTCGGGACGAGTGAGCGTTTGACGCATGCCGCCGACCGCGATGACAAAGGCGTGGGCAGTCATGATGCCACAGAAGGTAAGCGTGAGCAATTGGGCGACTTTCTTTAAAGTATTCTCTTTTCTGAGCAGGATGAAGCAGAAGAATAACAACAAACCGGTGACAGACACGAGCATTGGCAGCGGCAGACCATCCACGAAGCTGACGTAAGGCAGCATCATGAACATGCCACCCGAGGCCGGAAAGGCGGACGCCAGCAGTCCCACCGGGAAGGTCCATTCTTTGCCTTCGCGTATGGAGTGGGCAATGACAATGAGCGTGATACCGGAGATGAAGATGATGCCGCGGTATAGTGGATAGAGCACAGAAAATAACATGATACCGCTGGCGTAAGCAGGTTTTTGGGCGGATACCTTCACAAGCGCCGTCAACACTCTCTCAAGCGAGGTCTGAATGAGGAATGGGGCAACCGCAACCATGAATACCCCCACCACCACCGCCAGGACGGCCAGGAACAAACGAACTTTGTTGGAAGTTTGAGGCATTTTCTCTCCGGAAAAGAATGATTGTCCCTATATATATAACCTGAATGAGAAAAAAACTTCTTGATTAAAGTTAAACATTCAAAACGAAAAATCCACAAAATTGGATAAAAATAGGGTATAATAGACGGGTAATTAAACGTTCATTATCAACAAGCAGGTTAGTTCTGGATTGAAGAACCATTTTATTCGAACATCGCGTTATGACTCTACGAAGTGTCACTACATAAAGAGGAAGTCACTCGCAAAACCTGGCCTGAGAGTTAGCCGGGTTTTATTTTTTATGAATCTCATCCGCAGTTTAAAGGGAAGACCTTTCGACGCGGTTATATCAACAACGTTCCGTGAATGGAACAGAAAAGGTTTAGAAGTAATTTATGAATAAGCAAGAAAAGAAAGAAAATCACCGCAAGGGGACTTTGAAGATCATTCCTCTTGGCGGTTTGGGGGAAGTCGGCGCCAATATGATGGTGTATGAATATGACGGGCAGATCCTGGTGGTGGATACCGGTCTGATGTTCCCGGAAAACGATATGCTGGGGATCGATTACATCATCCCGGATATCACTTACCTGATGCAACGACGCAAACAGGTGAAGGGGATCATCATCACCCACGGTCACGAAGACCACACTGGCGCCATCCGCCACGTACTGGAGGAATTGCAGGCGCCCATATTCGCCACGCCACTGACCCGCGGTCTGTTGGAAGTCAAGCTCGCCCGCAACGGTCTGGCTTCAAAGGCGCAGATTGAAACAGTCAATGCCGGTGAGAGCCGCAAGATTGGTCCGTTCACCGTGGATTTCTTCCACGTGTGCCATTCCATCCCTGACGGGGTAGGGCTGGGAATCGATTGCCCGGCAGGGCTGGTGGTGCACACCGGAGATTACAAGTTTGACCACACCCCGGTGGATAACTGGCCAACGGATTATGCCAAACTGGCGGAGTTCCAGCGCCGCGGCGTGCTGGCATTGCTGGCAGATTCCACCAACTCCGAGCGCCAGGGTTGGACCCCTTCCGAGCGCGTCATCGATGACGCGTTTGATAAGGTTTTCCGCGAAGCCGGGGGGCGTATCCTCATCGCCACATTTGCTTCACTTATTTCGCGAATGCAGCAGGTGGGTAACGCCGCATTGAAGCACAACCGTAAAATGGCCTTCGCGGGTATAAGCATGGTAGACAACGCCAAAATTGCGCGCGAGCTTGGCTACCTTAAATTACCGGATAACCTGATCGTCAGCCTTGATGAGGCCCTTCACATGAAGGACAGCGACGTGGTGATCATGTGCACGGGTTCGCAGGGTGAACCAACCTCGATTCTTGGACGTCTTTCACATGGTTCACACCGCGTTTTCGACGTGAAGAGCGGTGATACCATTGTCCTCTCCTCTCACCCCATCCCGGGCAACGAGGAGAACGTGTACGGTACGATCAATCGCCTGCTGGAACGCGGCGCCAATGTCATCTATGAAGCCATCGCTCCGGTACACGTTTCCGGTCACGCCAGCCAGGAAGAGATGAAATTGTTGATGCACCTGACGCAACCTGAGTACTTCATCCCCATCCATGGGGAGCTGCGCCAGCTCAAACAACATGCCCGTCTCGCGAAGGAAATCGGCATCCCGGAAGAGAACATTGCCGTCATACTCAACGGGCAGAGCGTGGAGTTGGGCAATGGCAGGATGCGCCTGGCGGAAAAAGTGCCAGCCTCGTATGTTTACGTTGACGGTTCCGGGGTTGGGGATGTGAGTGACGCGGTGATGCACGACCGTGAACTGCTTTCTGAAGAGGGCCTGATGATCGTGAATCTCACCATGGACAAGTACACCGATAGACCAAAGAAAGACCCGGAGTTCATCACGCGTGGATTCATCGCGCAACAGGGCGGCAACGAATTGATGGCCGGTTTGAAGAACCGGGTGATGAGCGCTGCTGAAAGGGCGAACGGTCACCTGCAACAGGACGTTGAACAGGCGGTCTCCAACTACCTGTACCATGAAACCAGGCGCAAGCCGATGGTGCTGGTCAATATTATCAAAAGTTAATCAAGCAAAAACAAACGCTCCCATCAGGAGCGTTTTTTATTCGATGTCTTCATGCCAGCCATGAGTGCCGCGCAGCGGCACAAAGGCTACCGCTAACACTTCTTCAGGTTGCCAAACGCCATTCTCCTGCCGCCACAGTTCCAGCCACTGCATGCCCCGGCCGCCTACGGGTAACACCATCCTGCCCCCGGGTTTCAACTGCTCCAGCAGCGGCGGCGGCGCCTTGGGAGCGCTGGCGGTGACCATGATGGCATCATACGGTGCCTGGTCTGGCCAACCCAGTGACCCGTCTCCCTGGTGAACGTTGACATTGGCAAAGCCCAGGTCGCGCAGCGTGGCAGCAGCCGCGCGAGCGAGCGCGGGGATATACTCGACCGTGTGCACTTCGCGCGCCAGCATTGAAAGCACTGCCGCCTGGTAACCCGAACCGGTGCCAACCTCCAGCACCTTTTCAGTTCCATTGAGGTTCAAAAAAGCCGTCATCAGCGCCACGATGTAAGGTTGAGAGATAGTCTGGTCGCTGCCGATGGGCAGCGGGTAATCAGCGTAAGCGTGAACCCGCATTTCAGCGGGGACGAATAAATGGCGCGGCACCGCGCGCATGGCGCTGAGCACGCCGGGGTTGGTTACACCGCGCTTTTCTATCTGATAAAGCACCATCTGTTCGCGCTCCTGTGCGAAGTCATTCTGCATTTTGAACATCCTTTTGCATCAGGTCGCGTGAGATCATGCGGTCGATCTTCCCCATGGGAAAATCCTCAAGTTCCGTCAGGCTGACCCAGCGCAGCTCCGCGTGATGAAGCGGGTTGAGCGCATGTTCCGAAGAGGTGACCTCATAGGCGTGCAGCGTGACCCTGAAGTGGGTATAGGCGTGGCGGTAGGTTCCGACCCAATTCCCAATGTGGGCAGTGATTCCCAGCTCTTCCACCAATTCACGGGTGAGTGCAGCGGCGTGGGTCTCACCATCCTCCACTTTGCCACCGGGGAATTCCCACAAACCTCCCAGCAGACCATTGGCGGGGCGCTTGGCGATGAGCACTGTGCCGTGGTGGCGCAAAATACCAGCGGTAACGACCAGGTGGGGAATGGCGGCTTTTTCTTTCATGAGCGGCAACTCAGCCTGAGTACCCTGTTGGAAAGCGGCGCAGATAACCGGAAGCGGGCACTGGTCACAGCGTGGTTTGCGCGGCAAACAGATGAGCGCGCCAAGCTCCATGAGCGCCTGGTTGTAGTCACCCGCGTTACCCGCAGGCAGCAACTCACGAGCGGTCCGCTGCAATTCACTCTCAGCCGCGGGAGTGTTGACCGGTTGGGTGTAGGGCACAAGTCGAGCCAGCACGCGTTTGACGTTGCCATCCACCACCGCGTGGTTCAGACCGAAAGCCATGGAGGCAATGGCGGCGGCTGTGTAAGGGCCGATACCTGGCAGTTTGAGTAGCTCCTCATAATCCGCGGGAAGTTGGCGGTCATGATGCAGCATCAATTGCCTGGCGGCGCGCTGCATGGCACGGACGCGCGCGTAATATCCCAAACCTTCCCAGGCTTTCAATACTTCATCCTCGCTGGCAGCCGCCAGCGCCGGGATATCCGGGAAGGCGTGCATCCACCGCAGGAAGTACGGGATTACGGTGTCCACCCGGGTTTGCTGTAGCATGATTTCGGAAACCCAGATGGCGTAAGGATCGGAATGCCCGCGCCAGGGGAGGACGCGGGCATTTTGTTGGTACCAGTTCAACAGAAGACGGGAAAGCTCTTCTTTCATGGGATGGATCATATCTGAAAACTATTGCGCGCGTACACCATCTTTACTGTGTAATTCTGAATGAAATCCTGCAAGCGATTGTTCAACGAAAGCCAGGCTTCAGAGAGCAGTAGCTGGCGGGTTTTACGCGCGCTGCCAATCACTACGCTCACGGTGATCTGCGGTTTGGCTCCATACACGGTTGCCCAGGCGTCAGAGAGCTCGCAGCCCAGGCGCTGCACGCCGGGGATGTAATCATGGATGATGAACTCGAAATATTCCTGTTCGTGCTCAGGTATGATATCCCATGACATGATCAGTTTAACCGGGTTTTGTTCTTCCATGGTCATTGGTTGTTCTTCTGGTATTCCAGTACCACCACACGGGTCTCATCGGGCAGGGAACTGATGCCGGTCACTTTTAATGAAGGAACAGGTTCAAAATTTGCGAGACCCATTTCCTTGAGGAACCTGGAAAGCGGTTCGAGTTTTAGCGGAGTGGCGGCAGTATGTGGGGTGGCGTAATGCATGGGGATGACGATATTGGGCTCCAGGAGGCTGATTACCTCGGTGGCCTTGATGGCGGTCAGGCTGCCGCCGGCTCCCACAGGCACCAGTGCCACATGCACCGGGCCGATGGCTTCAACCTCGGTCTGGCTGGGAACACGGTTGAGGTCACCCAGGTGCAGCACATTGATGCCATTGTAATCAAAGAGGTACATTGTATTGCGCGGCTCGTCTTCAGTCTTGCGGGTGTGCCCGTTGGTCTGAATGCCGGTGATGAAGACGCCGCCGATCTCGAACTCTCCGGGACCGTCGATGAGGTGAGAAAAACCCTTAACCGCGCTGGTGAGGTTGTGGCCAGGCGTGTTATGGCTGACGGTGACGACATCCCCTTTGAGTTTTAATGGCTCATAACCGACCTGCTTGCTATCATAAGGGTCGGTGACCACTGTTGCCATGCTGCGTTCTGTTAAGCGAAAACATGAATGTCCGTACCAGGTTATTTCCATGCGACCTCCACAGACCGATTATACCGCAAAGGTTAACGCGGGCATGGCGAACAGGTACTGACATCGATAAATTATGGCTTCAGCCAGCCTGGCGCGGGCAGTCCATCAGCCTATCAACCGCTTCTTTTCCATCTGGAATATTCGCCTGAGGATGGCAACGGAAGCGGCGTAGGTGGAGTCCATGCCACGGTAAGAAAGTGCGCCCGCGCCCAGGTTCCTGCCCTTGCTCAAAGGGGTGTCCGAGGCGTAGTGCAGAATGCCGATATCAAAATTGGCACCCTGCAGGTTCACAATCTCGTTCACCGGGTGGCGCTTGGGGCGGGTCATCTCGTACACAGCCGAAAGGTACGGCCCAGCCTCCATTTCAATATCGGTATAACCTTCCCGGTACATCACGTCCATCAGGCTGGCGTTTTGTAAAAATGTACCCGGTACAGTGAGCGCTTTCTGGTTATCGAGCACGGTACCAAAGACCAACCAGGGGATCACATCCGGGGCGGTAAAAATGTTCTGGAAAATGTAGGTGTTCTGTGAATGCTCATCCTGCACCACGTTGGGGATCATGATATCTCCGCGCACGCCGTTAAGCGTGGCGGCCTTGCCCATAATGTACACGCCGTGTATCTCTGAGATGTGCTCGGCAATCTTGGTAAGCACATTGTAAGCGCCAAGCCCTAACGGGTAATCAATGTTCACGATGAGCGCGTTGCTCTTACTGAGGAATGCCGCATTTCGATCGTCCGGCAGCAGGCGCGGGTCAAAACGTTCAGGGTCGAGCTTACAAAGGTCCACCACCTGGGCTTCGATATCAAAGGAGTGGGTGGCGGGTACACGGGTGATGCCATGGCTTTGTTCTTCGCGCGCCATTTGAATGTTTTCTACTGCGCCGTGAGCGGTTTGCTGATACTTCTTCAGTGCGTAATACAGAAAGTTCTCAGTGGAGGCACAATTACCGCATTCCTGGATTTCCTGCCATTCAGCCAGCAGTTCCTGGTTGTCCTGCTGCTGCAAGAAGGCCAGGATCTGCTCTTTGCGCGTGAGCGCGTAACCACTGAGCAGGTTGGGTATGCTGTGCGTGTTACTGGAAATAAAGTACACCGGGCGTTCACCGAGTAGGGGGGTATTGCGCTCGATGTTATGCCACCACATGCGCGTGGCGCGCCAGTATTCGCTCAACGAACCGCTGAGCAAGCGGATGCCAAAAGAACAACGCCTTTTGGCAATCTTTTTCAAGATGGCGGAAAAATCGCCTCCCCACACAGAGGCAAGCCGCTGCAGGTCTTCCGGGAGGATGCCCAGTACACGGCTGAGTTCCATGAATGCGGGGCTGCTCTCCACGCCAACCTCCTCCCAGGAGGGCGGATTCCAGACTTGCAGCAACTGGTGCATCTTGTTCCACTCGATCTGGAAGGCGGTGAGGGTGGGGACGATATCTTCGATATCTGAACGGCTGGCGATGAATACCGCCAGCGTGTTGTTTCCATCAAAATAACTGCGGCGGCGCCGCGCCCGGGCAGAAACTGGCTGCCAGTTTTCCACTTCAGGGTAACCGTGGCGGGCAAACAACTGTGCGCTCTGACCCAGTACAATCGAACGCGTTTCCATGATGCAGGTGGGAAGGCGCAGGCTGGTATAGATAAAGGCAGAAGTGTCGGGGGTAACCTTGCGCGCATCGGGGTGCAGCGAGGAATTCATGCCGGCGTGCACTTCCTCCAGCGTGCGGATCTGCACCTCGGTTGTCGAACGCAGTAGAGAGTAAATCGTTCTCAGGTACAGGTCGATCTCATCAGTGGCACTCTTTGGGACGGTTCTTTCCATTTTCGCGTTCTCCTGGCTGTATTGTAGCACAGGGAATGCAGGGAATTCGTAATCAGGCAAGCGGTGAAAAGGGGCTCGCTACGATTACGTGGACCAATAACGATGAGAAGTTAATCTAATTGCTGCAGCACGGATGGAAGTTGGGAAAGTTGGTGGACAACCGCATCCGGGGTGATGCATTCACGCATGCGCAGGTTCTCGGGGTGGTCGGCGCGCGTGGTAATCCACACCGCGCGCAGCCCGGCGTTCTGAGCGCCGAGAATATCAGCGGTCAATGTGTCTCCTACCATCACCGCGCGGTCAGCAGACACTTCCAGATGGTTGAGCGCTCTGGCAAAAATGCGGCTGTCAGGTTTACGGATTTTCTCCACGGCTGAGATGAGGATGACTTCAAAAAAGCCGCGCAGATTGCAGCGGTCAATGAGCCGATTGGCATTATCCGCGTTGGCAGCGTTACTGATAAGCCCCAGACGGTAACCGTCCTGCTGCAGTTGACCCAGCGCAACCATGGCGTCTGGCGCGAGTAGCCAGTGAGACTCAGTAGCCTGGTACATTTTGGCCAGCGCACCGCGCGTGACCGGTTCAGGGGGTTCAGGGTGACCAAGCGCATCCAGCACCCTGGCAAGGTAGGTTTCCACCGGTCTTTCGATGAGGTCTTCGTCACGCGACTGGTAGTAATCTGAAAGGACCGCGTTGAAGCGTTCGACAAAGACATCGGTTTCAATCGGGTAACCCGCGCGGATAAGCGCGCGCGCCAGTGCGTAATAGGAATCATTCAGTACAGTCTGGTAATCGCCCTGGAAGTTGATCAATGTGAACCCAAGGTCAAAGAAGACCGCCTGTATTGCATTGGAGGTAGGGGATAGCTGTGGACTCCCCTTTTTATCATTCATCAGTTGTACACCATCTACCTGATATAACCCACCTGGCGATCAGTAGTGACGGTCGGGAAGATATTCGTTTAATAAGGGTTCCCCCCGTAAGTAACGTTTGAGGTTGTCGGCAAACATTATTCCTGCGCGTTCCTTGTACACCTGGCTGAAACCCGAAACATGCGGCGTGATGATAAGGCGCGGCGCTTTCCAGAGCGGGTGCTCGGGGGGAAGCGGTTCGGTGCTGAATACATCCACAGCCGCGCCGGCAAGCCGCTTCTCGGTAAGCGCACGCAGCAACGCGTCTTCATCAACAACGCCTCCGCGTGAAACGTGCACCAGATAAGCCCCCGGCTTCATGGCCTTGAATTCCTCTTCACCAATGATGGCGCGTGTATGCGGTGTGAGCGGCAGGGTAACGACCACGTAATCGCATTCTCTGAGCATGGACTTGAGGGCTTCGATGGGGTAGAGCCGGTGGAAATAATCGCCTTCAGGGTCGCCGTAACCAGGGACGATGTAGCCGTTATCCTGTGGATGCATGACATCGCGCTTGACGGCGAGCACGGTCACGTTGAAGGGTCGCAGCAGGCGTGCCACTTCACGGCCGATGCTTCCGTAACCGACCAGCCCCACCGTGGAACCATTCAGTTCCCGCGGCGAGAACTTTTCCCAGCGGTCTGTCGGCCACTCTGCCTTTTCCTGGTTCTTCATCAATCCGCGCAAGTGGTGGCCGAGCGCCAGCAACATCATCAGGATATACTCGCCTTCTTGAATGGCTGAAGCGCCGCTCATGGAAGTAAACTTGAGTCCCTTGTGTTTTAGTAATTCTGACCCATGCAGGAAGTCAATGCCGGCGTAGTGGAACTGGATCCACTTGAGGTTGGGTACCTGGTCGAGGTCGGGCAGCAAGATATCTGTATACAGGACTTCTGAACGCTGCCAGACCTCGTGTGGGATCTCATCGACCTTACTGGCGGGGATGAAGGTTATTTTGATGCGTGGAGATAACCCGCTCAGTTGTTCCATTACTGATTCAGGAAAGGGTACCGTGGTAAGGACTTCTATGTTCTGCGCGGAAGCCATGGGTAAATAATCAGGAACCTTTCAGGTAAATCCCCCCCGGATCGAGCTCCTCGCGCAGCAACTTAAGCTCGGATTTCAGCGGAGGTTCGGTGGTGGTTGTATGCCTCGCAGCGCGAACCTGCCAACCGGTGTTTTCGTGCACCTGTTCAAAGGTGCAGCCAGGGTGCAATGCGGTGAGCACAAGTTCACCACTTTCATCCGGTTCCATTAAGCCCAGGTTGGTCACCACCACCAGCGGTCCACCACCCCTGGCGCCGGTAGCCTCACGCTGCGCGCGGCCGTTGAGGAATCCCGCCGAGGTGATGAAATCCACTTTCTCGGGGAAACGACGTTTTTGATGCGGCGTTATGATGTAACAGTGGTTTGCCCAGCCGGCAATCTCCTGCGAACCGCCGGAACCCGGCAGGCGCACTTTGGGGTGCTGGTAATCCCCGCCGATGACGGTGGCGTTGATATTGCCGAAACGGTCAATCTGGGCGCCGCCCAGAAAGCCCACATCGATGTTGCCGCGCTGCAGGTACTGGGAGAAGATATCGAACATGCCGCAGACTGATACCGCGCCGCTTACCAGTGTGGGGTCACCGATGGAAAGGGGCAGACGTGAAGGCCGGGCGCCAATAACGCCGGCTTCGTAGATCAATTGCAGGTTGGGGGCGTGGGTGCGGCGCGCCAGGTTGCACGCCAGGTTGGGCAGCCCGACCCCTACAAAGACCACATCGCCGTCACACAGCAGGCGCGCGGCGTTAATGCACATCAGTTCTGATGCTGTATAGGTGAGTTCGCTCATGCCATTTCCACCTGATTCTAGTAATCCCCGTAGTTGACGGGAGCGGCGTAGCGAGGATTTACAGCCAGGCGGGCGTGGGTTTCACTTCCCAGCTTCTGCCAGTATTCCCCGGCATCCTTAACGCCGTGCACCCATTCATCAAGCCAGGCGTTAACCAAAGCCCGGTCTTCGCTGATCTTATCCCAGTTGAGATAGAAGACGTTGTCGCGGTCGTAGTATCCCTGGGTGTAAGAGGGATGCGCACAGTGTGGCACCTGGCAGACTGCTTTGACGATGAGGCCGGGTATTAGCGTACGGTTGGGGTCGGAACGGATGACATCCTCACTCACGATTTCTTCGGCGGTGATGATGACATTGCGCGAAGCAAAGGCGGCTTCTTTCTGCTCGCCAAGAATGCCCCATACCTGAGCGTTGCCATGCTCATCAGCGCGCTGTACATGGATGATGCCCACATTGGGGTTGAGAGCGGGCACGGTGACCACATCCCGACCGGAATAGGGGTCTTTCACGCGGCGGATGTTGGGGTTGCTGCGTTCCAGGTCGGGGGCGGCGGTTTGGTTCATGGGCATGAAGGGCAGCCCGGCGGCGCCCGCCTGCAGGCGGGAGATCATGCCGAAGTGTGAATATTCCTCCCACTCCAGGCGGCCGGCTTCCAGTTCCTCGCGCACGATGCGCAGCGAACCCACGCCGGGGTTGCCAATGTAGGAGAAGATCAGCTTCTTCGCGCAGCCAGCGGCCACCATCTGATCGTAGATCAGGTCGGGAGTTGCCCGCGCCAGGGTAAGGTTCTTCTTACCCTGGCGGATGATCTCGTGACCGGCGGCAAAGGGGATGAGATGAGTGAACCCGGCGCAGAAAACCGTATCACCATCATGAACGTAACTGGAAATCGCCTCGGTTAGCGAGCAAATTTTTGACATTTCTGTATTTATGCCTTACGAACCAGGTTCTGGATCTGCTCGTGCATGTAGATCTGCAGGTAATGCAAACCACCGGAGTTCTTGCCGCTGGAGCCGGAACCTTTCCAGCCGCCAAAGGGTT
>DHGL01000012.1:0-395 GCA_002402725.1 Anaerolineaceae bacterium UBA4799
GAAGGCTCCCTGTGTGTGCGCTTGTTTGCATTTTTGTAAACGCTGCGCGGCTTGCAGTCAACCCCGATCTTCATATGATTGAATCCATCGTTAAAATCCCTATCTTCATTCCAGGTGAGCCCTATGCGTAAATCTTTCCTGCTTCTCCTTGTGCTCCTCGTTGTGATCCTTCTCTCTACCCAGGCAGCCTGCGTGCTCAGTGGGGCAAAAGAGACGGCTGAGCCAGTATACATTGTGGTTACTGCCACGCCCCAGCCGCCCACCGCCACCCCCCAGCCTGTGCTGACCATCGATGTGGCGCCCTGCCCCTTCCCTGAGATCTGCCCCGAGGCGCAGAGCGTGACGCTCTACAGCGACGTGGATATCCTCTTTGAGGAGGAGAACCGCATCACCGT
>DHGL01000012.1:412-6293 GCA_002402725.1 Anaerolineaceae bacterium UBA4799
ACGCCGTACATCACCTTCTCCATCGAGATCGACGGCGTACGGTTGGATGACCCGGAGTTCCTGTCGTACGACGAGATCTACGGCTCGATCCACGCGCCGGATGGGTACGCGCCCTCGCTCACCTACGGGGTGGTGCTGAGTGGGTTGAAGGAAGGCGAAACGCACCGCGTGGTGGTCACGCGCAGCAACTCCGAGGCGATCAACGACGGGCTCGAGGATTACCCCGCCGGGGATACTACCACGCTGATCTATGTCATCACCGCGGCGAACATTCCCAGGCGTTAACATCCGCTGTCGTTATCCTTCTCTCGCTTGCGGGCGATCTGCGCCCGCAGGCGCGCCGCCAGCTCATGGTTGCCGTCGGCTTCCGCCTGGTCGGCGAAGAAGTTCATAAACACGGCGACCATCTGCGCCTTGGCCTCCTCGTCGGGCAGGTCGGGGTCGGGTCTTACGTATATGCGTTGCTGTTTCATGGTGTTCCTCCTTTGGTTTTGATGGCATCAGGAGGTAACTTAAAAACAAAAACGGAAACTATCTTTCGGGACTTGTGTGTCCCGCGCATCGAGGTCTTCACCTCGAGGCACCGCTGCCGTCTCCGGGCCGGTTGCCAGTCCGCTCGCGCGGACGTTCCTGATGCTAATGTAAGCATATCACCGTGGATGCGCGCGTGTCAAGGGTGGGAGTGACCGGTAAACCGGGTTTCTTTGGCAATTTGAAACCCGGTTTCTGATTTGACCGGTGCGGAGTGTGGATTGTAAGTAAGAAAATTCATTGTTCGTATTTGAATTCTCCGTGCTACTATATTGGGGTGGGTGAAAGCTGCTTTGCAGCTTTCTTTGCGAATATACAGAAAGAGGCGAACATGAACCAATCCTCCGATGCGAAGANNACGCCCTCATCACTGACACAGTCATTATTTGATCATCCCGATCGCTCCGCCCGGCGCCGCGCGTGGATCGCGCTGCTGGTGCTGCTGGCGGTACTGGCGTACGCGCTGGCGGGGCTCTTCCCGCGGCGGGTGCTCGCGGCAGACGCGCTTGCGGACCAGTTCTCGGGGGAGCGCGCCATGCAACACCTGGCGGTCATCGCGGCGGAAGCCCACCCCGAGGGCTCGCCGGGGCAGGCGAAAGTGACCGCTTACCTGGTACAGCAGCTCACCGCCATGGGACTCGAGGTGGAGGTGCAGCAGGCGTTCGGCGTTGAGAACGTGGTCGCCCGGCTGAAGGGCAGCGACCCAGGCGGGGCGGTGCTGCTTCAGGCACATTACGACTCGCGCAATGGACCCGGCGCTGGCGACAACAGCTCGGGCACGGCGGCGCTGGTGGAGGTGATGCGCGCGCTGACTGCGGGAGAACCCCTGCGTAATGATGTGATCGCGCTCTTCGATGATGGCGAGGAGCTGCCTGACGCGTTCACCGGCACCAAGGCGTTCATCCGGCAGCACCCGTGGATGGTGGACGTGCGCGTGGCGGTTGGGATGGACACGGCGGCGCGCGGCTTCATATCCGTAGTCGACACCGGCGGGGAGGGCAATGGCTGGCTGGTGCGCGCGCTGGGTCGGGCGTACAACGGGGGCATCTGGGCGTCGTTCAGCGGGGGCGGCGGGTATGACACCGGGCCGTTCAAACAGGCGGGCGTGCGCGTGCTGGAGCTGGAGGATAATTACCCGTTCGTCGAACAGCACACGCCGGGGGATGTGGTGGAGCTGGTGAACCCGGGGACGGTGCAGCAGATGGGCGACCAGGCGCTGGCGGTCGCGCGCGAGCTGGGCGGGCTGGACTTGGCGCTGACCAGCGGGGAGCAGCGGGCGTTCCTGTACTTTCTCAAGCTTGTATTGATCCATTATCCTGAGTCCTGGTCGGTGCCGCTGGCGGTGGCCGGGGCGCTGATTTTCATCGCCGCGTTGGTGCTGGGGCTGCGGCGCAGGTACGTGACGTGGCGCGGTCTGGCGGTGGCGCTGGGCGCTGTGCTGGTGCCGGCGGGGCTGGCGGGGGCGGCGGTGGGCGCGTTGTGGAGCTTGGCGCCGGGGGTCTTCAACTGGCCGATTAAGACCTGGCCGGAGTGGCCTGAGCTGGTGCCGCCGGGCGGGTGGTGGATCTTCATCACGCTCGACCTGCTGGTGGTTGCGCTGGCGGCGGGGGTGTACCGCCTGGCGCGGCGCTGGGCGGAGCGCGGGAGTTTCGTGCTGTTCGCTTTGTTCCTGTTCACGCTTATCTCGCTGGCGCTGGCGTTCGCGCTGCCTGCCGCTGCGATCATCATCACCTGGCCGGCGTTGATCGGCAGCCTGGCGTGGGGCGTGGGTATGTGGCGGGCGGGCGCTGACCGCGGGCGTTGGCTCGACGCCGCCGCGCTGGTTGGCGCGCTGCTCTTCATGCTGTACCTGGTGGTGCTGGCGCCTGTGATCTTCATGAGCGACGGCACCAAGAGCGTGGCGATCACCGCGGGCGCGCTGGTGCTCTTTTTGGCGCTGCCGCTGACGGCGGTGGATGGGCTGCTGGCGGGCAAACGGGCGAAGTGAGCCAGGAACGCAACCACAGATCACACTGAATAATAATTGACCGGTAAACCGGGTTTCTTTGGCTCTTGAAACCCGGTTTCTGCTTTGGATGGTGCAAGGGCAGAAACCCGGAGTCGAAAACCAGACTCCAGGTTTTTGATAATGTGAAATTTAAAAATTACTTAGGCTATATTTCAGCAAATCCGATGCTTTTTAGATATTCATAAGTCGGAGTGTAAAAATCCGGGTTTCTCGTTGGATCATCTAAATTGCCAGAGGGAACCACAATTACCATACCTTGCCTTGCGCGTGTTAAGAGTACCCGGTAAGCGTTCTTCAGATAAACCTGTCTTTCGAATTTTCTGATTTGATTCCATTTAGAACCGCAAAACGACAGGTAGTTCCAACCATTTTTTGAAAAACGAAAATCACCATCCCAAATTACACATGTCCAATCGAGCTCTAGCCCTTGGATTTGAAACTCTGTGGCTACATCTTCAAGATAGTAAGATGATCGAACATCTTCTTTTCCATCTAAGAACCAATGTATCGGGTCAATGTTGAACCGTATATCTACTGCATATGGTTTTAATCGGTATGCCTGCGAAGAGACTACCAAGCCGTATCTCTCTGAACCCCTTGCTTGGTTTTTGAGCCATTTTTTTGCAGTTGATAATTCCCTAGTGATAAAGATAGGGTAATCCTTTTCAAGCCTCAATAGAGTTTGTTTTGCTTCATTGGATTTAAGATCTAGTAGTTGCTTAACTAATAGAGAAACGTTTTCATTCCTAAATGAGCGCATTGATGTGGCAAGATGTAAGTCATCTTTAATGGTTACTTTAAGAGTAGGTTTGATTTCATCTAGTATCTTGCCAGCACCATATTCAGAATCCTTCAATCGTGACGAAATGAATATTTGCCAATTAGGATATGTTTTGTTTAAGGATTGTATCCATTCATTTATTCCTGCTTCACCTATGTTGATTTCTTGCCCACCACCAACTAAACAAATAATGATTGCCCAATCTTTATGCCTATCGAGGCATGATATTAAGAATTCAGGTTCGGATTGATTGAAATTTGGTATGTGTTTTTTTCTTTTCATGAAATTTGCGGTTTGTTCTCGATTCCATGCGCGTTGTGCTTCATCGAAAATGGCGATATGTTCTTTGGGTTCGCCTGAATCTATCAAGTATTCGTCTCGAAAATGATGAACATTTTGAATAAATGTCTTTACTTCTCTTCTTGCATCACCAATTTTCTTTTTATTTCCCCTCTCAATTTCTTGACTCACTTTGTTTCTTGCGAGTGCTTCCCTAAGTATCTCTACTAAGGGACCATTACCAGATAGGAAAACACTAGTAAATCCATTTTCCTTGTTGTTGTTTTGTGTGGCAATATTAAGACCAACGAGCGTTTTTCCTGCTCCTGGCACACCGGTTACGAAACAAATGGATTTTTTAGACCCATCTTTGCTTGACTTAATTATTTCACTTATCACTTCGGTTGTTTCTGCAAGATTAATTGCTCCGGCATCGCTTCTAGAAATTTCTTTTACTGAATGGCCGTTATATAAAGCCATTGCAGCTTCAATTATTGTGGGGGTTGGTTGATACCTACCGGATTTCCAAATATTTGCATCAATATCATCACCGTCACAAAAAATAAGAACATTATTTATAATCGTCATTAATGAATCAGGGGTTGATTTAATGGGAAATAACAGGTGATCATCGTGATTAGTCATGGAGAGATTCAAAAGTGTTTCTGGCGCTTCGGTAGCAACCAAAATTGGTGCAATGTTCACAAAGTGACTAGTTTCATGAAAATTTTTTAAATCAAGTGCATAATCCCAAACTTGATCCAACGCAGAAGATAGAAATTCCCTTTCTCCAACCTTAAATTCGAGCACAAACACTGTAGAACCGATCAATAACACAACATCGATTCTTTTTCCCATGCGAGGTATTGCGTACTCAAAGAAAATTTGACCATTGAATCCTGATAATTCTCTTTTTAATATTCTAATTTCTTCAATCCAAGCATCCCTTTGGGTTTGTACTAAATCGAAATCATTGTTTTGAGCCAATTGCCCAAATATTTGTCTTGTTTCTAGACATAAGAATTTTTCGATAGATTCAGAGAAGAAATCTCTTTTCATTTTTCACTTTTTTCTATTCATTTTGGGGAATTTCTGTTTAACTCATACTCTATAGTATACAGAAAACACCGATTCATCAACAGTGAATATCCATTCGTAGTGTGGGTTCAATAACCCACTGATAAGGGTTTTTTCAAATTCATGCCTTCATTGCTAGGATTGCAAACCCTTTCTTAATCTTTCGGTCTAAATTGTCCGGCACGAGAACCACTTTACCCCTTGACAACTGTGCTATAATAGAACATATATTCTAACCCGTCAAGGAGTGCCATGTCCGATTCCACCCTAATTGACCCCGCGAATTATGCGCCCCCGAACGATCTTGGTGAGAGGGGTATGAAAGACCCCAACTCATCGATCACCCAGCCTAAACGTCGCGGCGCCCCCAACGGCAACCGCAATGCCTTGCGCCACGGGTTCTATGCGAAAAACCTGGGCATGGCTTCGCCCGCGAATTTTGACGAGCGCGAAATGCGCAACCTCCTGGGCGAGGCGGCCATGCTCAAAGATTACATGTACATCCTCTACACATGTAACCTTGAAATCCGTGATTCTGCCGTCCTTGCCGAAACCCTCCGCGCCCTCTCCCTCGCCGGCATGGCTTTGTCCCGTCTACTCCAGGTCCACAATGAGATCCGCATCACGCGTCCTGCCTCTGCCTCCACCATCAAGGACCTGCTTATTGACATGGATTCCGCTGCTGGTCGCGCCAATCGCCTTGCTGCCTCTTTCAACAACTCCCTGAATGATGAAGACGAGGAATGATCCCTGTTGGATTCATACACCTTACAAAATCGGATTTGTTTCTAATTGAACCTACAGTTATCGAAACCATGAGGTCTATATTTGGAATTTAAAACGGGACGAATGTACCCGCCAATGTGGTTAAAAAACGGTAGGGGCAATTCATGAATTGCCCCTACGAATGTTTTTTGGAATGGGCGAAAGCATTCGCCCCTACGATCTATAACCCCGCAGCCTGCGAGCGCTCTTTGCGAAGCGTGCTGCTACATAAATATAATAATTTACAATCCTGCGGATTTTCTTAAAGCCTCCGCCTTGTTGGTGTACTCCCACGTAAACTCGGGCAGCTCGCGCCCGAAGTGGCCGTAATTGGAGGTGAGGTGGTAGATCGGGCGGCGCAGGTCGAGGTCGCGGATGATGGCGCCGGGGCGCAGGTCGAAGTGCTCGCTCACCAGGCGGGCGATCTGCTCATCGGAGAT
>DHGL01000014.1 GCA_002402725.1 Anaerolineaceae bacterium UBA4799
GACTTAATTAACTTGACATTCTATCCAGTGAATGCATAATTATCTTACAAAGATTTCTGTCACGGAAATCTAAAACGGATATCAGGTGATATCCAAATTTTATATAGGAGGAGAGAATGTTAGCAAAAAAAGCAGGATTATTGATAGCGGTACTGTTCCTGGCGGTCTCGGTATTGGCTGCCTGTCAGACTGCCGCGCCGACCGAAGCGCCGGTTGTTGAGGAACCTGCAGCTACCGAAGCCCCGGTAGTTGAAACCGAAGCACCGGTTGAAACCGCGGCTCCGGTTGAAATCACTGACACCGAGCTCAATGTACTCTGCACGCCGCAGGAAGAATGGTGCCAGGGGATGAAACAGGAATTTGAAGCCCTTTATGGCATCACAGTCAACTACGTGCGCATGTCTTCCGGTGAAGCCCTGGCCCGTGTCGAAGCTGAAAAGGATGCCCCAACCTTTGATATCTGGTGGGGTGGACCGATCGACAGCTTTGTCGCTGCCAAGGAGAAGGGACTTCTCGAAGCCTACGATTCACCGAATTATGGCAACATCCGCGATCCAGAATTAATGAAGGATGTTGACAATCAATGGGTAGGTGTGTATATAGGCACGTTAGGATTTGCCACCAATAAAAACTGGCTGGCGGAACACCCCGATTCCAAAGCACCGACTTCATGGGATGACCTGTTGAAACCTGAATTCACCGGGCAATTGATGGTGGCGCATCCCTCCACCTCCGGTACTTCCTATACTGCGCTGGCAACCATCCTGCAAATCCGGGGTGAAGAAGCGGGTTGGGAATACATTAAGAAATACGCAGCCCAGATGGCGCAGTTCACCAAGAGCGGCGCTGCACCTGCCAAATTCGTCTGCCAGGGAGAAGCCGCTGTGGGTATTGTTTTCTCTCATGATATTGTCAATGAGATAGAAAACAACAGTTGCCCGCTTGAACTGACCTTCCCGACTGAAGGAACCGGTTACGAGATTGGCGGACAGGCCATACTCAAGGGTGCTAAGAACATCCAGGCGGCCAAGTTGTGGTTCGATTGGGCGATTTCACCGGAAGGTCAAGCGCTGGGACCGAAATACCATGCCTACCAGGCTCCCACAGTAAATGGTGTCGAACTCTCGCACCCCGAACTTCTTGAGGTCAATCTCATTGATTATGACTTCATTTGGGCGGGCACCAATAAGACGGCCATCGTTGATAAATTCACCAACGAAATTGCCACCGCTGAAAACCTGAAACAATAAATTGCTTTGCATAAACACTGGGCGGCGCGCGCCGCCCAGTGTTTACCGCCAGGAGGACCATGCAGAAAAGGGAAACAGGCCAGGCTTCTCCAATCCCCAGCGTCCCCGGATTACTAAGGCGCATTCGCGAATTCACCCTCATCGGCAGAGACCCGGTGCTCTTCATGAGTCTCCTGTTATCAGGCATCTTTATTCTTGTTTTTGTCGTTTTTCCTCTGTATCAATCCATTGTTGGTGGATTTATCTCCAAGGAAGGCGCATTTGATTTAACTTATTTCATGCGCTACTTTGATGATTATTATGGTCCAGGTTTGCGTAAAGCTTTCCTGGATACCATGCTGATGGGGTTATTGACTGCCACATCCGGCACCCTGGTTGGGTTCATTTTTGCCTATGCTGTTGTGCGCTGCAACATTCCTGGAAAAAAATTCGTGCACTGGCTTGCCCTGGTTCCCACTGTTTCGCCGCCTTTTGCGCTGGCGCTCAGCATGATCCTGCTGTTCGGGCGCAACGGGCTGATCACTGGCAAGCTGCTCGGTATTACCTGGGTAAAAGGGATGAATGATGTTTACGGTCTGGACGGATTGGTGATTGTGCAGACCATTACCTTTTTCTCTGTTTCGTATTTGATGTTGAAGGCCATGCTTGAGCGTCTCAACCCGGCCATGGAAGAAGCCGCTGCCAGCCTGGGAGCAGGCAGGTTCCATCTTTTCCGCACTATTACACTGCCCCTGTTGATTCCTGGTATTGCGGGTTCATTTTTGCTGCTGTTCGTTGAATCGCTGGCTGACCTGGGGAATCCATTGTTCATCGCTGGGAATAAGACAGTACTCTCCGCGCAAATTTTCCTGGCGGTCATTGGCGAATACAACTACCAGAAAGCCTCGGCGCTTTCCCTGGTGTTAATTATTCCAACGCTGATTATTTTCCTGGTACAACGCTATTATGTTAATCGCCGGACCTATATCTCTGTTACCGGCAAACCCGCTGGTTCGCAAATCATGGAAAAAGACCCGGTCATCCGCCTGATTGTGAACGGCATCACCTATCTCATCATTGCATTCATCATTCTCTTATATGCCACCATCATTTACGGTTCTTTCAGCACGGCGTGGGGAGTGGATTTCACCCCGACGTTGAGACATTGGAATATGACCGTCACTCGCGGGGTCGAAGCGATCCTGGACACGACTTTTCTAAGCGCGCTGGCTACCCCGGTCGCTGCCATCCTTGGCATGGTCATCGCCTGGCTGGTGGTGCGTAAAAAGTTCACCGGCAAAGACGCACTCGATTTTACCTCCAACCTGGGCGGAGCTGTCCCGGGGACGATTTTGGGCATCGGGTTTGTCATGGCTTTCAACAAACCCCCACTGGCATTGGCCATCATAATCTATGCTATCTTGGCGCTGTTTTTTGCCCAGGTGGTCGGAAAAAAAGCCTTTGAGAGGGTGATCATCTTGGTGGTCGGAACAATCGCTGGTGTGCTGCTCGCGCGGCTAGAGCCACGGGCAATGTATTTCTACCTGGGCGGGATGTACCTGCTCATCGCGGTGCTGATGTTGATTTCGCAACGCAAGGTTGTACCCTCCTTGGTGGCTAGCCTGGTGGGTGTTTACGTGATGTCCACCAATTTTGCGAATGCCATCGCTAAGCCTATTGCAACTTATAGCCGCTCGCTGGAGCGGGGGTTCTGGAGTAACGCCATTTTCCAATTCTCTGATTATCTTAAAGTACTTCTCCAACCCACCGACGCGCTGCTGGCAATCGTGCTGGTGTTTGCCAGTGTGTTTCTCATGCAGAGCATTCGGAAGAGCGGTTTCCGTTTAGCCATTGGAGTGCTTGGGTTGGCGGTGCCATGCGCGTTATCATTCACTGGCGTACCTTTCGCAATGGTTGGCGGGGCGTACATCATCATGGCGGCATTCATCGTACGAAGCCTGCCCGCCTCTGTTCGCTCCGGTGTGGCTGCACTGCAGCAGATCGATCCCTCCATTGAGGAGGCATCCAATATCCTCGGGGCTGACGCGCAGTACACCTTCCGCAAGGTGACCCTGCCGCTCATCCTGCCGGCGTTGTTGGCCGGGCTCATCTTCAGCTTCACGCGTCACATGACCAGTCTTTCAGCCATCATTTTCCTGGTCAGCGCCAAATGGCGCATCGTTACCGCATCCATCCTGAGCGAGTGGGAACAGGGTGGGGTAAGCATCGCGGCGGCGTACTCTACCGTCATCATTGTATTTGTACTCATCGCTATATTCGTGCTGAACCTGCTGGTAAACAAAATATTTAGAGGCAGGGGCTCGGTCGACATGAGCCAGGGCTTTTAGATGCTAATCGCGAGGTAAACCAATGTACCTGACCCTGAAAAACATCACCAAGATCTTCCCTGCCCGTGGGGGCGTGGGCGAAGTAACTGCTGTTAATAATGTTGACCTGGAAATAAATAAAGGCGAGCTTGTCACCCTACTGGGTCCATCGGGTTGCGGTAAGACTACCACGCTGCGCATGATCGCTGGATTTGAATTTCCCACGACTGGGGAAATCATCTTGAATGGTGAGAAGATCAATCCTCTACCACCGCATAAACGTGATATGTCGATGGTTTTCCAGAGCTATGCCATCTTCCCACACCTGACCGTTTTTGAGAACATAGCATATGGTCTGAACGTGCACCGGCTGCCCAAGGCGGAAATTCACGAGCGTGTTAACAGAGTACTTGACCTGGTGCATCTGGAAGGTTATGGTGACCGCGCGCCCACCCAGCTTTCGGGAGGGCAGCAGCAGCGGGTGGCGCTGGCACGCGCACTGGTGATGGAACCGAAAGTGCTGCTGATGGATGAACCGCTTTCAAACCTTGACGCCAAGTTGCGCGAAGAAATGCGCACAGAAATTCGACGCATTCAAAAAGAATTGAACATCACCAGCGTGTATGTGACCCATGACCAGATAGAAGCCATGACACTTTCGGATAGGATCGTGGTGATGAACCTGGGTTTGATTGAGCAAATCGGTACACCGGTGGAAATGTACCGTTTTCCCAACAACCGGTTTGTGGCGAATTTCATCGGCCGGGCGAATTTCGTTTCCGGAATTGTACAAGAACAACATGATGGCAGCCTGACCGCAAAAGCACTGGGGGAGGTCATCACCCTTAAAAATATCAAACGTCAGTTCAAAAAGCAGGAAGAAGCCACCCTCGTCGTCAGACCTGAGATGGTTCGCATCAAGAGAACTGGCGAACTCTACAAGGGTATCATCAGGCGGGCGGTCTTTTTGGGGGATGTAATCGAATACGATATCGAGGTCAATGGGCAGTTGCTCACCGGGCTTGAAACCGATCCTTATATAACGGAACTCTTCCCGGAAGGTGAGGAAGTGACCGTGGGGTTCGCAGAAGGCTGCATCCAGGCGCTGCCGGTTGAAAAGACACATGACTGATTACGACATCGTAATGATCGGTAATTTTGCCAAAGACAAGCTGATAGTCGATGGTCTGGAGGAGGTCGCTTCTGGCGGCGGTGTTTATTATGGCAGTGTCGTCATCAAACGGCTGGGGCGTAGGGTTGCCGTGATAACCCGCCTGCATCCTGATGACTTCCAACGCCTGCAGGAGTTGCGGGATGAAGGCATCGAGGTGTTTGCCACGCCGGCGGAGGGGACTTCCGGTATTGCTAATTACTACCGCTCGGATGATATGGAACGCCGAATCTGTCAGCCAATCGGTTTTGGGGGGTGCTACTCTCTTGAGCAGATCCCTGACCTCAAAACAAGGGTGATTCTGCTTTCACCCCTTTTCGCTGGTGAGATCGACCTGCAATTGCTGCAGCAGTTAGCGCAGCGCGCGCCGATTGGACTGGATATACAGGGATTCATCCGCGTACCTTCGGATAATGATTTGATCTTCAAACCCTGGGCGGAGATGGAACAGGGATTGCGGGCGGTGACCTATCTCAAGGTTGACCGCGCGGAAGCGGAATTCATCACTGGTGAATCAGACCTCGCCCGGGCAGCTCAGCAGTTGCACACCATGGGAGTGCAAGAGATTGTTATGACGGAATCATCGGGCGTGACCGTTTCCACCGGCGGACGGTTATACTCCGCCCCATTCACTCCGCGTTCACTCAAAGGGCGCACCGGCAGGGGAGATACGTGCTTCTCAACATATATCGCGAAGCGTCTCACTGCTGACGCGGCAGAAGCCTGCCGCTGGGCTGGAGTGGTCACTTCTCTTAAACAGGAAGTGCCAGGTCCGTGGAGAGGGACTGTAGCGCAGGTACAGCAGGTTCTAGCAGAAGTATACAGATGACCCCTATTGATAAAGAAAGCGCGCTATCTTATCACCGGCTTGGGGGGGTACCGGGGAAGCTGGTCATTAATCCGAGCAAACCGCTTGAGAACCAGCTCGATCTTGGCCTGGCTTACACCCCGGGAGTGGCTTACCCCGTGCTGGAAATCGCCCGTGAGCCGGAGCTGGCCTACGAGTACACCGCCAAGGGGAATCTTGTGGCGGTTATCAGCAATGGCACCGCCATCCTTGGTCTGGGCAACCGCGGCGCGCTGGCCAGTAAACCGGTGATGGAAGGCAAGGCGGTACTCTTTAAGAAATTTGCTGATATTGATAGTATTGACATCGAAATTGACTCAACGGATCCGGAAACTGTTGTCAGCGTGTGCGCTGCCATCGGTAATTCATTTGGCGGCATCAATCTGGAGGATATCCGCTCTCCGGAGTGTTTCTACATAGAAAAGCGTTTGAAGTCTCTGCTGGGAATCCCGGTCTTTCACGATGACCAGCATGGTACTGCCATAATACTAGGTGCGGCGCTCACCAACGCTCTCGAAATTACTGGAAAGTCCCTCAATGAGGTTAAGGTGGTTTTTTCAGGGGCAGGCGCCGCCGCGCTGGCCTCTGCCAACCATTTTGTAAAAATGGGCGTTCCTCGCGCGCACATCTGGATGTGTGACATCGCCGGGCTGGTGTACCAGGGGCGCGAGAAGGAAATGTTCCCTGAAAAAGAGGTCTTCGCGCAAGGGGAGAAACCCGGCACGCTGGCAGAGGTGATGGAAGGCGCTGATATCTTCATTGGTCTTTCTGCGGCAAATATCGTCACTCCGGAAATGTTGCAGCGTATGCGCGCTCAGCCTGTTATCTTTGCCATGGCCAATCCCGATCCCGAAATTAAATATGAACTGGCCCGGCAGGCGCGACCAGACGCGCTGCTTGGCACCGGCAGGTCGGATTATCCCAACCAGGTGAATAATTTGCTGGGATTCCCGTTCATCTTCCGTGGTGCGCTGGATGTGCGCGCGGCTTCCATCAATGATGAAATGAAACTGGCTGCGAGCCAGGCGCTGGCAGCGTTGGCACGCGAGACGGTTCCGCAGGAGGTGCTGGCGGCATATGGACTGAAGCACCTGGAATTCGGGATGGAATACGTGGTACCCAAGCCGTTGGATAAGCGCGTATGTCTGTGGGAAGCCCCGGCGGTGGCGCAGGCTGCGATGGAGAGCGGTGTGGCTCGCCTGCCACTGAATTTGGGATTGTATAGAAAGAAGCTCGAAGAACGGCTTTTCAAATAAAGGTGCTCATGAGTAAAACGGCAAAAAAAAGACCGCCTGGTTTTCGTGAGATCAAAGTAAACGCTGAAGCCAGTTCACTGGGCAAGTGGCGTAAACAGGTAATCGCCGGGCAACCAGAAACCGGCAGGGCCTACGCGTTCATCAGTGATGAAGGCAACTACATGCCTGGCGGGGAGGGCACAGCCCCTTCACCGTTGACCTATTTTGTAAGCGGGATGGCGCTTTGACTGCTCTCTCATATGTCGCAGGTTGCGGCCAAAAGGAAGTTGCCAATCAGCAACGAACGCGTAAACGTCACCGCGTATTTTCACGAACAGGGTTCCGTGCTAAAGGGAGACGCGGAGGGCTTTTGCGACGTCTTTGAGGTGGAAATTATCATGGATTCTGAAGCGCCTGAAGATGAGCTTCGTAAGTTGATTGCGCTTGCCCGTAACATGTGTTTCACCGAAAAAGCATTGACGGAATCCGTGGAAGTGAGGGTCATGCAAACTATCAATGGTCAAACCCGATAGATATACAAATATCGGAAATTTCTTCTGCTGTATAATTAATAAAGTCGAATCTAAATGCGAGGTATTCAATTGATACATATAAAGATCCCGAAAACCAAAGATGATTTTAAGATCTATTACGACCTGCGTTATAAAGTTTTACGTGAACCGTGGGGTCAGCCGCGTGGAACCGAGAAGGATGATTACGAACCCATCTCGCATCATTTCATGGCGGTAAATGATCAAGACAAGGAAGTTGTGGGTTGCGTCAAATTCTTTGAGAAAGAACCTGGTGTTGCCTGGGTTTCTCATCTGGCGGTGAAATCCGCTTTGCAGCGTACCGGCATCGGCAGACAGCTATTGGGGTATGTCGAAGCGCAGGCCCGCGAACTGGGGTATAAGAAGATAGGCTGCCAATCTCGCTTGAACACGACCGATTACTTTGAGAAGGCTGGTTATAAAGTCCACGGTCTTCCTACCCGTTATTTTGGTACCACCCAGGTGGTATGGATGGAAAAAGAACTTTAATCGAAATTACTTATTAAAAAATTCGCCCCCGTGTTGTGTTGCACGCACGGGGGTATGTGATTTATTTATTCAGCCGGTGTTGGTGTCGCATGGCGGGGTGTAAAAAGTTTTGATATGAGGGTGAAGATTCCTTTTAGAGGGGCGAAGATCCAGGTGATGAGACCGTTAATCAAGGCGAAACCCTGGCTTAACCAGATCAGTAACGGGCGGAAAACTTTCAAGATCTTGAAGCGTTCATAAGCCAGGGCGAGCAAGATGGTGGCAACGGATATGCCAAACCGGGTCCAATCTCCGATGTGCACATGACCAAGGTCCTCAATTAATAGCTCCACACCGATATTCAAAACAAGGATGTAAGCCGCGGTTTTCAGGACGGGAGCTTTCTCGACCACTTTGCTGAAGATGCCAGCCGCAAAACGCATCAGCAGGATGCCGATGGCCACACCCATCATCACCACCCAAAGCTTATCGGAAAGGGACACCGCGGCCACGACGTTGTCAAGGCTGAAGGCCAGATCCATCAGTTCCACCGCCAGCACAGTAGACCAGAAGGTGCGCACCTTTACCGGGCGGTCTTCACCTTCTTCACCACCGCTATAACCATGCGCGCTCAGGTCGTCCAGCGCCAGTTTAATCAGATAAGCCGCGCCGACCAACTTTAACCACGGATTTTGTATCACATAGCTGGCAGCCACCAACATGATCCCTCTACCCAGGTAGGCACCGATAAGGCCCACTTTCAAAGCGGCGGTGCGCTGCGGTCCGATTACTTTATTTACCACGACACCGAACCCGGCAAGACTCTTCGGCCATGGAACAGGCTCATGGTCAGGGAGAGGCGTGACCATTGCGCCGAGTACGGCGGCATTATCAATGGACAGGATGCCTTCGAGGAAAATAAGTTGAAGGATGATCACGATAAAAGCAAAATCCATTTTTTACTCCTTAAGGACACTCACCCTGCGGAAACAGGGAGATAACACTTGCTATCGATATCAGGGATAATTTACACCAGGTGTGGTGATAAGAAAACTGGATTAATACCCGATTATTGCGGATATATGTCATTAAGTAATGGCTAAAATTACTCATGAATGGTTTAGAGAAAGGTACTTTCAGCAATTGCTCCCATCCATCTGCCCGAGATAACTTGTGATTCAATGAGGTGGTTCCGTCAACCTCACGTGCTGGCGCGAATCTCACAACATGTTGTATCTATCGTTATCATTCCATGTTCCGCGCTGCCGGTTTTAAAGCGTGATCGCGCTAGAACCCGGCATGGTGGTTTGCTTTGAGCGCAATACTTACACTATCGCCCGCATGCGCGCAGCCGGGATTGAAGTGCTGCCAATAGCGGGTTTTGAACTGGGAGAAGGCCGCGGCGGTGGTCATTACCTGACCTGCCCGATTTTACGCGTGAGGCTGTGATTTTGTTATATAATCTTAATAAAGAAAAAGTAATAAAGGAGGATAGTAATGAATATATTGATTTGGATTCTTGTAGGCGCAATCGCGGGTTTTCTGGCTGACTGGGTCATCAAAGGCATCAACATGGGTTTGCTTGGTAAACTCATCGTTGGAATCCTCGGGGGTTTCCTTGGCGGCTGGCTCTTCGGGCTGTTGGGCATCAACCTTGGAGGCGGCGTTCTAGGCGCGATTCTCTCAGCGTTCGTGGGCGCCGTTATCCTGCTCATGCTGCTGCTGCTGATCCGCCGCAAGCGATAACTCGCTGCTACCTTATACAACATTCCCCGCGAGATGCATCTCGCGGGGAAATTTTATTTTGGAATCTAATCAGGTATTAAAGCCGAGGGGCGGGCTTTTCGAGCAGCCTTTGATAATCCTCCGGCGAATCAACATCGAAAACCAGGTCTGGTTCTTCAAACGGAATCAGTTTCACCGGGTATTGCGAAAAGAGTAACCGCGCACCGGTATCACCGCTCAGCCGTCCCAGCGGTTCAAAGGTTCGCCGTTCCAGCAGAACAGGGTTGGCGCGCTTGCCTTTATGAGTCGGGATGAGAATTACCTCCGCGGGTTCATCCTGTTGGTAAACACGCAGCAATTCACGCGGCACGCGCGGGGGGATATGCGGCTGGTCACCCAAAAAAACCAACACCGCGTCGACATCTTCAGGCAGCATATACACTCCCGCCTTTACAGAACTGCTTTGACCAGTTTGCCAATCGGGATTATGTGTAAAAATCAACGGAAGTCCATCAAGCGCCTGCCGGATTTCTTCTGCGTTGGCGCCGGTAACCACGACCACCGGCGCGCAACCCGCGTACAACGCCAGGCATGCCACCCAGCGGACCAGCGGTTGACCGTGCCAGTCCAGCAGCAGCTTGGGTTGCCCCATACGTGTTGACCCGCCAGCCGCCAGGATGATGGCCGCGACTTTCTTGTGGCTGTAAATACCAGAATTATCCATCACTAGAATGGGCGGTCGCCACAATTTCGGCCATGATCGATAAAGCGATTTCCTCCGGTTGCCGGGCGCCAATCTTCAGCCCCACCGGGGCGTGAATACGTTTGAGGTCTTCCTCTCTCGCACCTTCCGCCAGCAGTGCCTCCAACCTTTTGGCGTGGGTCGTACGCGAACCTAACGCGCCGATGTACCTGGCTGGGCTGGTAATGGCGAACAGCAGCGCCGGGTTATCGAGCTTGTCATCATGGCTCAAGGTAACCACGCAGGTCGCCGCATCCAGTTTCAGTTGCTGCAGCACATCAGCCGGCCATCCAATGATGAGTTCGTCCGCGTGCGGGAAGCGCTCACGGGTAGCGAAAGCTGAACGCGCGTCCACCACAATAGTGTGGAAAGCGAGGGTTTTTGCCAGCGCGACCAGCGGAATGGCGATGTGAGATGCGCCAATGATGACCAGGCGCGGCGGTGGGACGATGAAGTCTGCGAACACAATTTCACCGTTTCTCAATTCTATTTGCAGCGGGGTGCGCGTCGCCCAGTTTTCCGGCAGGCTACTGATGGCTTCATGGTCAAGGTCCGTGTTCCCCAGGCTGCCGCTGATTTCGCCGCCCGGTAGCACCAGCATTTTTCTGCCTGTACCGGCTCCACGAACAACGGTGAGCAGCACAGCCAGCCGATTCTCAGCCAGGCTGCGCGCCAGCGCTGGCAGAATGGCTTGCCAGGCGGGAGTATCCATCGCTTCGACAAAGATTTCGACCGCACCACCGCATGAAAGCCCCACATCCCAGGCCTGCTGGTCGGTGACGCCGTAACTTAATAATCTGGGTGCGCCTGACCTTAGTACTTCACTCGCTTCTTCAAATACCGCGCCTTCCACACAGCCGCCTGTGACCGACCCGTGGATGGCCCCGCTGTTGGAGATGATCAGTTTCGACCCTTCCGGGCGCAACGAAGAACCGGTAACTTTGATGACCGTTGCCAGAGCGATGCGCTGTTTTTCATCCTGCCATTGCTGTACGATTTGCCAGATATCCCGCATAAAGATTCTCTCCTTCCATTCATCTATGAATACCAGTAAAATCGATTAATTTCAACCCTCCCGGGTTTGTCAGTGCTCACTGCGGATTAACGCGCGTGCCGTTTCCAGGTCTGGTATTCCCAAGCGGCCGCCGGGGCGTGTTGACTTAAGTGCAGCGCTGGCGTTTGCCAGTGTTACCGCGTCTGCAATGCTTTCTCCGCGCGCGATGGCGGCGGCGTAAACCCCGTGGAAGACATCTCCGCAGCCGGTGGTATCCACAACGCTCACCTGATTCCCCGGCACATGCACCGCGGGCATACCCCTTTGCGCGTACCAGCAACCATTTTCGCCCGCGGTGACCACACAGCAGGCGCGTTGCACACTGCATAGCGCAGTTGCCATTTCCGCTTCTGTGTCTTTAGCGCTGAGGGTATGGGCAAGCTCGTTACCAATGACCAGGTGGTCGATGAGCGGCAGCAATGTTGCCAGTTCGGGTGGAGGATCAGGTTCCACATCAGCGATGACCGGGATGCCCAGTGAGCGGGCGATGCGCGCGGCCTTGATGCCCGCCTGGCTTGAATTGTCATCCACGAAGAGCACCCTGGTTCGCGAAATCAACTCGGGAGTGATCAGTCGCGGTGGCGGGCTGACATTGCCGCCGCTGTGCAAAATGGTACGCGTGTGCTTTTGGGTGTCCACGATGATGATGGAATGATAAGGGCTGCCTTCCTCGTCCTGGTGGCAGGGGGAGGTATCAACCCCTTCCTTTTCCAGTTCAGTCATCGTGAAAAGCGAAAGGTCATCGAACCCCAACCGGCAGCAGAAAGCCGCCCGCGCGCCTTGCCTGGCGGCCGCGACCATGGCTGTGGCTGTCTGACCGCCTCCCTGGCGTATGGATTCGAGGATATTGACCTTGCTGTCGGCTTCAGGGAAGCGCTCCACCAGCAGCAGGTCATCCACCGCTGCGGTGCCAATCCCCAAAACATCCCAGGTGACCGTCATTTTTTCATCCTGTGCTGCCGATAATACTACCATAACCCGGCATTCCCATTACGTGTTCATAAACTGTATACTATGTGC